>PMBC01000187.1:13713-49091 GCA_003152835.1 Bacteroidales bacterium | reverse complement strand
TTCTTTTCCTTTTTGGTCTCTACAGTATCCTCAATTACGTCGTGAAGCATTGCCGCGGAGAGCAGCACCGGGTCCTTCTCCCCTGCTTCATTTGCCAGAAGGTTTGCTACCTGGATTGGATGATTTATATAAGGCGATTTATCCTTACCCTTGCGAAACTGTTTCCTGTGTCTTACGGCTGCAAATTCCAGAGCCTTTATAACCAATGATACGCTATCCATAATGGCTAAAAAGGATAGGTTCCTGCAGTTACTCCAGTAATATATGCATTCAGAGCCTGGCGGTCGAAGACGGAGCCATCGCTCCGGTTAAACATAGCGCAGCCAAAGTTTCCTGTGAATCCGTTGTCCCAGTAAAAAGGAACCAGTCCGTAATTTTTAGCTTGCTGAGAGACATATTGAAAATAATAAGCACGCGAAGCAAGATGATTCTCGAGGGTGGTTCCTGTCAGGGCTGACCGGCGCGTTGCTCCAAATTCACCCAGAATAACCGGATAACCTTTGTCTACAAAATTAGTTTTCATTTTCTGAAACTGCGTTCGCACCCAATCTTCCTGACCCCAATTAGATATAGATCCAGATCCGGAAAAAGCCGCTCCCCAGAAATATTTCACCGTAGCCCACGATGCATCTGCCTCCAGTCCGCAAAAATCCCACGGGTCGTAATAATGAACTTCAACCATCAGCCGGTTTGTGATAGTATCATTTGATACTATCAGGTGAGCGACAGCAAGGTCGATATTTGTGTTGAAGGCCTGAATGATAAGGTTGCGATAAGAATTCTTCCCTCCCGTAGAGCGAACAGCATCAACAAAAGTCTGATTGAAAGACATCTGCACAATAAAATTTTCTTCAACAGGAGTAGCACTGCCGCTATTTACTTCATTGGTGCCTGCAAAGAGCAAATGCTCGTCATAATCACGGAAGTTGACAGCTATCTGCTGCCATATCGCTTTTTGTTTGGCATTAACCGCATACTGCCTGACATAGGTCGGATTGTCCTGCAGCCACCCGCCGTCCCAGTGGATGTTTATGATTACGTACATATCGTTGCTGTAGCAATAGTCCACAACTCCCTTCACGCGTGCAAGCCACGATGCGCTTAATTTGCATGTGGTGGCATTTTCAATGTAACTATTCCAGCCGCAGGGTATACGAATCGCATTAATTCCGGCTGCTTTAACTGAATCGATAAATCTCTGGGTTGTCAGGGGGTTTCCCCAGGCTGTTTCGCTTCCTGGAGCTTCAAGTGAATTTCCCAGGTTCCATCCTGCAAACATTTTTGCTGCAAGCACTTTAGCGTTGCTTCCCATTCCTGTAGCATCAGGTGCTATCCGGCTGCTGTAATCGGGGTAAAGTTCTTTTTGCCCTTCCTGCACAATGGTGAGAGTTACAGTTTTCTTTTCATCCATCACGAACGTCAGATTAGCCGTGCGCTCATTTTTCGTTGTATTTGAAGCAGACGTCACAGTCACCTGAATATAGGCATGATTAGAGCTTTTAACTGAAACAGTGCACCAGGTCTGATCAGAAGTAACCACCCATTTGCTTCCGTTCATTGTTACATCGATGGTGGAATTCCCGCCGTCAGCAGTAACCTTCAGTGACTCCGGGCTCACTGTTATGAGCGGATCCGGTGCATTATCCTTTTTCGAGCATGATGTAACAAACCCGATGAAAATGACCCCAAGAAGTAAAAAGATTCGTCTCATTTAACTCTGTTTATAATATTATACCAATCCTGGTGTTAAAACGTCTCTGTAAAGTTAAAAAAATAACCTTTCCAAATTCAAGACTTGCAAGCCCTGCCATCCTAAATATTGAGAGATTTATTTGAATTCCCCGATAATAGGTGTACTTTAGATAAAAACTAAACTGCCATGAAAAAATCCATTTGCTTTATTATGTTCCTTAGTTTCCTGGGCATAAATATAATTGCACAGGAGATACCTGAAAAAGATAATTCATTGCTCGATAATTTCATTAAATCAAAAATCAGCATTGATAAGACACAGATCGTGTCGGATACGCTGGCGAAGGTCTTTAACGGCACTTTTTATAAAGTCGAAGCCGGCTTTTCGTTTACCGATGAAACATCTTCCTCTTCAAACGAAATATTCAATATAAAAGATGGGGCAATATTGGTAATTGAAAGCCGGCCTGACAGTATGTCTGCGCTTTTATCACTTGTCAGAAAAGACTTTTATTTAAATACCGCTGCCAACGCGAAGGTCTTTGAGACGTGCCTGGACAAGATTTACCCAATGAGCGATATGCATATGGAATATAAGGAGCATCTGAAATTAGCTAATAAATGGTATTTTATAAGAGATAAATTCTTCGATTCAAAAAGCGGATATATTGTTACCCTGGACCAGAATTCGAAAATCACAAAAATTTCTTATTCCATGGAAGCGATTCAGAAGTAATTCCGTTTACCTTCATCTTTCGAAATTTACATGGAAACTGAAACCTCTTCCGGAAAGAATGTAACGATTATCACGGCATTAGCCCTTCTAATAGTTCCAATGGTTATCCAGTTCTCATGGATGATAGTACGGCACTCTGCCCGCTTTGCTACTCCTGAAGAAAAATCAGATTATTACCTGAAGTTTTTCCCTTCATTCCTTCAGAACCACATCACTCTTTCCCTCATAGCATTCCTGTTCTGCCTGGCAGCTTTAATCTTCGGCGCTCTGAGCATCGACAGGGTCAGGGAAAAAATCCGGTGGCTGGCGTTTGCCACAGTTCTGGTTAGCTTCATTATAGGGTTGCTCTGCCTGGCAAGAATCATGTAAGATCGTGCAATCGGAATGAAGGCATCACCTCCTGATGAGGAGTATCCGTTGATCAGCATTACTTTTGGTCCGTCATTGGCTACAGCAGGCGATTTGCCTGGCTCAAGGCCGTTCTGGTGCCAGTAAGTCAGAGTATGACGGTCAAGCAGATCGGCCATACGATCCGGAATAAATCCGCCTCCATTGTATCGTTCATCAATAATCAATGCTTCCTTATCGAAGTATGCGTACATGCCATGAAACAGTTCGCGGTTTCCTTCAGTGGAAGTATTGGGAACATGTATATAACCTATTCTTCCTCCGGAAAGCTTATCGACCATGGCTCTTCTTTCATTTACCCAGTTAAAATACCGAAGCTCCAGCTCAGTTGATATCGGCTTTATAAGCGAGGTGCGGGCATCAGCGGCCGAAGGCTTGCTGTTAACCTTTATTTCAACGGTCTTATTGGCCTTATTTTCAAGATAAGAATATGGATTATCTGCGGTTGTAACTTCTTTCCCGTCAATACTGATCAGATAATCTCATTCCTTTACATCAACGCCCTGTTCAGTCAGGGGCGAACGACAGGTGGAATTCCAGTTTTCTCCGGCATATATTTTAGATATCCTGTAACGACCCGCAGTTGCATCGGCCGTCAGTTCAGCGCCCAAGAGCCCGTTATCAACTTTTTTCACTCTTTCAAAGTCACCCCAGTTCTCATAGCTGTGGCTTGAATTGCATTCAGATATTATTTCATCAAGTATATAATCGAGGTCAGCTCTATGACTTACGTATGGAAGCAGAACACTATATCGTTCTTTCATCGCTGCCCAGTCAACACCATTCATGTTATTAACATAAAAATAATCGCGGAAAATACGCCAGCCGTACATCATCCATAGATACTGCATTATACGACACGCTAAGTGTCAGCATAAGAGCTGAAAACTTGCATATTATTCTGTTCATGATATATGATTTAGGATTTACAGGCACGGGGACTGATAATGTTCTGCTTTTAATGATTCAACCGATCAAATTTAAGATTTTTATAATATCTTGCTTTACTTTTACCTCAATGTTATATTTAAGTTAAGCCATGAAAAAAAACATTATCGTACTCTTCCTGATCTTGTCATCCGCCTGCTACTCGCAACAGACAGACAATAAGAAGTCAGAAGCCTGGAAAAGCTTCTACCGGGCTACATCGACAAAAATCAATGACCTTATTCATACCAAACTGGATGTAAGCTTCGATTTTTCCAGATCGTATATGTTCGGAAAAGCATTGATCACCCTTAAACCTCATTTTTATCCGACAGATTCGGTGAGTCTCGATGCAAAAAGCATGGAAATAAAAGAGGTGTCAGTGATAAAAGGCGACACTCATATTCCGTTGAAATACACTTATGACAGCTTAAAGCTTCGCATCAATCTTGACAAAACCTACAGCAGCGGAGAAAACTATACTCTTTTTATTGATTATATTTCCAAACCTGACGAAATCAAATCAATAGGAAGTGCCGCAATAATGGGGGCAAAAGGCCTCTATTTTATCAATCCTCTTGGAAAAGATAAAAACAAACCCACACAGGTGTGGACACAGGGAGAAACTGAGTCCAATTCGGCATGGGTCCCCACAATTGACAAGCCAAATCAAAAAACAACGGATGAGATCAGCATGACGGTTCCTGCTAAGTTTCAGACACTTTCGAACGGATTGCTGGTGAAGCAGAAGAAACATTCTGACGGAACGCGCACTGATACCTGGAAGATGGATCTTCCCCATGCCCCTTACCTCATGATGATGGCAGCAGGAGAATACTCAATCATTAAAGACAAGTACAAAGGCAAGGAGGTAAGCTATTATGTTGAAAAAGAATATGGCCCGGTTGCAAGAAAGATATTTGGCCTGACGCCGGAGATGATAAGCTTCTACTCGAATATAACCGGGGTGGATTTCCCATGGCAAAAATATGCCCAGGTTGTGGTAAGGGATTACGTGAGCGGTGCTATGGAAAACACAACTGCCACGGTACATGGTGAGTCTGCCCAGCAGGATGCAAGGCAGCTGGTTGACGGCAACTCCTGGGAAGACGTAATTTCGCATGAACTTTTTCATATGTGGTTCGGGGATTATGTCACAACCGAAAGCTGGAGCAACATATCATTAAATGAATCTTTTGCCGACCTGAGCGAAACGCTGTGGGAAGAGTATAAGCATGGCAAAGACGCAGGTGATGAGCATAATTTCCAATCAATGCAGAACTATCTGTTCAGCAACAGCGGGAAAAAAGATCTGGTCCGCTTCTATTACCGCGACCGTGAGGATATGTTCGATGCCGTTAGTTATCAGAAAGGGGGGAGGATACTGAACATGCTCCGTAACTATATCGGAGACAGCGCTTTCGACAAAGCCATGAATCTGTACCTTACCACATATAAGTTCAATTCTGCCGAAGCGCAGGAGCTTCGTCTTGCCTGTGAAGAGGTAACCGGACAGGATCTTAACTGGTTCTGGAACCAGTGGTATTATGGCAGCGGCCATCCGGCTCTCACCATAAGCTATGATTATGATCAGGCAAAACGATCAGCAAAGGTCTACGTTAAACAAACCCAGGCTGATAAGATTTTTAAACTGCCCGTGGCAATAGATGTTTACCAGGGCGGCGGGAAGAAAAGATATAATGTATGGCTCGAAAATAAAGCGGATACATTTGCCTTCGCTGCCGATACAAAACCAGATCTTATAAATGTCGACGGAGACAAAATCCTCCTATGCACGAAAACGGACAATAAGACTCTCGATAATTACATATTCCAGTATAAAAACGCAGGACTCTATCTCGACAGACGGGAAGCCATCGATTTTGCAGCAAGACATCAGAAGGATGATCCGAAAGCTTTTGAACTTCTCAAAAGTGCCATTGATGACAAGTACCAGGGGTTAAGGATATATGCGATCCAGAACCTGAATATCAGAGATGATTCGATTAAAAAATCTGTTGAACCAATCCTGGCGAACCTGGCGAAAAATGATCCTTCCACACTTGTAAGAGCCTCTGCAATCCAGGAACTTGGAATGTACAAAAACAAAACGTACAGAGAGTTTTTTATAAAATCTGTTAATGATTCTTCATATTCGGTGGCAGGCAATGCGTTGCTTGCCCTGGCTCCCATCGACAGTACGGCTGCTCTCGGGAAGGCAAAGCTATTATCATCACAGCATGTCAAAGGCGCATTATCGAGAGCCGTCGACAATACATTATACACGTATGCCACTGAAAACGATTTTGATTCACTTGCCACACGCTTTGACAACCTGCCGTTTGGAAGCAAAAAGTTCAACCTTCTGCAGCCTTTCGCCAATTATCTTAAAAAAGTAAAAAATCCGGACAATTTCAGGAAAGGCATAGATATGATTGTGAGTTTTCGTGATACGATTCCGCGACAGTATCGTCAGCAATTTCTTTCATATTTCAATGGCATGATATTAAACGGCATTGCATCATCGAAAGAGAAGTCCGGTTTGACTGAGCAGGCGGAATATGTGAAATCGAAGATAGCCGTAAAGCCAGAGGCAGTAGCACCGGAAAAGGAGCAATAAGGCGGGCAAGCGGTGTGAGGCGTCGGGTATGAGGTATCGGGCTAATGATCCAGGGCAATCCTGTCTTTGATATTTTTATAATATTCCCTTGTTTTTAATGGATTTCCGGAATTCAGATAAATCGTTGTCTCTTTTGTTTTTATCAAAATATATGGCGCGGTTCCTTTCCTGATAAACAGCATGACTTTTGAGTTATCCTGCAGTTTAAAGTGTCCCTTAAGGATATTCCCTGCTGAAAAACCGTTTGTTCTCGTCCGGATACCAGGAAGTATCTGAAGGGTGTCGGCCTGTATTATGTCGGAGTAATTGACAGAGAATCCGTACATCCCGCTGATGGTCAATGACGAATCCGAGAAACCTGCTTTCGTTTCCCTGCTTCCTGAAACAAATATTAAAACTAAAATACCAATTACTACTGCCATAACTGCTACGGTAAGAAATATTCCTTGTCTCCCGCTCTTCTCGTAAAATGAGCCTGCCTGAACGTTAGTGATTTTTGCTCTTACCGCTTCTGCGATTTCATCCGGCCGGTCGGTTCCGATCCGGATATTCATCATTGCTTTGCGGTTTTTAAATGAAACCTCTATTGCACTCAATCCCGAAACATTAAAGAGCCATCCGGAAGATGTCATATGGATTCCGACGCCGTTCAAGACTGAATTTCTGACAGGAGTGCAGTTCTCAATATCCGACAGAAGGAAACTCTTCCTTACAAGACCTATTCCCATTATGAAGGTCAGATGGGTATCATCAATTATAATTTTCAGCTTATAGAATATCAACAGGCAAACAATAAGGGCCAATATGCAGAAGCTGAAAATTACAACAGTGATGGTTTGTTCAAAACCAACAATAAAAAGCAATGCAATGCTGATTATGAGGCACGGCAGCATTACCATTATTGAGAAGGTGCCGGTCTGGGTGTATGTTTTCATTGCCTTTTAATATGTGAGATTTATAGACAAATATGATTACAAAGATAGTAAGAGCAGATTAAAGAGAGACGGGAAATGATTATCATTTTGATTCTTAATAAGAGATGCTTAAGAGTGCGCGAGGGCAACCTGTTCTTTGCAAACCATAAGCCAGTAGCCTCTCCATATTGACCTGTCATCCCTGAAAAATAAACAAAAACAAGCTTTAGATTAAATTTATCATCTTAAATTTGTTATATCTATTTTTACACACTGTTTGTGATTTTAAGTACTCTGACACCTAACTCTAAAGAAACTTATGAAAAAATATCTGGTTTTCTTACTGATAATTTCTCTGACTGCCACGTCATGCAAGAAAAAGCAACCCGGCGACACTGTCGCTCCTTTGATGACCTCTACGTTGCCGGTAAATGGTGCAACAAGGATCTCTGCAACAGCCGGTGTTTATATAAATTATAATGAAAACATTGCCCTGGATGCAAGCTATCAGATCACTGTAAACGGAGTAGCGAAAACAGCTGCTGTTTCAGGTTCAAAGGTAACGATTGCCATTACCCTTGCTGAAGGAACGGTTTATCATATCAGCGTATCTGCTCATTCGGTAAAGGACCTCGACGGCAATTATGCTGATGCCGTTACTTTCTCATTCACAACGAAGTACGCTCAGCCAACAGACGGCAAATATGAGGCAGAATATGGACTGATGTCGTCAACAAACTCTATAATGACGACTATAGGTGGCTTTTCGGGAACCGGTTATGTAGGAAACTTTACCGATGCTGCCGATTACGTGACTTTTGAACTGGAAAACATTACGGCTGGTAAGTTTGACCTCTACATAGGATATTCAACTTCAAACTTTGGAGGCAAAGTCTGCGATGTTGATATAAATGGCATTAAAGGCTCGTTTGAGCTTCCAGTATCTACAGCTTTCTCCGAGAAAAAATTTGCTACCGTCATTCTGAATACAGGCAGCAATCTAATTAAGGTCACCCCAAATTGGACCTGGTTTATAATCGATTACATAAAAATTGTTCCCAATACGGATCCCGAATTCACATTTAATATTGATGCGAACCTCGTGACCCCGGGAGCTTCGACACAGGCTGTTAACCTGTATAATTACCTGAAGTCCAACTTCCTCACAAACATCATTTCAGGAACAATGGCCGCCTACAGCACAAATATTGATGAGGCGACATGGGTGCATACCGCGACCAATAAATGGCCGGCATTGACCTGTTTCGATTTTATTGATCATACTATCCGGAATTCAACAAGTATCCTGTATGAAGCTCCGTTCAACCTGGGCAAAGCGTGGTGGGATAATAACGGTATCGTAGGATTGATGTGGCACTGGCGCGATCCTCTGACTAAAACGGGATCCTTTTATACTGCCAACACAACTTTTGATGTATCAAAAATTACTGATACCAATTCAGATGAATATAAAGCAATGGTCAAGGATATAGATACCATCGCAGTTTACCTGAAAGAATTCAAAGATGCCAATATACCCGTTATCTGGCGCCCGCTTCACGAAGCTGCCGGAGGCTGGTTCTGGTGGGGAGCCAAGGGAGCAGCACCATGCAAGGCGTTGTGGCATCTCATGTACGACAGGCTGGTCAACTATCATGGCCTCAACAACCTGATATGGGTATGGACAACAAATACCAACGCTGATGCTCTTGACTGGTATCCGGGCAATGATTATGTCGACATAATAGGAATGGATATCTATCCCGGTGAAAACCAGCATAGCTCACAGTACTATGAATTCAACAGGGTGAAGGAAAAATTTGAAGGCCGTAAAATAATTGCCCTCTCTGAATGCGGTTCAGCTCCCAATCCTTCCCAGATGAAGATATATGGAGATATGTGGTCATGGTTTATGCCCTGGAACGGCGATTATACACGCTCGACAATCCATAATGGATCCGCCTGGTGGAATACGTTTTTCTCGTTCTCTTACGTCATCACAAGGGATAAGATGCCGAATCTGCATTAACATATCGCTTCGAGATGTCTTGCTATCAATAAGGCGATAGGCGTCAGACTTCAGGCAACAGGCAAAGTGTGCATGGTATAAAGTGTGAGGACAAGAGGGTTATTAGTCAGTGTGAATCTTTGAGCTTACGATGGCTGAAGAAATCTTCCAGATCCTCCATCCTGTAACTTTTTATCTTATCCTTTTTACATAGTTTGAATACCTGTTCCAGGTATGCCGGATTAATGGTATAGTCAAGACCCGAGGCATCTATTTTATGAGCATGAAGCACCAGAACCTCGTTATTTTTTTCGGCTCTGAGAATACCTGATTCAATGTTATCGAGGGCTATGTTGTAATTGCAGTCAATTCCCATGGAACTTACGATATTGAATGAATCAGGCCTGGCATAAATTTTATCGTAGTTGCTGATTAATGTAGTATACATGTTCCAAGTTGCCTTTCGCAGGTACTTCACATGTTTCAGCAGAAGTTGATCAATCGAGTCGGGGGCCAGTCCGAAAGCATAGGCAAAAGAGACGATCTTAAAGCCCATCTCATTCATCTTGCTGATCGCCGGTTCTACCTCCTCTTTATAAAAACCGTCAGCAGAACCGCGATATAACCTGGCATCGATATGATTTAAACCATGACATGCAATCTCATGCCCGTCACTTTGCAAAGTCTTCAGTCCGCTTATCAGGCCCTGATCCAGGAGCTGGGGCCTTGATACAAAAAAAGTTGCCTTCACGTCATATTTCCTGAAGAGATCGCGATATTCAACCCAGTTCCGGACAGACTGGTCGTCGAAAGTGAATATTATCCCTCCCCTGGATTGTGGTTTAGAGCAACCGAAAACTAGCAGGATCAGGGGAATAAAAAGTATCCTTTTCATGAATTTACTGAATTGTTTATTATTTATTGTCGTGCAGGTCGTGAAAGTCCATTGCTAAATTAGCGACCTGTAGGAAGACCAGACCTGCAAGACCTATTCATTCAGACAGCCTTGTATTTTTTCTGCATCTCAATTACGGCATCCTTGAATTTCGGGAAATTAGTCCATAACTCCTTATTGCAGGCGGAGAGTCCGTCACACTGAATACAACATTCATAGCCCTTCTCTATAACACATTTGCGGACAGTACAAGATGTTATCGGGAGGCTTAATGGCTTATCCTTTACTTTACAACCATAGCAAAAGACTTTATCGGCATCGAATTCAATGCCATATTTCTCCTTAAACTTAAAATCTGCATAAGCCTGCTTCTTCAACTCTATATTATTCTCCAGCGTACCTTTTTTAAGAGGGCAGTCGGGAGGACATTTATAACCGCAATATTCCAGATTCTTAGGATCGGGTTTTACATCCTGCCTCTTTGCCGGATTAAAAGCAGACAGGTTTGCGCCATATGATAAAGCACAACAGGCGACTCCTGCCTTTAAACATGTTCCAACAAAATCGCGACGTTTAATTTCCTTTTTCATGGCTTTGAATATTGATATGTATCAAATTTACAAATAAGCTTTTTTATAAAAAATTTATTTACAGGATTTTAGAGACAAGTGTGCTGCTAAGCAATCATTATTATGATTAAATATCGGGATATTTCTAAATGGTATTTGAGGGGAAATGGTCTGAGAATGATAAAATGAAACGAAAATATTTAGGAAAGAACTAAATTAGATTCTTTAAAAAAAGAGGTGTTATGCTGTTTTTAAGAATATTACCGCTGGTCATACTGTTCACAAACACAATCTCCGGACAGATTATAAGCAATTATGTGCCATTTACCGGCTGGGGTATTTGCAGGAATAACTCAGATGAAGTAATAATTTTGAGGAGGTTCACCAAAGACGGACATACCTGCTATTTAACTGTATCTCCGAAGTCGCTTGATACTAGAATATTATTAGCAGATAGCATAAATATTAATCAGTCCACCTGGACAACCATCCGGTCAAGATATTCCTCAACCCCGTATTTTATTGCAATGAAGCAGGCTGAAAAGTACAGCGATACTTTGCAGGATGCGGGATTCAAACGGTTTCTGCCTTCACAAAAGGGTATCGACATTACGATAGACCTGTGTCCATCCCAGCGTCCGCTGGACCGGATTATTTTTACCGATCTTATTAATGAAATCGGACTGGTTGAGAACCCCGTTCCGATAGCAGTCTCAATAACCGGCCGATGGATCAACAGGCATCCGGGCGACCTGAGATGGCTTGACAGCCTTGGGCGGGTCGGCAAGCTTGACATTGTATGGATTAACCATTCCTATAATCATAATACATATAAAGATGTTCCGCTTAAAGAAAATTTCATGATGGCTCCGGGGACAGACATCGATTCTGAAGTTCTTCGAACGGAAATTGCGCTTCTTCAGAAAGATATCGTTCCATCAGTCTTTTTCCGCTTCCCGGGATTAGTTTCAGATCGTAAAATATACAACAAGATCCTGAACTTCGGGTTGATTCCGGTAGGCAGTGATGCCTGGCTGGCAAAAGGCCAGTGGCCAAAAAATGGAAGCATTGTCCTGATCCATGCCAACGGAAACGAACAGCTTGGTATAAAGGATTTTATTAATCTTCTTAAAGAAAAGCGTTCCGATGTGCTTTCAAAACGCTGGGAGCTTTTTGACCTCCGGGAAAGCATAATTGAAGATGTATCAAATTAATTTAACTCCTGAAGAGAAGTAAATAAGATAAACTATTCAAATTAAAAGAGCAGTGGCAGAAACCGGGGCACCTCTTTTTTGTAGGCTGCGTAATTCTGATAAAAAGATCTGTCATGGATGGTTAAGGGTTATATCTTATCATTCAATGGGGAGATAAATCCAGATGAAGTATAAATGAAATCAGAGAGGCTTGTTACCTGTGCTGGATCTGGTCGGGAAAATCTTCTGCAATATCCCTGTATCTCCTGCTGTCAAGCACCGGCATCAGGATTTTCCTTTCGTCTGAAAAAATTGGAGTGCCGCTCGAAACGTTACTCGTGCCGGCCTTCACCCAGAGCCATCCGTTTTCTGTTTTTGCTACCTGGTCACCGGAAGAATTAAGCAGTCTCATTTCGTCCTTGATACGATCCTGGTATTTATCAATAAGCTCTTCATACAAATACCTGAGTGTTAAATATGCTTCAGTAAAGCTACGGTTAGATTTTAGCATAACATAATTTGCCGTATACTTCTTTTTCATATGAAGCAGGTATTCACGGATGAAAAAATCGAATTCGTAAAAAGCGCTCATTGTGCTCTGTGAATGGTTTACCCATTCAAATAATCCTGCAGCATCTGAACCCGCTGCACTCTTAAATGGTTCCAGCATGTCGAAGCAATATTCCGATCCGAGATAATAAGCATGCAATTCATCCAGCAACCCTATCACACCGTCTCTCTGGGTCGAAGTGCTGCCTTCAATATATGTGCCGAAACGGTATGTCCTCAGATCTTCAGGGATAACAGCCGCCAGCTCATGAGAAGGGAAAATGGCTCTTAAAGGGAAAGAAATATAAAAGTGTTTTTCAGGAGATATATAAATGTATCCGCAGGCATTTCCACCGATCATCTTCAGGTTATTTTCCCGGAGATACCGGAATACATTCTGATCAAAATATCCATGAGCGGTCTCATGAATATTTTTTTCCATGCTTGCAAGCAGATCGATCTTTGTGCGTCCCCTGAGGTAATGAAAAGTATCGGAAGGCTTTTCCGATGAAACAATGCTTCCATCATCTGCGGTCGTCTCTGCCAATGAGGGAAGTCTGTCGTACTCCATCAGCATATACCATGAATCAGGTGAATATGCCATAGTGGCATTTTTTACCCAGCTGACATTGGCCGTACGTTCCAGCTCCATATTCTTCCGGAATTCAGCCGTAAAAGCGGGCGGATTATTATTCCTCATTGGTCTGTCCGGCGGCCCTCCCGGTCTGTTTATTCTTTCATTGTATGCGCTCCTGCCGGTGAAGTTTGCACCGACAGGGGAACCATTCTTCATGAAATACTTCTCCCGTATCCTGAGATCATGGCTTTCAGAATAATTATATACAAACAGGATTACAATTCCCAGTATAACCAGCTTCAGTATTAATTTCATATCGGTTTTGTACTATTACAAATGTAGTACTCCAATAGGTTAAAATTCTTTGAAAAGAAGATAAAATGGATAAACCACAGACCCCTATTTATAATGCTCGTCCTTCAGTTTCAGCGAAAGAAATCCTTCAGGCATCGGTGATTTGACAGTTATGGTCCTGCCGTCGGCCGGATGAGGAAACGATAATGAATAAGCATGCAGCCTTATGCGACGCTTGAATTCAGCCGAAGCGCCGTATTTCCTGTCACCAACTATAGGGCAGCCGATATCCGAAAGATGAACCCTTATCTGGTTCTTCCGGCCAGTATCTGTTTTGATATCAAGGAGTGTATTTTCGTTTACCTTTTTTATTGTGAGGTAGTTTGTAATTGAAAATTTTGCATCGGGCACTTCGCTGACAGAATGAACCTTCTGTGACCTGTCCTCAAGAAGCCAGCTTTCTATAGTATCCTCACTCTTTTCAGGAGTTCCCTCAACAAGCGCCCAATAATGTTTTTCCGTCTCATTCCATTTCTCCTTTATAATCTCCATGGCATCGTGCGTCTTTGCAAAGAGAAGCACTCCCGATACCTCCTTGTCGAGCCGGTGCACAACATACCCCCTGTATCTTCCCTTACTCTGCCTCTTCAGGTATTCCGATATTATCTCCTGTATGCTGAGACTGCCATCGGTGCTCGAAGTAGGCTTGCCTGCAGGCTTATCAACAACTATTACATCATCGTCTTCATATAGAACCGGGAAAGGAAATCCTGCTTTTGCCGCATTGCCGGCCTGCTTATTTACTTCCACAACATCACCGGGTTTCAGATTAAATGAATGCAATGTTATTGGCCTGTCATTAATCCTGATAGTGCCGCTCTGCAGTAGTTTCTTTATCCTTGTCCGTGGTGAATCGGGATATTGTTCCGCAAGGAATTCAATCAGGGTAAGCGGTTTATCGACGGTTGTTTTCATTAGGATTGGCTGGTTAAAAATCAGGTGAAAAGGTAAGGATATTTTTTGTCATGCAGAATGGTTCGACCCCCGTCCCCCGCTTCGCGGTGGCTTGCCCCCTGAAGGGGGCCATTATTTGTTTAATAAGGTTTGCTTTCATAACTTTACAATACCTAATACAATAAGATGAAGACATTATTAAAATGGTTATCCGGTATCGTTCTTGTGCTTCTGATCGGTTACTTCATTGGTCCTAAACCGTCAAAGCCTGATTTTAAAATACCTGATTATAATCTTCCTTCATCGCTCACAGAGCTCGAAAGACAGATAAACTCCGGCGAAAAGGCAGTAAAGGGTATCAGGCCTGACAATGAGGCAAGGATTATCTGGGCTGATTCCTCGAAAAAAGAAAAGACCAGGATTGCTTTCCTTTATATTCATGGATTTTCAGCAAGCCAGGCAGAAGGCGATCCGGTACACAGGGACCTGGCAAAAAAATATCATGCTAACCTTTACCTTGCAAGACTGCAGGAACATGGAATCGACAGGGGTGACAGTACAATGATCGGCCTTACTGCCAGTAAATATGAAGCCTCCGCTGAAAAGGCGCTCATGATAGCTGAAAAACTGGGCGATGAAGTTATTGTAATAGGAACATCTGCTGGTGGATTAATGACTATTTTCCTGGCCTCCAGACATCCCGAAATCAAGGCAATTGTGCTCTATTCGCCATGCGTTAAACTGTATGATAAAACAGCTTCAATCCTGGATAAGCACTGGGGCTTACAGATCGTCAGGCATATAAAAAAAGGCCCATTAATGAAAATAACTCAGGAAAGCGAAACCCAGGCAAAATACTGGGTAATGCAATACCGGCTGGAGGCACTGGTTGCCCTTCAGAATCTTATTTCAAATACAATGAGGCCTGAAGTTTTTTCAAAAATCAAATGCCCGGTTTTCCTTGCCTATTATTTTAAAAATGAAGTTGAGCAGGATAAGACTGTTTCAGTGCCGGCTATGCTGAAAATGTTCGATGAGCTGGGCACCCCGGCCGCATTAAAGCAAAAAACGGCATTCCCCCAGGCAGGGAATCATGTAATTGCATCATATATCAGATCTAAAGACTGGCAGGGAGTTGAGAGAGAAACGGATAAATTTCTTACAGATATTGTAAAGCCATAAGAAATCCCGTTATCATGATCAGAAAAAAAACAGAAAAGAAAGATCCGGTAATTTTCCAGGCCGGTGATAAGGTTTCCCGGCAGGCTCTGAAGCCAGTCAGATTGCTGAATCCCGGCCCCGGCACCGGGAAATCTGTAATGCAGGCTCTGCAGAAAAGAAGGACCATCCGGGAAATAAGCGACAGGAAACTCTCTTTGCAGACTCTTTCAGATCTCCTCTGGGCAGCATGCGGGGTTAACCGTAAAAAAGGAGCGTTTGGAATTCCCGGCAGAACAGCGGCTTCTGCCAGCAATTCACAGGAAATCGATATTTATGTCGCCTTAAAGGAAGGAATATATCTTTATGATGCTTTTCGCCACATGCTGATCCCGGTTATAGCAGGAGACCTGCGCAAACTGGCTATTGGAAAAGGACAGGCCGGCTTCGGAGACAAGGCTTCGGTTCGTCTTATTTACATTGCTGACCTTGATAAGCTCATTAATACACGTGGTTACCGCGAACCGGGCCTGCTGGATCCGGAAGTTCAGAAGTCGTATTACTTTGCCGACACGGGACTTATAGCAGGAAATGTATATTTGTTCGCTGCATCACGCGGGCTGGCTTCGTGGTTTCATAATTGCAATAAACCCGCACTTTCGGAAAAACTAAATCTGAATGAAGGGCAAAAGGTGCTGTTCGGTCAGACAATCGGATACCCGGCGAAAAAATAAAAGGAGGTTAAAAATGGACATTTCAGGAAATAGTATTTTAATAACAGGCGGGGCAACCGGTATAGGTTATGCTCTGGCTGAAGCTTTTCTGGCGGAAGGGAATGAAGTCATCATTTGCGGGCGCAGGGAAGAAAGACTGCTTGAAGCGAAAAGCAAGCACCCGGAGCTTCATATCAAAGTATGCGATGTGGCCGATGCAGGGGAGAGAAGATCACTGGCAGAATGGATTAATGTAAATCACGGCGGGCTGAACATACTCGTTAACAATGCAGGAATCCAGCGGGATATTGATTTCACGGAGGGGATATCAGGATTTATGTCAGGGGAGAATGAGATAACCATAAACCTGGAAGCACCTATAATCCTGACAGGACTTTTCTCGCCTTTTCTGAAAGGTAAAAAGGGCGCTGCAATAATTAATATTTCATCAGGTCTCGGGTTTGTTCCTGCTGCAAAGATGCCCGTTTACTGTGCGACAAAAGCCGGGCTGCATGCATTTTCGATGGCAATCAGGCATCAGCTATTAAAAACGGGTATCAAAGTTTTCGAGGTGGTCCCGCCGGCAGTCGATACTGAGCTGAATCCCGAAGGAAGAGCCCGGAGAGGAAGTTTTAAAGTCGACCTGAAGCCCGGGGAATTTGTTGCTGCTGTAATGAAGGGCCTAAAAAATGACATATACGAAATAGGGTACGGCATGACAGAAGGTCATATCAGGGCATCCCGGGAAGACCTCGAAAGGAGTTTCACTCAGATGAACAGCAGGTGGTGAGGGAGGCGTTAGGGCATTAGGGTGTTGAATGGGTAGTATGGCGAGACTAGAAGAATACGAGCGGAGCGAAAAACTATCACCTTTCAGAAATTTGGTACAGCATTTGATATATGGTATAATGAATAGATGATTCTTCTAACATTTACGAAAATGAAAAAAATAATTTTTACATCGGTTCTCGCAGTCATGGTCGCCTTCGGCACCACGATTATGGCACAGGAAAATCCTGCTGAAAATCTCGGACTGCCGGGAGACAATCTTAATCTTTATGCAGTTATGAAACTGTTCCAGGAATCCCAGACTCTTGAAGGCTTTGAGAGAAGCCTCAATGATGAGAATTCCAGGATAAACAACCTCGACCTTAACGGCGATAACATGACCGATTATATAACGGTCTCCGATAATCCCGACGGCGATGTCCATACAATTGTATTGAGGGATATGCTTAGCAAGACCGAAAGTCAGGATGTTGCTGTATTTACTGTTCAGCGGTTCAACAACGGATCTGTCCAGATTCAGCTTGTCGGTGATGAAGCTTTATATGGGAAAAATTATATCATTGAACCGATATATGATGATAATAATGGTGAGACGCCGAATCCGGGATATGCAGGCAACCCGTCAAACAATGTCAATATAAACGTTGTGAGGACCTCACCTTATGAAATAGCTGCATGGCCGTTGGTGAGTTACCTCTATCTTCCCGGCTATAGGACATGGCACTCTTCATGGTATTGGGGTTATTACCCGGATTACTGGCATTCCTGGAGTCCATTCTCCTGGAACTACTATTACGGATATCAACATAACTTTTACAATAATTATTATGCTCATTACCGCCGCTGGGATAACTACCGCTACCAGGGTTATAATGACTTTTACTACAGAGGCATACGTGCATATTCACCCCAGGTGAGAGCCAGAATAAATGAAGGTCAGTATAAATCCACCTATTCTCACCCCGAACAGAGAAGAGAAGGAGAAGCTCTTTATTCAAGAATGCACCCCGGACAGGAGAACAGAAGACCGGATAACCGTGAGATGAATAACCAGGGAGGAAGATCTGCTTCCCAGTCAAACCGAGAACGCAGTTCTGCAGGCAACAATTCACTCAATCAGCGTCAACCGGGAAACAGTATCACCAACAGGTCGCGAAACAGCCGTACTTCAGATCAGAATAGGAATGTATCACGCACTCCTTCTGCTTCTCCCGACAGGAGCGTCAACAGGACTGAACAGACTCAGAGAAGTGTCTCAAGACCTGAACAGACTCAAAGGAGCTCTTCAAGACCTGAACGGACCCAGCGGTCAGAAACTGTAAGGTCATCCCGACAGTCGGCTCCGAGGGAAAAATCATCAGCCGGCAGGAGCAGCAGGCAGAGCAAAGCAACCTCTTCAGGTAAAGGCAGCGGAAAAGCCAAAGAGTCCAAATCAGATAAAAGCTCGCGCAGGAAGTAAGCCTAAACCCCCGTCCCCCGCTCTGCGGGGTCCTGCCCCATAAAGGGGGCCTGATATCGTAAATAGATCAGAATCTATCAACCGGGTCAGGCCTCCTTTTTGGTATAGGCCTAAAGAGCAACCCACCCCAACCCTTCCCTGGAGGGGATTTAATACAGAATCATAAAAGAAGGGAGTTATACAAGCAATATTATTACAAACATTACATTTGCAGTAACCATTCAATTAAAAATTCGACAGGCATGAAGAATATTGAGAATTGCATCCTCGAACGGATCAGCCGGATAAAAAAGAGCTCGCTCCTCAAAATCACATTTATTATAACTGGCATTGCCTCAACAACCTGGTTCCTCATACGGGTAATTCCAAAACCACAGAGAGCAACATATCCATGCATGAGAGTGGCAGCACCCATCATGTCAGGATTTGTAATCTGGCTCTTGTCGCTTGCCGGATCNNTTTTTCATGCTGGCCGCTCTTGCAGGTTCACTGTTTTTACTAAGCAGAGAAACAGGATCCGCTTATGCCAAAAGCAATGCTGAATGGATTGTCATACCAAACCAACCTGTCGGCATAGCAAAAGGGATATTCCCCGGCAGGGTCGCGTGGGTCCATGATCCTGCAGTTGCATCATGGGATGGTAAAACAGGCAACTGGTGGGATGAGAATGTTTTATCACAGGCTGAAACAGATAAGATGCTGAAGGAATCACTCACAACCCTTACGGGAGAAAAGAGTGAAAAAAAGGCCTGGAGCTCTCTTTTTAAATATTTTAATTCTGCGCATAACAGGAAAAATCAGAATTATCAGCCTGGTCAGAAAATTGCAGTTAAAATAAATACCAACAACACCTACAGTCACCAGGATTCTCCGGAGCTGAATGCATCTCCTCAGCTTATACTTTCGCTTCTCAAAAGCCTGGTCAATGAGGCCGGGATCCCTCAGGAAAAGATCACAGTGTTTGATGCCAGCCGGTTCATAACCGACAATATTTTCAACAAGTGTCATGCAGTTTTTTCGGGTGTTGTATTCGTCGATAATGAAGGAGGCGACGGACGGGTTAAATCGACTTATACTGATAATGCCATCCCTTATTCGGTTGACAATGGCAAACTGGCCACCGGGCTGGCCACCTGTGCCGTGGAAGCTGATTACCTTATTAATATGGCTCTCCTGAAAGGGCATGTCGGACAAGGTGTTACGTTATGTGCAAAGAATTTTTACGGTGTCACAAGCATTGACAGGAACTGGCGCAAGAATGCACATAACGGTTTCGGTCCTGATAAACAGGGCACTCCGCAGTACCTGACTTTCGTCGATTTTATGGCTCATAAGGATCTGGGCGGAAAGACCATGCTGTTCCTTATCGATGGCATCTACGGGTCGAAGCTCGTCAATGGCATTCCTGATCCAAAGTGGAAGATGGCCCCCTTCAATAACAGCTGGGGATGCAGCCTCCTTGCATCGCAGGATCCTGTAGCGATTGATGCGGTCGGACTTGATTTCATCAGGTGCGAGTGGCCTGATGCACCCGATCTGGCATTCAGCGACCAGTATCTGATCGAAGCTGCACAGGCGGATAATCCTCCGTCAAAGACAAAATACGATCCTCAGCGCAATAATTCCATGATATCCAGCCTTGGAGTTATGGAACACTGGAACAATGCTGTGGAAAAGAAATACAGCAGGAATCTCGGTAAGAATACTGGAATTGAACTGGTGCTGAGAAGTCTGGGAACCGGCAACCGGTAACCGGCGCAAGGCAACCCCCGTCCCCCGCATTGCAGGGTCCTGCCCCCTGAATTAAAATTCCCTCTGCCGGTTGAAACTGACCCCCGTCCCCCGCTGCGCGTTGGCCTGCCCCCTGAAGGGGGCCTAATACGGTTGATAAATGTGGATATGGTTACCGGGTTAGGCCCCTTTAGGGGGCAGGCCAGGCTTTAGCCTGGCCGGGGGTCTTGTCGTATCACCCTGTAAATACCCACACTGATTATTGCAGCAAAAAAGCACCACACTGAGGTCACATTTTTTATATAGAAAATTACCGTGACAACGCTTCCTATGAACATAAGTATTCCCAGCCAGTACATTCCCTTTATGCCTGAAACAAGCATGGGTGTTACAGTAACAATGATGTAGGTAAGGAATGCCGGGATCATCAGTGCCGGAATAAAAGCGCCTCCGTAATTTATATGGCAGTTAATAATCTGAGGGGTCACACTGAAGGAAATTAAACAAATCGCATAATAGATCGATAAAACTGCACCGGCACCAAGCAGAATCCTGATGATATTTCTTCTTTTCGTGTTTTCTTCCATCAAAAGAATGGAACCGGGGATAATTACCGGCCAGAGAACATCCGATGTAATCAGAAACAGGTACATGCTTATTTTCTGAATGATTTCATGCCCCGGATTCTGCAATGTAAGCCAGACGCAGCCCTCAGCCAGCTGCTGAATTCCAAAAAGTAACGGAATAATGGCAAACAGCTTCTGCGATGGTTTATGTACCTTCGCGATAGTCGCAACACCCACAGCTGATATTACTGCTCCTGCCGTAAAACTTGCTCCTGCTGAGAAACACATAACGCGATTATTATTTGATATGCATTAAAACCTCAATTATCTCTTTCGGTTTCAGGTTTGAGTCCATAGTCCAGAAATGTGCTTTGCCATGGGCGATCCTGAAGATAATCAAACCGGGGCTGACCATCAACAGATGTTGCCAGGTAGCAAACCGGGTGCTCATTCGTAAATTTTATGCAATCCTGAATATCCATAATATTTTGCAATTAAATTTGAAAATCAAAAATAATCAATTTCCCTTCACCCCCTCCTTCTTCCTGACCGTTGTACCCTTGTACCCTTGTACTTTTGCACCACTTACTCAAACGGATGATCCCTGCTGAAGTCAGGCCTGTAATTCTTATAGCTGTCCATATCCTGAACCCATCCGTTTCGGAATCCCAGGTTCTCCATCGCTTCAGCAATCATTTCATATTCTTCCTTATAGAGCGAGCGGCTCAACGTAAGATGATCCTTCACGAATGGTGTGGGATGATACTGCGACATCAGAGAAAGATGAACTCCTGTGGAAAGCTCATCGGCAATGCTCCGCAGTACTTTTTTACTCTCTTCGGTATGACCGGGCAGAACAAGATGCCGGATAAGGATCCCATTCATCGCTCTCGACTCATTATCAAGAGGAAGCGTAGATCCTTTCTGGTAGTACATCCTTTTAAGGGCTTTTATGGCAACAGAAGGATAGTCTGATGCATCAGAAAACTCTTCCGCGATTTCGGGTGTTACGTATTTATAGTCCGGAAGGTAAACGTCAATCAGACCATCAAGGCTATCGATTACTTCAGGTTTGTCGTAACCATTTGTATTGTAAATTGTTATTGGATTCAGCCCCCGGGCTTTAAGTCCTCTTATTATTGCTTTTACCTGCGGGAAGACATGTGAAGGGGAGACAAACCCTAAAGCCCTGATACCGGAAGCAAGGATCTTTTCAACCTGGTCGAGGACATATCCGAGTGATTGCCTGCTTAGCCCTGCATCTCCTCCGGGATGACTGATCTCATGGTTCTGGCAGAAAATACAGTGCAGGTTGCAGCCTGAAAAGAAAATATTGCAGATGCCATCCGGACCGCTGATAGCCGGTTCCTCACCGCGATGAATGCAGATTGAAGCTATGTTGAAGCCGGCATCCATGCCGCAATAGCCATCTCCTCCTTCAAACCGGTTTACACCGCATTCGCGGGGGCAGAGCGTGCAGTTGGAAAGCAGCTCGATCTCATCTCTTGTATAAATATTTTCCGTCTTCATCTTAATATTGCCCCTAAATCTCCTAAAGGGGACTTTCTTATCTTTTAAACCCCCTTCATGGGGATGGGGGCTGATTAACCACAAAGGAACACAAAGTGTGCACTAAGGTACACAAAGGAGAATTACTTCCCGATCATTATCCTTCAACCTTCTTCAACCCTTTTCAACTCTCTTCAACTCAAATTATATTCCTCTCAAATTTTGCTATTTCCAAAACCTTATTTATCTTTGCCCCCGAAATGAGGGGTAGTTGAGCTTAGGGGACCAGAGTCCCCTATTTTATTATCCGTTTTTAAGGTATGATTGAAAAGAGCAAAATAGAAAAACTTGTCACTGACTTCATTAACGGAACCGGGCTCTTCCTGGTTGCCGTAAAAGTGAGCAGCTCAAACCGGATAACCGTGCTTGTTGATACTATGCAGGGGATCAGGATTGATGAGTGTGTTGCCCTTCACCGTCACCTTGAAAAAAACCTTGACCACGATGCTGAGGATTTTGAGCTGCAGGTCTCTTCTCCCGGGCTTGACATGCCGTTCGGAGTTATTGAACAGTATCATAAGAACGAAGGGAGGAGAGTTGAAGTAACAGATACGGATGGCATAAAATCCAATGGTATTTTAAAAAATGTCACTATCGGCGGATTTGAGCTTGAAACTGAAGTCAGAGTAAAGGGAAAACCAAAGGAGACGAATGATATCTCATTCAACTTTGACCAGGTAAAATCGACAATAGTAATTTTAACAATTTAATAATAATAAGAGGTTTACACCAGATGGAAAATGTTAATTTGATCGACACCTTTTCAGAATTTAAAGAGCTGAAGAATATTGACCGGCCAACAATGATGAGCGTCCTTGAGGACGTCTTCAGGGGAATGCTTGCAAAAAAATACGGTTCGGCCGATAATTTCGATATAATTGTCAATATCGATAAAGGCGACTTTGAAATATGGAGAAACAGGACAGTGGTTGAGGATGCAGAACTTACAGATCCCATTACTCAAATACCTCTTTCAGAGGCAAAAAAGATTGATGATGATTATGAAGTGGGAGAAGATGTATCCGATGAAGTCAAATTTCTCGACTTCGGCAGAAGGGCTATCCTTTCCTTAAGGCAGAACCTTACCTCCAGGATCCTTGACCTTGAGAAAAACAATATCTACATTAAATACAAGGACAGGATCGGCGAGATTGTCACAGGTGAAGTTTACCAGGTATGGAAAAGAGAGATACTGGTGCTCGACGATGACGGCAATGAACTCATACTGCCAAAAAGCGAACAGATACCATCTGATCATTTCCGCAAGGGCGACTCGCTGAGGGCTGTGGTAATAAAGGTCGAAATGAGAAACAATACGCCATTCATTATCCTCAGCCGAACCTCTCCTGTCTTCCTTGAGAGACTCTTCGAACTTGAAGTGCCTGAGATATTTGATGGTTTGATAACCATAAAAAAAATCGTCAGGGTACCGGGCGAGCGTGCCAAGGTCGCAGTTGAGTCATATGACGAAAGAATCGATCCGGTTGGCGCTTGCGTCGGCATGAAAGGTTCAAGGATCCATGGCATTGTAAGGGAACTCCGCAATGAGAATATCGATGTTATCAACTTTACTTCCAACAATCAGCTCTTCATACAGAGATCGCTGAGCCCCGCAAAGATAACTTCAATAAAGCTTATTGAAGATACCAAGAGAGCCGAGATCTATCTTAAACCCACTGAAGTTTCACTTGCAATCGGCAAGGGCGGACTCAATATAAAGCTTGCCAGCCAGCTCACGGGTTATGAAATTGATGTTTTCAGAGAACCTGGAGGGGAAGATGAAGAGGATGTTAACCTTGAGGAATTCAGCGATGAAATTGAAAGCTGGATCATCGACGAGCTAAAGGCCATTGGATGCGATACTGCAAGAAGCGTTCTTAATCTTTCCATAAGCGACCTGGTCAAGAGGACGGATCTTGAAGAGGAAACGGTCAAGGAGGTTGTAAGGATAATCAAATCGGAATTTGAATAGCATTTATTGAACCCTGGTTACTTTTTAAAGTTATTATAAAGTCAACACGTTTTTATGACAGACGATATTAAGGCAACGAGATTAAGCAAAGCAGCCCATGAGTTTAATGTGGGGATATCCACTATTGTGGAGTTCCTTCACAAAAAAGGGTTCGAGCTTGATCCCAACCCAAACACAAAACTTCCGCACGAAGCATATCTTCTGCTTGTGAAAGAGTACAGCACGGATATCAGTGTAAAGAAAGAATCCGAAAAACTTATTCTTAAGGACCTGCACAGGAAAAAAGAATCATTGTCAATTAATGATTTTTCTGAAAAAGCACAGGACGAAGAGTCTGAGCGTGAAGATGAAGTGCTTGTTAAAGATTCTTCAGGAGCGAAGAAAAGCGTTGATATAGTAACTGAAATTAAAAAACCCGACATCAAGCTTGTCGGAAAGATTGATCTTGAAAAGACAGCTAAACTGAAAAGCGCTCCGGCTAAACAGGAGAGTGAAGCTAAACCTGTGAAAAAGGGTGCCCCTGGTGAAGAGAAAAAATCATCACCGGAAAAGGAAAAACCGGCTGCCGCTGCAGAAAAAGAAGATAAAAAAGAGAAAACAACTCACAGGAAGAGCGAACCAGGAGATATATCCAGGGAAGAAAAACACGTAAAGAAAGACGCAGAGAAAGAGATTGCCGGGGAAAAGGAAAAAGCTCATGAAGAAAAAGCGGAAGAAGAACCTGTAAATGAAATACCTCAGCTGCCTGATGAAATTAAGGTCGAAGAAGAAGCAGCTGAACTTGTGCCAGAAAAAGATATAGTTAAAGTTTACAGGACCGGTTTCCAGAAATTAACTGGTCCGACTGTCGTTGGCAGGATTGATCTCCCGGTTGAAGAGAAGAAAAAGAGCGTCCCTTATCAGCCGGTTAAAATTGACGGTGATTCCGATTTCAGAAGAAAGAAAAGAAGGAAAAGGATCACCAAGGAGAAGAATCAGGTATCCGTTGTAAAACCTGACCAGGCCGATAAGAAGGATAAGACGGGGAAGAAGATTATCAAGAAGAGGCCTGTAAGGGTTGAAGTCGATGAAGAAGCTGTTCAGAAACAGATAAAAGAGACACTTGCAAGACTTACCACCAAGGGAAAATCAAAAGGATCAAGATACAGGAGGGAAAAGAGGGAGGCCGTCAGCCTGAAACACCGTGAGGTAGAGGATAAGATCGAACAGGATAAGAATATTCTTAAGGTAACTGAATTCGTTTCTGTCAACGAGCTCTCCATAATGATGAATATCCCTGTTACGGATATCATCTCGACATGTATGAATCTTGGCCTTTTTGTTTCCATCAACCAGAGGCTTGATGCAGAGACCATGGCTCTTCTTGCTGATGAATTCGGCTTTACGGTTGAGTTTGTGAGCGCTGAGCTCCAGGAAGCTGTAAAAGAAGAGGAAGATGAAGAAGGGGATCTTAAGCCAAGACCTCCTATTGTCACAGTAATGGGACATGTTGACCATGGAAAGACAAAACTGCTCGATTATATAAGGCGTACAAACGTAATTGCAGGGGAAGCCGGAGGCATAACCCAGCACATCGGGGCTTATGCAGTCCTTCTTGATGATGGCCGCCAGATCACATTCCTTGATACTCCCGGTCATGAAGCGTTTACAGCCATGCGTGCCCGCGGAGCGCAGATAACAGATATTGCTATTATAGTTGTTGCTGCCGACGACGGAGTCATGCCCCAGACTATTGAAGCTATCAATCATGCTTCAGCTGCCGGGGTTCCGATCGTTTTCGCCATTAACAAGATGGATAAACCATCAGCCAACTCCGACAAGATAAAGGAGGCTCTTTCAAAAATGAATTATCTTGTCGAAGACTGGGGCGGCAAATTCCAGTCGCAGGAGATATCGGCAAAGACAGGTCTCAACATTGAGGTGCTGCTCGACAAGGTGCTCCTCGAAGCTGAAATGCTCGATCTGAAAGCAAATCCTGACAAACCGGCTATCGGTACAATTATAGAATCAGCGCTCGATAAGGGCCGCGGATTTACATCCACTGTGCTTGTCAAAGCCGGAACATTGAGAGTAGGGGATATAATGCTTGCAGGCGGAAGCTTCGGGCACATCAAGGCAATGTATAACGAAAGGGGAATGAAAATAGATGAGGTTGGTCCTGCCACTCCTGCTCTGGTCCTGGGTTTGAACGGCGCCCCGCAGGCAGGAGACAAGTTCAATATTATGGAGAGTGACAAGGAAGCAAAGGATATTGCCAACAAGAGGGCACAGTTACAGAGGGAACAGGGATTGCGCACCCAGAAGCATATCACTCTTGATGAGATCGGCCGCAGGATTGCAATCGGTAATTTCCAGGAGCTGAATATCATTGTCAAGGGTGACGTGGATGGTTCAATTGAAGCTCTCAGCGATTCACTTATCAAGCTCTCAACACCTGAAATACAACTTAACATTATACATAAGGCAGTTGGCCAGATCTCTGAATCTGATATTCTTCTTGCAGCAGCTTCAAACGCGATTATTGTCGGGTTCCAGGTGCGTCCTTCACTTGCAGCCAGAAAACTTGCAGAGAAAGAGGAAATAGATATCCGCCTCTATTCAATTATATACAATGCCATTGAAGAGATAAGAGCCGCTATGGAAGGAATGCTTTCCCCTGAAGTCAGGGAAGAGATTGTTGCCACACTTGAAATACGCGATATTTTCAAAGTCACAAAAGTAGGAACTGTTGCAGGCTGTTATGTTAAGGAAGGCAAGATTACACGCAACACTAAAGTGCGTGTGATCAGGGATGGTATAGTAATTTATACCGGTGAGCTTGGTTCTCTCAAACGCTTCAAGGATGATGTCAAGGAAGTTGTCGGTGGCTATGAATGCGGTCTCAATATCCAGAACTTCAACGACATTAAAATCGGTGATATTGTAGAAGGCTACCAGGAATTTGAGGTAAGGAAAACCCTATAAAAGCGTTTTATAGCTTTCTGCTGAAAGGAGCCCTTTTACTTCAGCAGGATCAGATATTTTTATTTTTATCATCCAGCCTTCCCCATATGGATCCTTGTTTACAACATCAGGTGATTCTTCAAGGGCAGGGTTTACTTCAAGTATTTCGCCACCTACCGGCATGAACATATCAGAGACTGTTTTTACAGCTTCAATAGTTCCGAATACCTCTTCCTTTTTCAGGGTCTCCCCCATTGTTTCTATTTCAATGAAAACAACATCGCCAAGTTCACCCTGGGCAAAGTCGGTAACTCCGACAAAACCAAATTGTCCTTCAACTTTTAGCCATTCGTGGTCTTTTGTATAAAACAGGTTTTCAGGTACGTTCATATCGTAAGGTTTTAGCTTTAATGATTTTTATTACCCCTCAAAAATAAATATTTTTTTTAACCGCGGAAATGAAATAGATCATCCGATCTTTCGGGTCGAGCCTTTCACAACCAGCTCTGTTTTAATGATCGTTGTCTGGCATGGCAGGTCCTCTTTCCCCTCAATTCTGTTGATCAGAAGCCTCACGGCTTCTTTTCCGACAATGTAGCCATGCTGCTCAACCGAGGTAAGTGAAGGGTCGGTAAGATCTGAGATCATGCCGCTTGTAAAACCGACAATCGATACGTTGTCCGGAACTTTATAACCTTTATGCTTGACAATTTTCATTGCTTCGGCAGCAGTGAGGTCGTTCACTGCAAAGATGCCATCAGGCTTTCTTGTCTTGTCGAATAACCCGGGAACAACTGACCGGGCTTCTTCAGCAGTATCGCATTTTACTATATTCTCTTCTCTTACAGGTATGTTGTTTTCCTTAAGGGCTCTCACATACCCATCCATGCGGTTTTTCGCAATCAAAAGATTCAGCGGGCCGGAGAGGTGAATAATTTCACGGCATCCTGATTTAATGAGATGGCTTACTCCTTCAAAAGCGCCAGCTTCATCATCAACGATAACCCTGTCGGTCTCAATCTCATCACATATTCTGTCGAAGAATACCAATGGTATTCTGTTTTCGGTTATATTCCGGAAATGATCAAAATTTCTTGTCACCTTGCATAGAGATACAAGTATTCCGTCGACCCTGCTGGAGAGCAGTGTTTCGACAGCCTTGACCTCCCTTTCATAAGACTCATTTGACTGGCAGAACATTACATGATAGCCTGAGTCATATGCCAGATCCTCTATGCCGCTGATAACAGTTGAAAAGAAATAGTGTACGATTTCGGGAACAATCACTCCTATTGTCTTGCTCTGACCCCCCTTAAGGCTTAAGGCGATCGGGTCAGGTTTATAGTTCCATTTCGCCACAAGTTCCTTAACTGCCTTTTTTGTTGCAGAACTGATATCGGGATGTCCCTTTAAAGCTTTTGAAACTGTTGAAGGAGAAATTCCAAGTTCCCTGGCAATATCTTTAATTGTTACCTGTGCTTTGTGCATGGCGGTACAGAGTACTGTTATACCTCTAATTCCCGAAGTTAATTCAAAATATTTTATTTTCCTACAATGAAGAAAAATGATGCTTTCGGGAATGATTTCGTTTACAGAATTGTCAATATTTCGCCGTAAGACCAAACATAAAGCATGAAATTCCTGAATTTTATTAACATTTCAAACGTTTGCGGTAAGGTATGTTAATTGCTTGAAAATTAATGGTTTCAATTAGTTGTTATTATTATTTCTTTCTTAAATTTGTCTAGCAGGAAACTACAGAAATAATTATTCGTTTTTTTAAAATTTAACCTATAATAATCTTAAACCATTTATCCAATGAAAAAAAGACTTTTATCAATGCTTTCCCTGCTTTTTCTTGGAATTCTACTTGCCGGGGCAATCAGCGCCCAGGGGATTAGAGTTACAGGTAAAGTGAAGGATAAAGCAGATGGTTCCTCTTTGGTTGGAGTTACTATCCAGGAAAAAGGAACAACAAATGGTACCATAACTGACATAAATGGAAGCTTCAGTTTAACTGTAGGAAACACAGCTTCACTGATTTTTTCGTATGTCGGTTATAAGACACAAGAGATACCTGTTAATAACCAGACTTCTATAAATGTCGCAATGGCAGTAGAGAGTCAGGCACTTCAGGAGGTAGTTGTGATCGGTTATGGTACTGTAAAAAAATCGGATGCAACAGGCTCAATAGTTGCTGTCAGCTCGAAAGATTTTAACAAAGGAGCCCTGACCTCACCCCAGGATCTCCTTGTTGGAAAAACTGCCGGTGTGGTAATTACAACTTCCGGTGGTGCTCCCGGAAGCGGGTCGACCATCAGGGTTCGTGGCGGTTCATCACTTAATGCCTCAAATGATCCTCTGATCATTATAGATGGAGTTCCAATTGATAACAGCAATGTTTCAGGAAGCTCAAACTTCCTGTCGTTTGTTAATCCAAATGATATAGAAACATTTACTGTACTGAAGGATGCTTCAGCAACGGCTATATATGGTTCGAGAGCTTCTAATGGCGTAATTCTTATTACTACTAAGAAAGGCCAAGCAGGCAACAAAATGACTGTAAGCTATAATGGCAATGTCTCCTTCGCCAACGCCATTAAATATGTTGACGTATATTCAGCTGATGAGATCAGGCAGATTGCCTTTGACCATTTAGATCTTTATGGCGCTGATAGCTATAACAAGCTTGGCAGCCAGAGCACTGACTGGCAAAAACAAATTTTCCGCACTGCTGTTTCAACGGATCAGAACCTGAGCCTTACAGGCGCTGTTAAAAACTGGCCATACAGGGCTTCTATCGGTTATACTGACCAGAATGGCATATTGAAGAATACTGATATGCGAAGAGTTACCGGTGCTTTAAGCCTTGATCCCTCTTTCCTGAATGATAATCTTAAAGTTAATATCAACATCAAAGGTATGAATACTGCTCAAAACTTTGGTGATGCAGGAGCAATAGGGTCGGCAGTCAATATGGATCCAACCAAGCCTATCGTGGATGGGAATGCTGCTTCCGCAGGCTACTTCCAGTGGCTTAATTATGGAGCAAATCTTGGCACACCTAACCCTGTTGAGCAGCTTATGGCTGCAGACAATAAGTCAACAGTAAACAGAATTATTGGCAACATACAGTTAAATTACAAGATTCCTTTTGTAGCCGGTCTTAATGCCAACCTTAATCTGGCAACAGATTACGCAACCAGTACCGGACACAATAATCGTCCCATAACTTCACCTTCAGTATTGACAGCTCCTCTCTGGGGCCGATTGTCAGATTATGACGGGAAGAATCGAAATAATCTTCTTGATTTTTATCTTAACTACGTAAAGGAACTGAGCCAGATAAGCAGTAAGGTTGAAGTGACTGCAGGATATTCATGGCAGCATTTTCAGCATGACGGCAGCAGTTATTCCAGGGGAATTGTTGATGCCACACATGCCTATCAGAAAACAGACAGCTCATCATATGTTACCGAGAACTACCTGGTTTCATTCTTTGGCCGTGTAAATTATACATTCATGGACAGGTACCTTCTGACCTTTACCCTTCGTGATGACGGTTCTTCGCGTTTTGCAAAGAGTAACCGATGGGGACTATTCCCATCAGCAGCTCTTGCCTGGAAAATCAATGATGAATCGTTCTTAAAAGATGTAAAAGCAATTACCAACCTGAAACTCAGAATCGGATGGGGCATTACCGGACAGCAGGACATTGGGACAGACTATCCTGCCCAGGCAAAATATAAGCTTGCATCGGAAGGCAACTATTACCCGATAGGTGGTGTATTTCTTCCCACTTTGCGTCCGGATGCCTATGACCCATCTATAAAATGGGAACAGACAACGACGCAGAACGTCGGTATTGATTTCGGCTTCCTGAAAGACCGCATTACCGGTTCGATAGATTTATATAAAAGGGTTACGGATAACCTGTTAAACACAGTCACTATACCCAGTGGAAGCAACTTTTCCAATACCTTATGGACAAACGTTGGAAGTCTTGAAAATAAAGGAGTTGAATTCACTATGAATATCATCCCGATATCCAAAACAGACATGTCTCTTAACCTGGGATTCAATTTAACCTATAACAAGAACAAAATCACCAAGCTGCTTTTAACTGATGATCCCAAATATATAGGTGTTCTATACGGTGATGCCTTTACCGGTCAGAAACAGGTAACCAGAGTTGGATATCCCGCTTTCTCATATTTTGTAAACAAACAGGTATATGATGCAAATGGCAATCCGATTGAAGGTCTTTATGTCGATCTCTCAGGAGAGGGAGGCACTGTCAATGGAGATAATGCCGATAAATATATTTATCACAATCCTGCTCCTGATTTTCTTATCGGATTCTCAGCTCAGTTCAACTATAAGAATTTCGACATTGCTGCTTCTTCCCGCGGGAGTATTGGAAACTACGTCTACAACCAGGTAGCAGCAGGAGCTTCATATGACCAGATGTACCAGATCGGTTACTGGAAGAATTTCTCAAAGTTACTGAGTGGTACGAACTTCGTGAAACGCCAGTTTACCAGCGATTATTTTGTTGAAAATGCTTCATTCTTCAAACTGGATAACCTCAGCGCCGGTTACAGCTTCGACAACCTTCTGAATAATAAGATGAAGGCTCACCTCAGCTTTACCGTTCAGAATGTATTTACCATAACAAAATATGACGGTCTTGACCCGGAAGTATCCGGTGGTATTGATAATAACTTCTATCCCAGACCTCGTACATTTATGCTGGGTGTAAATTTAACCTATTAATATTCCAATAATAAACAGATATGAATAAGAAGATTTTAATAATAGGAATAGGTCTTTTTACAATGATTATTTCATCATGTATAAAAGATCTTGACGTGACACCAAAGGACCCCAGCACAATCCTGGCAGGAAACCTTGGTGACAACCCCACCTATATGAAGGAAGTCCTGGGAAAAATATATGCAAGTTTTATAATTTCAGGACAGGGCGCTAATGGGGGCGACGACATTACAGCTTCTGACGGTAACTTTTTCACTACTACCAGGGCACTCTGGAACCTTCAGGAAATAACAACCGATGAAGCAATTTGCGCATGGGGCGACGTTGGTATTGCTGATTTAAATACGCAGACCTGGAGTCCAAGTAACCCTTTCCTTACGGCTCTTTATCAGCGTCTGAGTCTGTCTATAACCTACGCTAACGATTTCATTAAATTTACAAACGGGAATACTGATCCGGCTGTTATTAAATATAATGCCGAAGCCAGATTCCTAAGAGCGCTCGCTTACTACTATCACATGGACCTGTTCGGGAATCCTCCTTTTACAACAGATGCTGACGGAGTCGGGAAATTCTATCCAAAACAGATTTCCAGGGCTAAACTGTTTAATTATATTGTATCTGAATTGCATGCTATCGAACCCAAACTGGGAGAACCTAAGTTTTCTTATCCCGAGGCCGATCAGGCTGCCTGCTGGATGCTTCTTGCAAAAGTTTATCTTAATGCCCAGGTTTATACAGGGACTGCAAAATGGGACAGCTGCAAGATCTATTGCGACAAAGTGATCAGCAGCGGTAAATATTCACTGGCTGCTAATTACAGACAGAATTTTTCCGCCAACAATGATGGAACTCATAACCCGGAGATGATCTTTGCATGGGAACAGGATGGAATTCACACCCAGGGTTATGTAGGCACTACATTCATTATTGAATCCAGCAGCGATGCTGTGTACATCAGGGCTGAAGATTATCACGGCCTCACATCAAATACCGACTGGAACGGGAACAGAGCCAGGAAACAATTCATGAATGTCCTGGTCGATACCTTAACTACTTACAGCGGCGGACCGGTTCCGGCAAGCGATCCTACTTTTTCGCTATGCAAGGATAAACGCGTCTTCCTGAAACAGAAGAAAAGCTTAAATATTCCTAGCGCTTCATCAAGCGGCGATTACGGTATCGGTGTATATAAATTCACTGCAAAGAACAGTGATGGCACCCAGGCTGCTGATTATAATACAGCTTATGCCAGCACGGATTTTCCGATTTTCCGCTATGCAGATGCTTTGCTTATGAGAGCTGAAGCCCTTTACAGGTTGACTGATAAACCAAATGCAGTGAAGGATATAAATGCTATAAGAGAACGTGCTTATGGTGATGCTACAGGTGATATCACTGCCGGACAGCTGACAGACCAGTTCCTGCTTGATGAACGCGGCCGTGAATTCTACTACGAGGCACAGAGACGTACTGACCTGATCCGCTTTGGTAAATTCACAAACGGGAATTATAACTGGCAATGGAAAGGCAACGTCTATAATGGCACCAATACTGATGCACACCTGAATCTTTTCCCGATTCCCGGCGATGAAGTGTCTGCTAATCCAAATATTAAGCAAAACACTGGTTATTAATATTTTAAACTATTATAAGATGAAAAGAAATTCATTAATATATTTAATTTTCATTGGGCTGATCAGTCTTCTGACAGGTTGCGAAAAGGATGGAACCAATGTTGTTATGCTGACCAACCCAATTGTCCCGACGATTAAGACTCTTCCTAATTTGACTCTCCTGAGATCAAAAGGAACAGATACTCTTACATTTGTCGGCACTCCTGTCGATCCTGGCTTCCGGGCTTCTGCAACTTATTTTCTTGAAGCCTGTGCTCATGGAAATAATTTTGCAAATGCAGTTACGGTGTATTCCGGTGTTCAGGATACACTGATAAAAATGACTGTGAGCGATCTTAATGGGATCATGCTTAAAAAATTCACAGCAGACCAGGTTACTGCTGTTGATTTTCGTATCAGGTCTGTTCTAACTGTTGACGCTGGCACCGGAGCCCCTGGCACAAGCACAAATCCTCTGGTTTTTTCTTCTGCGGCAACAAATGCAAATGTTACTGTCTACGGTTTGCCTCGTCTCGACCTGCTTAATTCAGGAGTTACCCAGAAAATTGAATCACCCCTGGGCGATGGCAAGTATTCAGGCTTTGTCAAGCTTGATGCTACAAAGGCATTTACGCTGAAGGATCCCGATGCAAATAAAGAATATGGTGCCACAGGTTCGGCACTTGTATTGAACGGGGCAGGTATTACCATTGCCGCAAACGGTTGGTACAAGCTTATGGCTGACACTCATGCCCTGACTTATTCAATAGATTCTTACATGATCGGACTTGTTGGATCTGCAACAGCTAACGGATGGAACACTCCTGACCAGAAGATGGATTACGATGCCAAAACCGGAACATGGTATATTACAGCTACACTGGTTGATGGCGATATTAAATTCAGACTTAACGACGGATGGGCATGGAACCTTGGAGGGACTACGAACAACCTTGTTCACAACGGATCCAATATTACACTGACTGCCGGTAATTATACCATCACACTGACAATCACTGTTGCTCTTCCTGTTGGTTCTGAGGCCGGTACATATACCATCGTTAAAAACTAGTTGGATGAAACTCTTAAAAAATGAATTCATGAAAAAAATGTTCATTTATAAAATATCGGCTGTTCTTTTAACCGCGGCATTAATTTTCACTGCTTGCACAAAAGAACCATCGGATGTCAGATTAGATCCGAAGCTTTCTACTTCCCAGGTATTAAATGTCACTTCTGACTCAGCAACCGTTGTTGGTTTTATCGTTGCTGCAGGCGACGGTTTTACCGAAAGAGGCATTTGTTGGGATATCGCAACTGCTCCTACAACTGCCAAAACAAAGTTGGCTAATACCAAAATGACCATAGGGGCAACTTTCCCAACCCGAATAGGCAAGCTCTCCTTTGCAACAAAATATTATGCACGTGCTTATGCCATTAATGCAAGCGGGACCATCTATGGTGAAGAAGTATCATTTACCACCCTGCCTGTTAAATCGACAGTGACCACAGCCGCCATTACATCAATCACCGGAAACTCGGCTATGGGTGGCGGTAATGTTACAGTTGCCGGCGGCTCTACGGTTACTGCACGCGGCGTTTGTTACGGAACAACTCACAATCCTTCCGTTTCCGGCAGCAAGACTACTGACGGCGCCGGAACAGGTACGTTCACAAGTTCACTTACAAGCCTGAAAGGCAACACTCTCTATTATGTGAGGGCCTATGCCACCAGCACTGCAGGTACAGG
>PMBC01000187.1:0-13614 GCA_003152835.1 Bacteroidales bacterium | reverse complement strand
TCGGTACGGCTTATGGTACTGATGTCTCCTTTACTACTTTAGCTGATATTACTAAATTCTGGATAGTCGGCGGGTATAATGGCTGGGATAATAGTGATAATGCCAAGTACATTATTTCGACAGCTACCAGTGGCGGTGCTGCCGAAGGATTTGTTTATCTGACAGCAGGTGATATTAAACTCACTACCGATCATAGCTGGGATAATGCTCATACTTTTGGAGATAATGGTTCCGGTGGATTGACTAATCCCGGGAACAATATTACAGTTGCTGCTACAGGTTATTATCTGATAAAGGCTAACCTTAGCAACATGACATATTCCTTAACATTAACCGCATGGGGCCTTATAGGTGATGCAACACCCGGAGGCTGGGGCGATGAAACCCCTTTGACCTATAATCAGACATTATTTGTATGGGAAGGTGGAATGTCATTGACTGCTGCTGCAGCTAAATTCAGGGCTAATCACGACTGGGGTTACAACTATGGAAGCGACCTGGCTGATGGTAACCTGACTGCAGGCGGAGGAAATATTCCAATAACTGTTGCTGCCGATTATGCCATCACTTTAGATTTAAGCCATCCAAACGCCTATACATACTCTTTTAACAGGTGGGGCTTGATTGGTGACGCAACGCCGGGCGGCTGGAGTACTGACACAAACATGACCTGGGACGGAACAAATAAAGTTTTCAAAGCTACAGCAAATCTTGTAATTGGTGCTTTCAAGTTCAGGGCTAATGCCGCTTGGGATATCAATTACGGAGGCAATCTTAGCGCTCTTACACCAGGCGGAGATAATATACCTATTACCGTTGCCGGTAGTTATACGATTACCTTCGATCCATGGGCAAAAGTTGCTACAGTCACTATGAATTAAGCAGACGCTGAAATTACTCAGCAATCCCTGCTGAATGATTTATGCATATTAAAAACCTCTTCTTTGAAATATTAAGAAGAGGTTTTTATTTACTTCATACCTTTGGAAAATGAATAAGGAAATGAAGCCGATATATCTCATCGTGGTCCTGACGCTATTGCTGGTTTCATGCAAAAAGCCGGCTGATACGCCTGTTGATATCCGTATTATTTATCCGGTCAGCAAGTTTGCCATGGGAGCCGACCTCTCCTATGCCAACCAGATACTCGACCATGGAGGAGTTTACAAGGACTCCGGCACTATGGAAGATCCTTATGTGATATTCAGAAAATATGGAGCCAATGTCATACGGTTCAGACTTTTTCATAATCCGACCTGGACAAAGGAAGTTTATGGGACAGACGGAGTTCAGATGTACAACGACTTTGAGGATGTGAAAAAAGGAATCGGAAAGGCTAAAGCTGCCGGATTACAGGTATGTCTCGACTTTCATTATTCTGACACCTGGGCAGGACCATCAAAACAGGAAATACCTGCAGCCTGGAAATCTTTGTCTCTTCCTGTTCTTAGCGACAGCATTCATAACTACACTTTAAAAACACTTCAGAAACTTGGTGCTGCAGGATTAATGCCTGAATACGTGCAGACAGGAAATGAAATTAATCCCGGGCTTCTGCTTACCCCGGGAAACCGCTGGAATGGGAATGAGGCCAATATGATAACGCTTCTTAACTCAGCGATAAGCGCAATAAGGACAGCCGGGGCTACTGGCAATATTCATCCCAAAATAATAATCCACATTGCACAGCCTGAAAATGTAATGACATGGTTTTACGGACTTGCCGAAAAGGGACTGACCGATTACGATATCATAGGGTTCTCCTATTATTATATGTGGTCATCTACTCCCCTTGCAAATATCAGCAACATCGTCTCATTGATCAGAACAACATACAATAAGGACGTGATGATAATGGAAACCGTTTATCCATGGACAACGGGATGGGCTGATAGTTACAGTAACTTAATTGATGAATCAGCTCTTGTATCCGGATATCCTTCAACAGAAGCCGGTCAGTATAAATATATGCATGCCCTGACCCAGGAGGTTATTGACGGCGGCGGTAAAGGGATCTTCACATGGGAACCCGACTGGATAACTTCACAGATGAAAGATCTCTGGGGAACTGGTTCATCATGGGAATGCAACACCTTTTTCGATTTTGAAGGCAACAGCATTAAAGGGATCAGGTTCATGTCGGATCAGTATAATTTCTGAAATCCGGATATCAACTTTTCAAACGTTTGCTGTTATAATTTTCCCCTATAATACTGTAAATTAGTGTTTTTCGCACGTTTTCCTTAACTTTGTTCTTTATAAGCACTTTAATCCATAAAGAGATGTTTAAACGCCTATTCACCATATTAATCCTTGCTTTCCAGGTAGTTTTCCTCGGAGCACAGATGGTCTATACCGATCCTGCCATAGCGGTAATTGGCAAGACAATAAAAATATATTTCAACACCTCTCTGGTAACAACTGATGTTGCCTTTAAAAATTATTCGGGTGACGTTTATGCCCATACGGGAGTGACTGTAGGCGGAGTGAACTGGCAACACGTGATCGGGAACTGGGGCGTTAATACTACACAGCCTAAATTGAATAAGATCGGCAGCTATTTATATGAACTTGATATCACTACAGACATAAAAACTTTTTATGGTCTTTCGTCAACTGAAGTCCCTGCGAAAATCTGCATTGTTTTCCGAAGTGCCGACGCATCAATGCAGACAAGACCGGATATGTTCATCGATGTTTACGATCTGAAACTCAATACTACGTTTATCCTGCCCGAAAAGTCTTCATTGATTCTAAATCTGAATGCAAAGATCCCTGTAAAGGCGGCAGCTACGCTTGATGACTCAGTGTCGCTTTATATCAATAACAAATGGATAAAAAAAGGCAAGACCCCTGACTATGTCACTGACACCATCACTGCCAGCCAGTATGGCGAGTATTGGGTTAAATCTGTTGCATGGGATCTTCCCTCCTTTGCAACTGATTCATTTTTCTATTACGTTAGGAAACCACTTGTAACAGAATCTCTGCCTGCCGGGCTTAAGGACGGTATTAACTATACAAACAGCAGTTCAGCTACTCTTGTTCTTCATGCTCCTTATAAAAATTATGTATTTGCAACAGGCGATTTCACCAGCTGGCGCGCATCTGACAAAGGTTATATGAAAAGAACTCCTGATGCCGAAAGGTACTGGGTCGAAATAACCGGACTCAAGCCGGGTAAAGAATACAGATTCCAGTATATAGTTGATTCTTCTCTTTACATTGCTGATCCATACACCGACAAGATACTGGATCCGGATAATGATCCTTATATTTCTTCAGCAACATATCCCAGTCTCATAAAATATCCTGCAGATACAGCTTCAGGCATAGTGTCGGTGCTTCAGACTTCACAGACACCATATTCCTGGCAAACGACCGGGTACACGCCCCCTGAAAAATCAAAGCTTGTGATCTACGAGCTTCTTATCCGTGATTTTATCGCAAATCACGATTTCAAAACCCTTACTGACACTCTCGGTTATCTTGGCAGGTTGGGTGTAAATGCCATTGAGCTTATGCCGGTATGCGAATTCGAGGGAAACCTGAGTTGGGGTTATAACCCATCTTTCTATTTTGCTCCTGACAAATACTACGGTCCGAAAAACGACATGAAGGCATTTGTTGACAGTTGTCATGCCCGCGGCATAGCAGTAATAATGGATATTGTCCTTAATCACTGTTTTGGCCAGTCACCGTTTGTCCAGCTGTACCTCGATCATTACGGCACCGACCAGATCTTCATGAAGGTTCCTAACCCATGGTTCAATGCCAGTTCTCCTAATCCCGTCTATAAATGGGGAGCGGATTTCAACCATGCCAGCCTCTCCACCCAGGAGCTCGTCGATCGGATCACATCTTACTGGCTGACAGATTTCAATGTTGACGGCTTTCGTTTTGATTTTTCAAAGGGATTCACAAATACTCCTGGAGATGGTTCTTCTTATGATGCTTCCAGGATTGCAATCCTGGAAAGAATGGCAAATCATATATGGTCCGTAAAGCAAAAGGCTTATGTAATACTTGAGCATTTTACTGCCGATTCCGAAGAACAGGTACTTGCTAATTATGGCATGATGATCTGGGGAAATAATAATAACAATTATTCACAAGCTGCAATGGGCTTTAGTTCCGATCTGACTTATGCTTCATGGCTGGGAAGAGGATGGAGCGTGCCAAATCTGGTATCATATATGGAAAGCCATGATGAGGAGAGGATCATGTACAGGACCCTAACTTATGGAGCATCAACTGGTGATTACAATACGCGGGACCTTAAAACCGCGCTTAAAAGGATGGAACTGAATGCACTTTTCTTCCTCACAATACCTGGACCCAAGATGATATGGCAGTTTGGCGAGCTTGGTTACGATATCTCTATCGATTTTGGCGGGAGGGTGAGCGATAAACCGATAAAATGGGACTATTATTCTGATACCGACCGGCATAGACTTTACCAGTTCTATAGGCTTCTCAACTATCTGAAAAAAAACGAGGAGGTTTTCAGTACAGACAATTATTCATGGTCGCTCTCTTCTCCGTTGAAAAGGCTCCAGCTGAACGGTACAACAATGAGCGTAAATATTCTTGGCAACTTCGGTATAACCCAGTCGGCAATCGATCCGGCTTTCCCAAACACGGGAAAATGGTATGAGTATTTCAGCGGGGATTCACTTATAATTACCGACCCGAATGCCCAGATCACTCTCAGCCCCGGAGAATACCGTCTTTATTCGACAGTTAAAATGGCATCTCCTAAACTGATACTTGGAATTGAGGATCACTATCTTCTTTTATTTGATGAATTTGTTACTTCATACCCGAATCCATCAGCAGGGGCGGTTAATTTTGAAATTAATAATATCATTCCGGCGCCAGTCACTCTCACTGTGTTTGATATAACAGGCAGGGTTGTCCGCCAGATAAAAACCGGTATTCTTCCCGATGGTAAACAGATAGTTACATGGGATGGAAAAATGGAGAATGGCACAGATGCCGGGAATGGGATTTTTCTTGTGAGTGTAAGAACTCCTTTGAAAACTCAGACTGTTAAGTTAATCAGGAAATAATTCAGTTTCTCTTCAGAACCATCGCTGATAAAGGTTCAATTTTTAACTCAAGCCCTTTGTCAACTGATTTATATGATTCGTGGCCCGATGAAAGTACATTGGTGAAGGTTCCTTTATTTTGCACCGGCACAAAGAGTGATTCTTCTTTTCCTGATCTGTTGAAAATAGCAACAATCTCCTCATTTCCCATGTTCCTCGTATAAGCAAGAACCATTTTCTGATCGTCTGCGACAATAAAGTTCAGATCGCCAAAAGAGAGCACAGGGTTTTCCCTTCTCATCCTGACGAGCCTCTTATAAATTGTAAGCAGGGCGGTATCAGGACTTACCTTATCGACAGGACGGGTTTTTGACGGATCATAGGCGGCCGTTTCATCTTCATAAGATATATCGTCCCAGACCAAAGGCTTCCGGCAATCCGGATCATCAGCCCCCCACATTCCAACCTCATCGCCATTCCATATATGGGGAGAGCCTATAAATGTAAACTGGTGGACAAGAAGAAGGATCTGCTCCCTTCTTGTAAGCTCATCGGGCTTATTGATCTTATAATCGGGATTGTCAGATGGTTTCGCATTGTATTTGTCCATCGTCTTATTGTAGAGAGAAGTGGATAATCGTGGTGAATCATGTGTGGCGGCAACATTCATCATACCCTCGAGGTTGCCGGTACTGATGCCCTTGTCAATCCTGTTTATTTCGCTTACAAAGCCTGTCGGTGTAAGTATTGGTTCAGCCTGGCCAAAAAATCCCCTGGCGACCCTGAACCACCTGTAGTTCATTATTGCATCAAACTGGTCACCGGCAAGATATACTGCCGGATCAAGAAGCTTATCGGGCCATTCGAGCCACCATATTTCGCCAACAAGGTAAGCTTCGGGGTTAACCGATCTGACAACCTTCCTGTACTCACGCCAGAAACCCATCGGTATTTCGCCTGCAACGTCAAGCCTGAAACCGTCAACCCCGTCAGAAGGATTCCCGTCTTTATCCGGGTCAAGCCACCGTTTTGACACATCAAAAATATGCTGTTTCAGAGTTTCAGAATGGAAGTTCCCCTCAAATGGCATAACCTTATCATCGGGAGGTATAATATCTTTTTTAAATACAGGCATCCATGGATTATTCCCTCCCCAGCCCTGATATTTTAATTCATCGGCAGGAGTTGCCGGATCGTCAAACTGATTTATTGTATACCAGTCAGCAAATGGAGATTTATCCCCGTTCTTCCTTATATCGTTCAGGGCCCAGAAGTCACGGCCTGTGTGGTTCCACGAGTAATCCATAATTACCCTTATTCCTCTTTTATGGCACTCCCCGATGACTTTCAGAAAAAGCTTGTCGGCAGAGCTCCATTTCCATGTTGACGGGTCATTGGGCGTTTCGGAATCAATCAGAGCAACATCGCCTTTCGGATCGGGACCGAAGTTGCGGTCGATATGTGCATAATTCCTTGCATCGTATTTATGAAGTGAAGGCGAATCATTTAGAGGGTTAAAATATATTGCATTTATGCCCAGTTCACTGAGGTAATCCAGTTTATCGAGAACACCCTGCAGATCTCCGCCATACCTGCGTGCTTGTATTTTTGAATAGAAGCCGTTGGCTTTAACGCTGTCAAGCCATGGTTCGTGAGCATACCAGTCGTGCCCCCATGGAGTGATCCTCCAGTCTGAAGGCAGCTGGCCGGGATATGATCCTTTCATATCGGCAGGGGTCGGATCGTTTGTCGTATCTCCGTTTCTGAAACGCTCTACAAAGACCTGGTACCAGATTGCTTCTTTCGACCATTTTGGCACCGAAGCAAGAAATTTGTCAATAGAGGTTGTGCTTTTATTTTGCTGCTGCCCGCATCCTGGGAGGAGCAAGCAAATAATAAAACTCAGCAATGAAATGCATATTTTATTATTCATAACTTGTACTCTTACTATTTACTTTTGATTATGACTTATCCGTAATTAATAGTTACACAGAGTTTCACAGAGAAAAAGAATGAACTCTGTGAAACTCTGTGCTTCTCTGTGATCTCTGTGACAGTTCTTTTTTACCACTTTTTACTTCCCCTACAACCTGGCTCCTTCGCTAAATTTGCCCACCGGGCAAATTTTTAACGCTCGGCCCTCTTTTTACTTTTTAATGACAAATACTTTATACCCCCAGGGATTAAGTGTAAGATTCACACTTAATGGAAGGGATGTCTTGTCACCTGTGAAATATTCCGTGTATTCCCCATCAAGCCCTTTAAGATCCGGCTTAAATGAAACGCTTTTTTTGGTTAGGTTAAGAAAGACAATGACCCTGTTTCCGCCCTTCTCCCTGGAATATGCAAAAACCTTATTATCACGGTCAGTATTTATCTTCACCATCGGGCCTCCGAAATCGCCGTTCCATAATGCTTCATTCCCCTTTTTCAGACTGGTAAGGCTTTGATAAAAATATGTAAGGTCGCAGGTAACCCACTTAATGGTATCCCTGACAAAAAACTTCAGTTTCTTATCGAGACAATCTTCCTGTCCGCTGTAAATGAGAGGTACAGCCTGGTCGGTAAAGATCATTGTTGCAAACACCTTTTGGGCATCGCCCATAAGAGAGTCTATCGTTCCGGCCCATGAGTTTTCGTCGTGGTTGGTAAGGAACTGCAGGCGGTATGTATTATTGGGATATTTAATCCATTCATTCTTGAAGTATTTTGCAACTGCGTTTGCACTGTCTTTGCCCTCGGCTACGCTGTTCATAAGATGATGAAGCTCCCAGGCATAATTCATGTCAAACCCCTTTTCAAGGTAATTATATGGTTCTTCTATCTCAGCAAGCATTAGAACAGGCTTAATAGTATTCAGTTCGGTCCTTGCCCTTTCCCAGAACTCTTTCGGAGTATTATGAGGATGATCGACACGGAAACCATCGACGCCCATTTTAACCCAGAACGACATCGCACCTATCATATAATCCTGAAGTCCTTTCTTCGACCAGTCGAGCTGAATCACATCTGTCCAGTCAGTCCCTATGGGCGGAGTGAATTTGCCTGTCGAATCCTTCATGTAATAATCAGGATGCTCAGCAGCCAGCGGATTATCCCATGAAGTATGATTCGGCACCCAGTCGAGCATTACCCGCATTCCCAGGTCGTGCGCCTTATTCAGAACTTCCTTAAAATCATCTATCGTTCCGAACTCCGGATTTACATCCATGAAATTCTTCACAGAATAATAACTCCCCAGTTCACCCTTTCTGTTGACAATTCCTATTGGGAAAGTCGGCATGAACCATAAAACATCGACTCCCAGAGCTTTTAACCTCGGCAGGTGCTCCTTAAATGCCTTGAAAGTCCCCTCCGGTGTATATTGCCTTACGTTCACCTCATACATCACAATGTTTTTTGACCATTCGGGATGGACCACCTCTGACACCAGAGGCTTTATCTCCTTCTTTTTACTGAAGAGAGAACATCCGGCTATTAAAATCGATACAGCCAGAAAAAAGGTTAACAGACTTACGGGTAGTTTTTCCATTGTTTAAAAGTTGAGTTTATTTTTTTCGATAGGTATGTTTTCCTTACCTGAAGCAGGTATGCGGTAATTCTTCGAATATACCATTATTTGCAATGTCTTCTCCGAAATATTCCTCACAGTGATATCCTTATGCGTGACCGTAACTTCGAAAAGGATTCCCCTGAACCTTGCATGAAATGAATATGATTTCCACTGATCCGGTATCATTGGGTGGATCTTCACCTTGCTGTCGAGAATCCTCATTCCTCCGAACCCTTCAACAATTGCAAGCCACGTTCCTGCCATGCTTGTAATATGCAGCCCATCGCCGACTTCATTGTTATAATCGTCAAGGTCAAGACGTGCTGTCCTCAGGTAGAGATCATATGCTCTTGCAGTATTGCCGATACGGGATGCAACAATAGAATGAATGCAAGCCGATAATGAAGATTCATGAACGGTCATCGGCTCGTAGAAATCGAAATTTCTCTTTATAGTTTCAAGGTCAAATTTATCTTCAAAGAGATAAAGACCCTGCAAAACGTCTGCCTGTTTTATGAAACATGAGCGGAGAATCCTGTCCCATGACCAGTGCTGGTTTATCGGACGCTCTTCAGCCGGAATTTTATCGGCAGGCATAAGCTCCTTATCGAGGAATCCATCCTGCTGAAGGAATACTTTCCTGTCGCTGTCGAAAGGAAGGTACATTTTGCCGATCACCTTCTGCCACTCTGATGTCTCCTTCTCAAAATCAAGGCCTGTCTTACCGGCAATCTCCTTGAATCTTGCAGGGTTATCAATCTTAAGCTGCTCTAGGCAACTTAGCGTATATGATAATGTCCATACGGCAAGGGTATTTGTGTACCAGTTATTGCTGACATTGTTCTCATACTCATTGGGGCCTGTGACTCCGAGTATCACATATTTCTTCCTATGATCCGACCAGGTGGCTCTCTGATTCCAGAACCTCGAAATGCCAATCAGAACCTCCAGCCCGAAATCGACCATATAACCAATGTCGCCCGTATGCCTTATATAATTATAGATAGCATAGGCAATTGCGCCGTTCCGGTGTATCTCTTCAAAAGTTATCTCCCATTCATTATGGCACTCTTCGCCGTTCATCGTTACCATGGGGTAAAGCGCAGCTCCATTTTTGAATCCCAGCCTGGCAGCGTTTTTAATGCTGGCACCAAGATGCTTGTACCTGTAAAGTAGCAGGTTCCTGGCTACTTTCTGGTCGGCAGTTTTCAGGAAGAAAGGAAGAGCAAAGGCCTCCGTATCCCAGTAGGTGCTTCCACCGTATTTTTCGCCTGTAAATCCCTTAGGTCCTATATTGAGGCGCTCATCTTTACCGGTATAAGTCTGGTTAAGCTGGAAAATATTGAATCGAATTGCCTGCTGGGCGGCAACGTCACCTTCTATCACCACATCTGAATATGCCCATATTTTCCTCCATTCAGCCCGCTGATCGGCAAACAGCTTGTCGAATCCCCTTGAAGAGGCTTCTGCCAATCGTTTTTTAACATCGCCCATAAGGGCATCTTTCTGGTTATTCAGTGAAGAAAGCACGGAAACGTACTTGACCATTGTCAGTTCGTCGCCCGGCTTAATCTCTGTGCGATATGTGCTGGCAATATATTTTTCGCGACTAGCTACAGATGGTTTTACAGTGACAGGCTTCCCATTCCTGGTCAGGCTGCATGACATTCCTGTTGCCACATGGAAGTCTGTCTTCATTGTCCTCGAAATGATGACCCCCGTACCTGCCGATGAATCCCTCCCGACTTCAGTCCAGAATTTCTTCCCGTAGTTTGCATCTTCATTCTTTACATCCGAATCGATGTATGAATTGAACTCAATGGTTCCTTCAAAATCAATGGATTTAACAGAATATCTGACAATACCAAGGTCAGGTTCCAACATGCTGAGGAACCTCCTGGTGCTGAATTCGAGTGTCTTGCTTTTCGGAAGCGCTATTTTGAAGTTCCTGTCAAGGTATCCTTCCTTCATATTCAGAATTCTCCTGAAGGATACGATCTTTGCGGTGGAAAGATCTACGGGATGGCCATTTACAGAGACATCAATCCCTATCCATTTAGGAGCATTCAGAACTTTTGCAAAGTATTCGGGGTATCCGTTTTTCCACCATCCGACCCGTGTTTTATCGGGATAGTATACGCCTGCCACATATGTCCCCTGGAGTGAGTCGCCTAAATATTGCTCCTCGAAGTTGGCTCTCTGTCCCATATAACCGTTCCCGATCGAAAAGATGCTTTCCGATTCCCTGTTCCTTTCAGGGTGAAATCCCTCTTCGACTATATGCCACTCATCCATTTTATAACAGATGTTCATGATTTTATCCTTTCTTCAATTTCTTTCAGCTTTTCAATATTCATCTTTGCCAGTCCAGACACTACAAAATGAGCCTTAGTGAGGATCTTTTCCGAACCGATCCCAACACACATCATCCCGGCATTCAGGGCCGCTTCGACACCAGCAACGGCATCTTCAAAAACGATACAGTACCGGGGATCGACATTCAGCATTTTTGCAGCTGTCAGGAACACCTCCGGATCAGGTTTGGCTTTGTGTACTATATTGCCGTCAGCCACGGCATCAAATAAATCCTCCATCCCGACGCGTTCAAGTATCAAAGGCGTATTCCTGCTTGCTGAGCCCAGTCCCACTTTAATGCCTGCTTTTTTCAGCTCGTTAATGAATTTGACGCTCCCGGGAAGAATCTCATCAGGCGTCATCCTGCTTATATAATCGACATACCATTCATTTTTCAGGGCGGCATATTTTTCCTTTGTCCTGACATCCGGATGCCTATTCCCGATCCCGAGAATAATATTGAGAGAAGCCATCCTGCTCACCCCCTTCAACCTTTCATTGTCCTTTTCAGTAAATTCAATTTTAAGCTGACCGGCAAGTCTCTTCCATGCAAGGAAATGGTACTTTGCAGTATCGACTATTACTCCGTCAAGATCAAAAATGCAGGCTTTCAGATTCATACCTTTTTCTTGTCATCAACGTCTTTTACAAATTTCACCATCAGTGCAGCAATCAGCATTGATATGCCTCCCGATATCAGGGCGTTCATTGTGTTGCCTTCGAAGAGATGTTTTACCATGCTGCCAAGTATGCTTGCTGCAAGAATCTGTGGTATCACAATGAAGAAGTTAAATATCCCCATGTAAATACCCATCTTATTTTGAGGAAGAGCACCGGTAAGCATGGCATACGGCATTGATAATATGCTGGCCCATGCTATGCCTATCCCGACCATCGGGAAGATCAGCATCCAGGGAGTGCTTATCAGGCTTATTGAAATAAGACTGATAGCTCCGATCACAAGACATATGGAGTGAGTTACTTTCCTTGAAGTGGCTTTTGCCATTGCGGGAAGGAGAAAAGCCATTAATGCTGCAAATCCGTTATAGATGCCAAACAAAAAGCTGACCCAGTTGGCGCCTTTATTATATAGAAGGGAGGTGGTGTCACTCGTACCATAAATATGCGAAGTGACAGCCGAAGTCGTGTATATCCACATTGAAAAAAGCGCGAACCACGTAAAAAACTGTACAAAGGCAAGCTGTCCCATCGTGGATGGCATGTTTTTCAGATCGGTAAGTATCGAGTTAAGCCCGTTTCCTCCTTTGCCTGCGGATTGAAGTGCCCCTGCAATGATCTGCAATAGTCCGAACAGAGAAATGCCTCCCGATATAACATATAACTGCGGTTCCAGATTTACTTTTGTAAGAATAAATGTCAGGATCAGTCCTGCTCCCAGCCATATTAAACCCGGTCTGTAGAATCTGGTCATTCCCTGAGCCCCATTCTCTTCACTTTGTGCCTTGAGCTCTGAGTTCTTAACACCCATGGCAATCTTTTCGCCTTCCTCAAATTCTTTTAGTTCCTCTGGTGAATATTCCTTTGTGCGCAGCACGGTCCACAGAACTGCAAGTAAAAAGACACAGGCACCAATGTAAAATGATAATTTGACGTTAAGTGGAATTAATTTGCCGGGAGAAGGTTCCGAAGGTACATTTAACCAGTTTGCAAGTATATATGGAAGAAAAGAACCTACGACTGCACCGATTCCAATGAAAAATGTCTGCGTTGCGAAACCTTTTGTCCGCTGCTCCGAAGATAGCATATCTCCGACGAATGCCCTGAAAGGTTCCATAGAGATGTTGATGGAGGCATCCATGATCCACAGAATCCCTGCGGCTACCCACCACGTAGGTGAATTTGGCATGAGAATGAGCGCAATCGAGGCCAGTATTGCACCAGTGAGAAAATATGGACGGCGGCGTCCGAACCGGTTCCATGTTCTGTCACTCATGTGGCCTATAATAGGCTGCATGATCAGTCCTGTTACCGGGGCTGCAACCCAGAGTATGGGAATATTATCAATTTTAGCTCCAAGTGTTTCAAAAATCCTGCTGACATTTCCATTCTGCAAAGCAAACCCAAATTGGATCCCCAGGAATCCGAAACTCATGTTCCATATCTGCCAGAAATTTAAACGCGGTTTAGTTCTTGCCATACCATTTAGCTTTTATAAAAATCAATATCAGTAATTAATGATAAAAATTTTATACATCCTGAAATAGTTTTATGTACGTTTTCAAGGATCTCCATTTTATTTCAACAAACCCCCTTTTTTATTTCCCCCAAGGGGGAAAAGCTTTGCATAGTGCTCCTTCCCCTTTGGGGGAAGGTTGGGAAGGGGGTATTATCATTTAAACAATTAGTATTTTACAATATTACCGGCGTTTCGTTTTCTGCATAAATCATAGGAAAGCTATCCAAAAATATATAAAATGATTGTCAATTAAAACTGCGTATGTCATTTATTTTCACGCAGATTCGTCTTGTCAGGGGGGAATAAACAAGTGTGACTTTGTTTCAAACGTTTTCTGAAAAAAATGTAAAAACAGAAGGAGGAGGAATAATTTCTTACTGGACCAGCATAAACTTGAGGCTGAACCCGAAATCGGTGTTTGAAGTAGGAAAAGTTGTTGCCACAAACGGGTTATTCAT
>PMBC01000185.1 GCA_003152835.1 Bacteroidales bacterium | reverse complement strand
ACTTTGTCCTGCATTGTTTTGGAAGCTCTCAGGACATTTCTCCTTACGATAAGGTAAACCTTTTTGCATAATCCTGCCAGATATGTTGCTTCTTCCGCAGCCGTATCTCCGCCTCCTACAACAGCCACGTCCTTCTTCCTGTAAAAGAAGCCATCACATGTAGCACAGGCTGAGACTCCCTGTCCCGCATATTTCTTTTCAGCATCAAGACCAAGGTATTTTGCCGTTGCCCCGGTTGCAATAATGACAGCGTCGGCTTCAATAACTTTGTTTTCGTCGATCACAACTTTATGTGTCCGGCCAGAGAAATCGGCATCAGTTGCAATCCCAAAACGGATATCAGCGCCAAATCTTTCAGCCTGCTTTTTCAGATCTTCCATCATTTCGGGGCCTTTAATGCCTTCAGGGTAACCAGGGAAATTATCAACTTCGGTAGTAAGGGTAAGCTGTCCTCCCATCTGAATGCCGGTATAGAGTACCGGTTTGAGATTTGCCCTTGAAGCATAGATTGCTGCAGTGTATCCTGCAGGTCCTGAGCCGATTATAAGACACTTTACCTTCTCTATATGTCCTTCTCCAGCTTTTGCAGGTTGCGGATTGACGTCCAATGGTTTAAACAATTCCATCTTTATTTTCAGTTTTAATACCAGGTAAAATTATAAAAATCCATGACTAAAATTACAGGGTAAATAGATTATCCATGGGTTATATTGCTTTTCCTGATGAGGGATGTTTGGCAGAGGAAATACTATTTAAAAAATAAGGACGCAATCATCCATATATATGACGATTGCGTCCTACTTAAGTCGGGGTGATCTGACTCGAACAGACGACCCCTTGCACCCCATGCAAGTGCGCTAGCCAACTGCGCCACACCCCGAAATAATCCTGCGCAAAAGTAGTCAACATTTCCGATTCTGCAAAAAAGCATTCATTAGTGATAAAGTAAGTATTAATTTACCAGTTGAGGACTTTATTTTAATAAGCTCACGATTTTTCAGGGTTCAGATATATTTTTTGTTTTACAATTGATAACTGTCTTTAATAATAGTATTTTAAAATGGGAAGCACATGGGAAACATTTGCTCGATTTATAGGCATGCCAACTATGGGTTCTTTTTCAAGTATTCAATAAATTAGAAAAAATAGTTAAATTTGAATTAAATAGAATAGTTTAATAACACTCTTTGTTCTTGATGAAAAAAACACTTCTCACTTTAAATCGGACAAGAGTGTTCAATATCACCGGAATTTACAATATAAAAATAAAGGTGAAATTGAAATTTTGAACTTCGACAAAAATGATCCCAATCTGGATGCTTCTGATCCTCGGGTAATCAACTTCTTGTAAAATTTCAATTGCTGCATATGTTACATCGTAAATACAAGTTACCAGTTTTTTTTCTTTGCCTTTTTACTTTATTAAACTATTCATTCGCCATCAGTCAACAACTTTCACTTAAAGTTGCTGGCGATGATCAGGCAGGTTTTCATGTTGATATATACAATGGCAATCAATTGGTGGTTACCAATACGGAAGAATTCTCCCTGCAAATGTATAATCTTGATTTAAGTACTGTAGTAAACATGCAGCAATGGACAGGCCAGAAATGGGCAGGTAATGAAAAGAGCGTCACCTTAAAAAGAGATTCTTACATAGAAGAGTTAGATGCCAATCTATTTGTTACTGTAACCTACCAGGTGGTTAATTCTAATATTATAAAAAAGACGATTGAGTTGTTTCAGCCATCCATGCCGGGCATGTATTATATATTGCAACAAACAGCCAGGCCTGCAGAAAAACCACAGCGATATGTAACATTTGAATACGATAATTTTCCCGGTGGCTTTGTACATGAAATGTTTCCTTCAGCAGGCTTTATTACCCCTGATAATAATGTAGTTGGTTTTTTAACAGACGCCGGTTATAAAAATCAGTATACAAGAAATACGCGTCGCCGGTTTACCGGACGTGGAGGTGGGTTTGTAGGCATGCGCAAATTGCCTGATCCTAATTTATTTTCCGTTGCCAGTTTATCAGACAGAGCACAAAATAATCATTACATTAAACAAACATTTGGTGAAATGTACAACCTTGATGCCGGTGCAGAAATCGTATTAAAAACAGCTACTGCATATCAAAAACAAGGCAATGCGGAAGTAGAGAAAGAGAAAGGGCTTATTTCAATAACCGGCCATCCGGGAGGCAGGGCCGGGATAGAATTTATTGCACCATTTAAAGATCAGAGCATATACACCATTTCATTTTTGTGTAAAGGGAATACACCCCTGGCATTAAAACTATTTAGAGTTAAGAACGGGCAAAAAACCATTGAACTGGAAGATGGGGTAAAGTACATTGATAACTTTCCTTCGGTCGAAAATGAATGGACGCTTTTTAAAGGAAGTATATTAGTGCCTTATATTGAAAATGATAGTGTATCCATGTTTATTGGCACTCAATCAGGAAAAGAATGTAAGCTACAGATAAAAGATCTGCAATTTGTAGAACACCAACCACAACACGAGCCTTACAACATACTTCCGCTTGGCGAGAAGGTGGAGAAAACTACTTACGTTTTTGTTGAACCATGGAAATCGCATCAACAATTTATGATCTCTTCACAGTCACGGTTAGCCGAAGCGAAAGGCTTTAAAGGATCGCTGATAGAAAAAATGTTGTANNGCCAACTTCAATATGCTTACCTGGATCACAGATGTAAAGGATTTTACGCCGTTTAATGTGCCCAATATGAATTATGCACCGGATATGTACAACAGGGACTCTTTTTTTTCTACAGTAGCATCTTACAATAAAGAGTTGAACCTTGCCATCTGGGAAAAATGGGGCAAAACACAAACACTCGAAGGCGGTATTGGCACTATTATTACGCCGCTTATGGGGTCGGTAGAGGTAAAAGACAACGAAGCCACCATCGAATGGCTAATTTGGGCAATGATGAACAAACGTCGTTTCGGCGTAACACTTCCACAGGAAAAAATTAAAAAAGCAGTTGATTTTGTATTGAACGAATTTGATGCTGACAAAGATGGAAAATGCAAAGCACATTTTTCTTTGAGCCAGATAGATATTGTTGATTTTAATCCTAAAACAGACCGGCTGGCTGTTAACCAGGGCATGCTGGCCATCGCATTAAGAACAATAAAAGAATTGGGTTTTGATATTTCCGAAGCGTATATTCAAAAGGCTGAAAAAGAATATAGAAATTTTTATGATACAAAAAGAAAACATTTATTGTTCGACCGGAATTTTCCCGACATCATTTCCCTTACTGACCTGGAACCGGAATTCTTTTCCTTATGGTTATTCAACAGGCCAATGCTAACGGATGAAATGGTAAAAAATCATTTGGACCAAATACCCATTCTAAATAAAGTACCCGACTCACCTCACCCGGAATATGGTACTACTGCACCCATCTGCATAAGATTAACAAAGGATGCAAAGGGATTTGCCTATCTCAGTGGAGATTATCAGCCTTTTGAAAAATTTGGAGAAGAAAATTATAGTAANNGTAGGATTAAAACACGGATGGAAGAAAGCAGCCATATTGATGGAAAACAGGGTGTGGGCAGAGATATACCTCAATCCCCAATGGCCATTCAGTAAAGAGTTTACGCCTACAAAATGGACCACAACAGATAGCTGGTGGCCATCTACCAAAGGATTGTGCTGGAATGTTTTTATACTTATGGCAGATGAAGTGGCAGGATTGAGAACCCCTGATATGGATCCTGATTATAAAGAAGACAAATAGCTGAAATACAATAAATATAGACCGTTGTTGGGATGCTATCAAAACAGGCAACAATATAAATAAAACTCGGGTGCATAGTCTACTATTGAGGCATTGTTGACTATGCAATAAGTGAATGATTATTCATCCGTTAAAGGGGCAATGGACAGATATAAATTATAATACAGGTTTTTTAATTGGTTAAAACTTTATTTTTTATGAAAGATATTTCAAAACGATTCACGCAAAACCCGCTCCTTCTTCCGGCCGATCTGAAACCCGGCATTGAAGGAATGGAAATAGTTTGCCTGCTCAACCCAGGTGTTTTTCAATTCGACGGAAAAATATGGCTACTTATTCGTGTTGCTGAAAGACCCAAACAGATTGAAGGCAAAATCAGCTTCCCGGTATATAATTACAAAGGTGAAATTGAAATTATGAACTTCGACAAAAATGATCCCAATCTGGATGCTTCTGATCCACGGGTAATCAACTACAAGAATAAAGATTATCTTACTACACTCTCCTACCTACGACTCGTTTGCAGCGATGATGGTGTTCATTTTTATGAACCGGATGGATACCCTCCCATTTTTGGCAAAGGGGAACTTGAAACTTTTGGTATTGAAGACTGCCGGGTAGCAACCATGGCCGATGNNTGGAAGAACTTCAGGCGCGAAGGAATGATTTTTCCGCCTCATAATAAGGACTGCGCCATCTTCGAAGAAAAGATAAACGGGAAATATTATGCGCTGCATCGACCCAGTAGCCCTGAACTGGGCGGGAACTATATTTGGGTGGCCGAGTCACCCGACCTGATCCACTGGGGCAGGCATAAGTGCATTGCCACCTCGCGATCCGGCATGTGGGATTCGGTACGTGTCGGTGCTGGCGCAGCACCTATCAGGACTGAAAAAGGCTGGCTTGAAATCTATCATGGTGCTAACAGCGACCATCGCTATTGCCTGGGCGCCCTGCTACTCGACATTAATGATCCTTCAAAAGTTCTTGCACGCAGCACTGAACCGGTTATGGAACCTTTACAATCTTATGAACAAACCGGATTTTTCGGGAATGTGATATTTACTAACGGCCATTATGTGAAAGGTGATGACATCTTTATGTATTACGGAGCAAGCGATGAAGTGATCTGCGGTGCAAGATTCTCGATCTCAGAAATTCTTTCAACACTGATTTAACAGACTTATACGGATATGATAACCAAACTAACTACCGAGTACCGCTTTTTCCTCTCGATGCCGTACAATATGCGGGTGCTGCTTATTACCAATATGCTGTATGCCCTGGTACTGCCTGTGGTGGAAATCTTCATGGCTGCTTACATTATGCGCTATTTTGCCGATACCAGCTATGTGGCAATTTTTCAGGTGGCTATGTACACCGGAATCATCATTACCTCATTGGCCAACGGATTTCTGCTGAAAAGTTTTAAGGTTGCCAACCTTTACAGTTTTGGTATTCTGCTAAGCGGTTTGTCAATGGTAGGGATGATGTTTGTGAAAGATATTTCGCTGGTTGGGCTGATTATCTCTGGCACGCTGATTGGCGCATCATCCGGTTTTTTCTGGACTAACCGCTACCTGATGGCGCTAAACACTACCTCGGATGAAAACCGTAATTACTTTTTCGGGCTGGAATCTTTCTTTTTTACCATTTCAAATATTATCGTTCCGCTAGCCATAGGTGCTTTGCTGGCCTCGATTGACGGAAAGCAGTTTTTCGGTATCACTTTTAATATTTACAAGGGCTATCGCATTGTAACACTCATTGTGTTTGCGATTACCATTCTGGCCTGTTTTTCGCTGGCTCGTGGCAAATTCAAAAACCCGGAGCAGAAAGATTTTTTGTATTTCCGCTTCGACAGGCTCTGGAATAAACAGATTTTACTGGCAGCCCTTAAGGGCCTTGTACAAGGGTTCCTGGTTACAGCTCCGGCTATGCTCATTATGAAATATGTAGGAAAAGAGGGTTCACTGGGACTGATTCAGGGAATAAGCGGCGGATTGACAGCCATTCTTATTTACCTGTTGGGCCGCTTTGCTAAGCCAAAACACCGCATATTAATTTTTGGCGTGGGCATTACAATTTTTCTCATAGGAACTATCATAAACGGTATTGAACTGTCCATGATCGGGGTAATGGTATTTGTTTTATGCAAGGTTTTTTTCCAACCCATGCACGATCTGGCCTATTATCCAATTATGATGAAAGTGATTGATGTAGTTTCGAAACGTGAAAACCGGAATAAATACGCTTATATCCTCAATCATGAGTTTGGCCTTTATGCCGGCAGGGTTGTTGGATTAGGCTTATTTATCTTCCTCGCATTATATGTTTCGGAAACTTTTGCACTCCGCTACTCCCTTATTATTGTTGCATTGGTACAGATGTTATCGATTCTGCTGGCAAAAAACATTATGAAACAATCTTATTCTGAAGATAAATGAAAAGAGGAAGTTATATAATAATAGTTCTGACGCTGCTGACTGCATTACACTCCTGTAAAATAGGCGAACCTGTGGCTCAGACCTCGTTGCCACGCATTGATCAGATGCCAGAATTGCCGCAACCGCTGAAAATCATCGACTGGAAGAAAAAAGC
>PMBC01000166.1 GCA_003152835.1 Bacteroidales bacterium | reverse complement strand
AAATTCTATCACTAGACGACATTGGGGTATGCATTGTCTGGGATATAACTACCGGGAAACAGATAAAAAAATTGACACCTGCAGGTAGCAGATTCACATGCGCATCCTTCAGTCCTGATGGTTCCATGATCGTAACCGGCAGCCGGAAATCAGGCATATCAGTCTGGAACATTCTCAATAGTGAGGAGCTGATGAAACTGGTACCGGTCCCTGCAGATATTTACTCTGAAAAAGGATTCGATTACCCGGAAACTGGATCTGTTGCGTATAGCAGAGACGGACAATTTATTGTAGCAGGAGCAGGCGACAATACTGCTATTCTTTTTGATGGTAAAAGCGGTAAGGAAATAAGAAAATTCAAAAAAACATTTTCAACTTGCACCACCTGCATTACTGATGCAGCTATAACTCCCGACAATAAGTATATTCTTCTTACATGTTCCGACTCCATTAAGATGTTTGATCGTTCGTCGGGAACGATGGTCCGTGAATTTTATGGACAGGGCTCGCCGGAGAAAATATCTGTCAGCACCGACAATAAATATGTCTGTGGTATTGAGTATGGAACTGCTGAGGCATGGGAACTCAAATCGGGTAAACTAATTATTAAAGCAGGCGATTATTCTGATGATAAGGTGCTTGCTGTGGCCATTAGTCCTGACGGCAAGCAGATCATAACAGGAGGAGAGAAACGAGTTGCCGACTGCTGGGATGTAGCAACCGGGAAGAAGACAATGACACTTAAAGGATACCTGAACCAGGTAGATGAAAGAATACTGACAAATTCATATATGTACTGGGCCGCCCTTGTGAATGAAGCAAAACTGAGTCCCGACGGGAAATTTATTGCTGTCGGGCGCACAGGCAATAATGCAAAGCTTATCGATTTTAAGACAGGAAAGGTATTTAAAACCCTCAGAGGACACAACGGTATGGTTATAAGCCTCAATTTCAGCAAAGACGGGAAATACCTTGTCACCGGCGGCCTCGACGGCAAGGCAATCGTCTGGAACGTTGAGACGGGCGATACGGTAAGAGTTATAAAGTTTCCGGACGAGAATAATGCAATCTTCTCGGTCGATATCAGTCCTGATAACAGTATGCTGGCAACTGCCGACTGGGGTGGTTATGTTATTATCTGGGATATAAAGACAGGTAAAAGCGTACAAGCTGTTTCACCGCACGACAGAACAGCAGTCTACCAGGTCAGGTTCTCACCAAACGGGGTCTATTTCATTTCGGCAGGGCTCGACAAAAAACTTACCATGACGGAAATTGATACAGGAGAAGAGATCCGTGTCTTTACAGGGCATACTGACCTTGTTAATTCAATTAACTTCAATCCGGGAGGCGATAAGATCATAACTGCAGGATGGGACGGCACGGTGCGGGTCTGGGATTTTTTGTCAGGGATCCAGATACTGAAGATCAAAGCACACCCGGGTGGAGTCTATAATGCGAAATTTGATGCTTCGGGAAACTATATTGTCTCAGGAGGCGACGATTTTCTCGTGAAGGAATGGGATGCCACTACCGGGGCCCTTGTTTGCGAGCTGACGGGTCACCAGGGAGGCGTAGGAGATGTGAACATAACCAGCGATCTTAAATACATCATTTCCGGAAGCCGTGACGGAACGATAAGAATATGGAACGTTTCTGAAAAACGGGAGATGGTATCCATGACTTTCCTGAACGAAAACGACTGGTTCCTCAGGAACCCTGGCGGCTATTTCGATGCTTCGGAGGGTGCCTTTAACTACATATCATTTGTAAAAGGGACAGAACTCTATTCCATTAACCAGTTCTTCAACGAATTCTATCGCCCAGGACTCTACGGTGAATCATTCGGCGGGGATGGAACTGCATTCCGCCAGAATGTCTCAGGGGCGATAGATAAGTTTCCTCCCCCTTCAGTCGAGATAGTTCAGCCTGATAAGGGAACAAATACCGAAGATCCAATCGTGACATTCATGGTAAAGGTGACGAATAACGGCGGAGGAGTTAAGGAACTGAAAGTGACTCAGAATGGGAAAAGACAGGATGTGGACGCCTCCGATCTGCAGAGGATGACGAAGTCCGGACAGTATGTGATGAAGACATTTGAGATTAACCTGATTCCAGGGCAGAATGAAATAACAATATCAGCCTTCAGCAACGGCGAGATTGAATCGGCCCCGCAATCAACAGATATCACTTATAAGGGAATTCAGAGAACCTCTGACTGCTATGTTTTAAGTGTCGGGATAAACAAATATGAGAATGAAGGCATGAACCTTACGTATGCGAAGGCCGATGCTCAATCATTTTCATCCTTTATGGGGTTGAAATGGGATAAGCTATTTAATAAAATGCATTCTTATACTCTCTTTGATAAAGATGCCACTAAAGAGAAAATAATGGCAAATATCGACGAGATTGGCAAGACTATGAAGAAGGAGGATGTATTTATCTTCTTTTATGCAGGACACGGGAGCACTGAAGACAATGTTTTTTATTTCATTACATCTGAGATTACCGGGATGTATCAGGATAATAAGCTTAAAAACGCCCTGAAAGTAACCGAGTTGCAGGAAAAGTTTAAAATGCTTCCGGCGCTGAAACAGGTTGTCTTCATCGATGCATGCCAGTCAGGAGCGTCGGTTGAGGCGCTTGCAATGCGGGGAGCGACTGAGGAGAAAGCTCTGGCGCAACTCTCAAGAAGCTCGGGAGTCCATGTGATGGCATCATCAGAAAGCGATCAGCAGTCTGCTGAGATTAAAAGCCTGGGACATGGCGTCTTTACTTATGTTTTGCTCGAAGCGCTGAACGGAAAAGCAGACGGCTCTCCTGCTGATTCAAAGATCACAGTATATGAAGTGAAATCATACCTCGACGACCAGGTGCCGGAAGTATCATATAATCTCATCAGNNACCTATGGGAGACACCATGGAGTGAGAAATTTTATTACATTTATCAACCAGACTCAAATTCAAAATAAATAAATCTAAACTTGAAACATAGATTTGAATTCAGATTCATTCCATTGTTATCAGCAGCTCTGATGCTGATAATTTCATCATGTACACATTCAGGCAACTATTGCCAGTTCAGGGGAAATAAGAATATGAAATCAAAAACCCTCTTGCTAAAGAGGGTTTTTTGTGATCCTACCAGGAATCGAACCTGGATTTAAGGTTTAGGAAACCTCCGTTCTATCCATTGAACTATAGGACCATTTGAGGGGCAAAAGTATATCTTTTTTTAATCA
>PMBC01000069.1:5164-5697 GCA_003152835.1 Bacteroidales bacterium | reverse complement strand
TTCAGGAGAAGGCCAAGGCTGGTTACGCTACAGGTTACGCCGACCCTGAATTCATTGGCGAATTACCCAGATTCAGGCTTCCGTTTCTTTCGGAAAAAAGAAAATACAGAACCTTCCAGCTTAAGGGCGACTCAATGCTTCCGATCCCCAACGGCTCATGGGTTACAGGCGAGTTCGTCCAGGACTGGCGTGAGATAATAAGCGGGAAAGCCTATGTTATCTTCACAATAAATGACGGAATTGTCTTTAAGGTGGTGGAGAACAACCTTTCAAACGACGGGAAACTTGTCCTCTATTCGCTGAACCCTGTTTATGAGCCCTATGCGGTTCATATTAACGAGGTAAAGGAGATATGGAAATTTGTAAACTTTATCAGCAGCGAGCTTCCTGACCCCGTGCTGCCTGAGAAACAACTTATACAGGCTGTCGCTGCAATGAAGAATGACCTTGAAAGAATCAAGGCAAAATTAGGCAGGGATATTTCCGATATCAGGGAATCAAACTGATCAGTCGAACAGGGTGTTGATTACCCA
>PMBC01000069.1:0-5148 GCA_003152835.1 Bacteroidales bacterium | reverse complement strand
GTTCAGAAGATCGTTATCGGTTACTTTTGCAAAAAAGACTTTCCGTGCCCCGGCCCTGAGCATCCTCGAAGTATCTTTTGCTGATTTCGGATCCAATTCTTCATATATGGAGTAACCTTTGTTCTCAGAAAGCAGAAGAAGTCCAGGTGCAGTATCATGAAAGTGGGGAGTGATCTTGACTGCCATAATTTCTTTCGCCCGGAAATCTTCAATGACACGGCAGGCTAGCGTGGTCTTGCCCGATTTATTGCCTGTTCCGGCTATAAGCAAAAGGTTGGGAACTACCATATTACATGAAATAAAAAACTCTGTGGTTCTCTGTGAATTCTCCGTGTGACTCTGTGTATGTTCTTCAAATTCATTTTGTTACACAGAGTGCCACGGAGCAGACACTGAGAGACACAGAGTAAATCTTTGCTGAGAAAATATTATAATTATTCTTTTGTCAGATCAATGATCATTTGAACGATTTTTGCGTTATCCTCCAGGGGTATCTTTCCCTTGTATAAAGCCCTGACAATCCTGTTCTTATCAACAATAACAACACTATAACTGTCCTTCGGCATTCCCCATAGTCTCTGAAGTGTTGCATCATAATCGAACAGGATAGTGGTGTCATATTTCTTGGCTTTATTGCCGGCAATCAATCTGATAAGCCCGTTAGGCTTCCATGTCGATTTGCAGTCAACGATGCCAAAGCCCTTGAATAAATCCTTGCTTATAGTCTTGTCAACATCTGTTGCCTTATTCACTGCATCATTAAACGGATCGTTCAGATCAGATTCATCGGGATCGACATAGTTGATCTGGAGAACTTTTCCCGGCCAGGAATTCATTGTAAAAGGTTTCTTATCAGAATCAGTGAATGTCCAGGCAGGTGCTTTCATGCCTACTTCAAGCTTGACACCGGCCTGCCCATGAACCGATATCATAGTCAGGGTGGCGAATAGAAGGGTGAAGATCATTTTTTTCATACAATTGCTTTTATGATTAGAAACGAAATATATGAATTTTTTATTATAAACCGATTTTAATCTGTTTATTACAATATTCCCGCTAACAATATTACTTTTGCAGTCTTGAATTTTTTTTATGCAGTCGTTAAGAAATATAGCAATTATCGCTCATGTTGATCATGGCAAAACCACCCTGGTCGACAGGATCATCCAGGAATGCAAGGTGCTTGACCAGAGGAAGGATGCGGGTGATCTGATACTCGACAGCAACGATCTGGAGAGGGAGAGGGGGATAACAATCATTTCAAAGAACGTTTCAGTCAATTACAAAGGCGTTAAGATTAATATTATTGATACTCCTGGACATGCAGATTTCGGCGGAGAAGTAGAACGTGTTCTGAAAATGGCTGACGGCGTCCTGCTGCTTGTAGATGCATTTGAAGGACCGATGCCGCAGACAAGATTCGTTCTTGGAAAGGCAATAAGCCTAGGTCTGAAACCTATAGTAGTGGTCAATAAGGTAGATAAGGAGAACTGCAGGCCCGATGACGTTCAGCAGGATATATTCGAGCTGATGTTCAACCTCGATGCTTCAGAGGATCAGCTTAATTTTGAAACGGTTTTCGGTTCGTCAAAGTATGGATGGATGAGCAAAGACTGGCGAAAACCCGCTACAGATATAACTTTCCTTCTTGACACAATACTGGAACAGATTCCTGAACCCCCGTATATTGAGGGTACAGCTCAAATGCAGGTAGCTTCCCTCGATTATTCAAGCTATGTCGGAAGAATAGCAATAGGCAGGGTTTTCAGAGGTGAAGTAAAGACTGGAGTAGATTATACATTGTGTAAGAAAGATGGAGCAGTAAGAAAGGTCAGGGTTAAGGAACTTTATGTCTTTGAGGGTCTTGGACGCGTAAAGACTGAAAGTGTTCGATGTGGAGATCTGTGTGCTGTAATAGGACTTGAAGATTTTGAGATTGGTGATACTCTGGCAGACCTCCTGAATCCGGAAGCTCTCAAGCGAATCGAGGTCGATGAGCCAACCATGAGCATGGTTTTCACTATCAACAATTCTCCGCTGTTTGGGAAGGAAGGTAAATTTGTAACTTCCAGACATTTAAGAACGAGATTATTCCGGGAGACTGAGAAAAACCTTGCTCTGAAGGTGGAAGAGACAGATTCTGAAGATACATTCAATGTTTTTGGCCGTGGCATTCTTCATCTATCAATCCTGATAGAAACAATGAGGCGTGAAGGATACGAATTTCAGATCGGAAAACCCAAGGTGATCTTAAAAGATATAAAGGGAGTTAAGTCGGAACCTTACGAGACGCTTTCCATTGATGTCCCTGCTGAACAATCAGGCAAAGCAATTGAACTGGTTACTCAAAGAAAAGGTGAAATGATTGTCATTGAACCAAAAGGAGATCTTATTCATCTGGAGTTCGACATTCCATCAAGGGGTATTATCGGTTTGAGAAACAATATGCTGACAGCTACATCAGGTGAGGCTGTGATGCACCACCGGTTCAGGGCTTATGATAAATATAAAGGAGATGATCTGTTGCCAAAGCCAAATGGTTCGCTTGTTTCCCTGGATCAGGGTATGGCTACAGGATATGCTATCGACAGGCTGCAGGACAGGGGCAGGTTCTATATTGATCCGGGTGAGAAGGTTTATAAAGGCCAGGTGGTAGGAGAGTATACTCGTCCGAATGATGTGGATGTAAATGTTGTGAAAGGCAAGAAACTTACCAATATGAGGGCATCCGGATCAGATGAAAGCCTGAAAATAGCTCCGAAGCTGCGGTTCTCGCTTGAAGAACTGATGGAACAGATTAAAGATGATGAATACCTGGAAGTCACTCCGTTAAACCTTCGTATAAGAAAGATTCCTGTAAAGAGGAGCTATTAATAATCATTTAAAAAGTCAATAAGGGGTTTCATCGCCCTGCATCCACTTATGATATTGCTGAAATATTCTTTCTTCGTTACTTCTGCATCCGGAATGAGTTTTGTGGAAAGAAAGCTTTTAAATTTGAGAAGTTCAATATATTTATGATCCTTTGGATAACCTTTTGGAGCAGTTTTAAGTTTTTCACCCTCAAGTTCCCCGAAATATTTAATAAATTCCTTGTTGCCGGTTATCTTCAGTAACTCACCGCCCTGTACATCAATCTTTTCCCGGATTGCAGATAACCATGACGTCGGTGGTATATATGCACCGCCTGAAAGCATACAGTTTCCCGGTTCGATATGAATATAATAACCGGCATATGAATGCATGTTTTTATTCCCGCCCCTGAGGATAAATGCTCCAAAATGTGTTTTATAAGGCGACTTATCATTTGAGAAACGGATATCACGGTTGATCCTGTATATGCAGGTTTTAGCTTCTAATCCCTTAAGTATGGGATCAAAAGAAGTGATCTCATTAATTACTGCCTGGATAAAATCAGTATAGTTTTTCCTGGCATCTTCATACCTTTTTCTGTTCGCAGCAAACCATTCTCTCTCATTATGCTTCTTAAGGTCAGAGAGATACTGCATTGTTGATTTCTCGATTTGTACCATAACAGAAGATTTAAAAATATCCATACAAGTTTAAGAAACTTTCNNACTAATAATTGATCATAATGACAAGGAAAAGAGTATTTTACGGGATTTTGATTACCCTGCTGATCGCGCTATCGGGTGCTGCCATTTACATGAATTCAGTTCTGCCGATAGTTACAGGCTATGCAGCCAAAACCCTATGTTCCGATGTTTTTATATCGGCCAGAACACAGCAGGATGTAGAATCGACAGACATGAACTTCTCATTCATTAAATTTACTAAAAATAAGGTGGATTTTAATGAGAAGAGCGTTGTAAGTCGTCTTCTCTGGGGTAAATCAAAAGCAATTTACAGGGATGGTTTCGGTGCCACGGTTTTAACTGAAATTCCTGAAGCGATCCTGCGTAAAACCTTTTACCCGCGTAATATTCAGGCCGAATATTCACAGGATACCATTGCCTGGCCGCTTGGTGACGTTTTAACCGGACCTCTAAGTGGTGTAAACACGGAAGAACTGAATAACATTTCAAAACGACTGATAACTGATAACGCATATAACGGTAACGCTTTTGCATTTATGGTGCTATATAAAGGTGTTCCGGTTGCAGAGGCATACAAGCCTCAGTTTAACCAGCAAACAAGGTTTCTGAGCTGGTCAATGGCTAAAAGTTTTACCAATGCACTTGTTGGTATAATGGTAAAACAAGGCATGATGGATATTTCAGTACCTGTTGGCATAAAAGAATGGCAGGGCGATGACAGAAGCAAAATTACCCTGAACGATCTTCTCCAGATGCAAAGCGGACTTAAATGGAATGAGGATTATGGAAGCAGGTCGGACGTAAACCTGATGCTTTTTACGAAAGCAGATAAGGGTGAGTTTGCAATCAGCCAGCCTTTGGAATATCCTGCCGGAACTCACTGGTACTATTCATCTGGCAACGTAAATCTTATAACCCGCCTCATCAGGGAGCAATTAAAAAACGACTCATTATATTATTCATTTGCACACACACAGCTTTTTAACAGGATCGGGGCGCCTGATATAGTTTTTGAGGTCGATCCCTCAGGCACTTTTATCGGTTCTGCATATCTCTATGCAACCGCCCGCGATTATGCAAGATTTGGCTTACTATACCTCAACGACGGAGTATTTAATGGCGAAAGGATATTACCTGAAGGGTGGGTAAAGTATACAACAACGCCTGTATCAGACAGTAAAGGTGAGTACGGAGCCTTCTTCTGGCTCAACTTATCCAACGAATACCCTTCAGCTCCTAAAGATATGTTCTCAGCAGAGGGTCATGATGGTCAGCAGATCTTTATCATTCCTTCAAAAGAGATGGTGGTCGTGGTACTTGGTTGTTCCCCAAGGTCAAATAGCATGGATTTCGACAGGCTGCTGGNNCTCGTTGATACTGTAGGTTTTGCACAATATTCGTGGCAAATGGACAGTCTCATGGCAAGGCTGGACAGAAGAGGCTGGGAAAAAGAGGATGGTTTGCCATGGAAGCTTGTTATATGCCCCCACGACGATTACACTTATGTCGGGAAGCTTTATCCGGAACTTCTTCAGAACATTAAGGCTAAAAACCTGTTCCTCATCGGCGTGGCACATAAAGCTGCACGGCT
>PMBC01000155.1 GCA_003152835.1 Bacteroidales bacterium | reverse complement strand
TTTTTATGAATCTTCCGGCGTTCCATTGTTTTTTTCCTCACGAACAAAGATAAAATAAAATGAAAGTATTCCGCTAATGTGCAACTCTTTACTAATCAATAGTTAAAAATTCTTAATAAAATTACAACCTGCCTTCATCAAAAAATAACCTGATGAATAATTCACTATCTTTTCATCCATATTCTCTGAGTTGAACTAAAATTAAGATAACGTATGAAAGAGGAAAAAAAGGAATCAAGAAGAAGCTTTATCAAAAAATCTGCAGGTGCTGCAGCTCTGCTCACTATTCCAACCATTGTACCGGCAAGTGTATTTGGAGCGAATGATAAAGTGCGGGTTGCAGTTCTCGGTGTGAATGGCCGGGGAACTGCTCATATACAGGGATTCTCAAATCTGCCCGATGTGGAAGTTGCCTGTCTTTGTGATCCTGACCTTATTATTCTCGGGAAACGAGCCCAGGAGTTTGAGGCCAAATATGGGAAAAAAGTCATTCAGCAGCAGGACCTCAGGAAAGTTTTTGAAGACAAATCTATTGACGCTGTGAGTATTGCCACTCCGAACCACTGGCACTCTCTCGCTGCCATCTGGGCATGCCAGGCCGGGAAGGACGTTTATGTTGAAAAACCAGGATCCCATAATATTCGTGAAGGGAGGAAAATGGTTGAAGCAGCCAAAAAATATGACAGGATTGTCCAGCACGGCGTCCAGCTACGAAGCTCTGTGGCTGTGCAGGAAGCAATCAAGCATCTGCGCGAGGGCCTTATCGGAAATGTTTACATGGCACGCGGACTTGTTTTCCGCTGGCGTGATGATGTCGGCAAAAAAGGAACAGAACCTGTTCCTGAAGGTCTCGATTATGACCTCTGGACAGGACCTGCAGCTATGCAGCCTTTCTCGCACGACTGGGTTCATTACAATTGGCACTGGCACTGGAACTATGGCAACGGTGATGTTGGCAACCAGGGAATTCATGAGACTGACCTTTGCATGTGGGGTCTGAATGTAGGCCTTCCTGAAGTGATCACTGCAGGCGGCGGTAAATTTCTCTTCGACGATGCAAAAGAGACTCCTGAAGTGCTGGCAACAACTTATTATTATCCGAAAGAGAAAAAAATCATCGAGTTTGAAGTGCGTCCATGGATCACCAATGGAGAAAACGGAGCTGAGGTTGGAAATATATTCTATGGCAGTGACGGGTATCTTGTTGTTTATAATTATGACAGATACGAATCATTCCTTGGAAGGAATAAGAAACCAGGTCCATCACGCAGAGAGGGAGGCGATCATTTTCTCAATTTCATACAGGCTGTTCGCGCTCATGATAAGTCAATCCTTAATGCCCCGGTCGAGACAGCTCACCTGGCTTCAGGGCTTGCTCATCTTGGCAACATTGCCTACCGCACCGGACGTACTCTGTATTTTGATCCGGCGACTGAAAAGTTTGTGAAAGATAAGGAGGCAGATAAGTACCTTACCCGCCCGGCAAGGAAACCGTTTGTCGTACCCGACGAGGTATAACCTGTTTAATACTTTGAGAAGAAGCGTCACAGACTTGATCAAGGGCGTTTGTGACGCTTTTATTTATTAATTGAGCAGGTGATTGTTTTAATTCTTAAAAGCAATTTAACAATTCATATTTGTATTTGATATTCACTATTAATACCTTTGACTCGATTAAAAAGATAAAAAGATGGGAAATTTGGGTTTTACCGAGATTCTGCTGATTTTACTTGTTATTGTACTTCTGTTTGGAGGACGCAAAATACCTGAACTGATGAAAGGGATAGGACAGGGAATGAAGGAATTTAAAAAAGCCTCCAGTATGGATGATGAACCCAACAAATTCAGCGCTGAAGAAAAAAACGAAGTAAAAAAATAATACCGCCGGGTTGATTTAAGGTTTAAAGTACAAACTGAAATTAATCTGTTACAAGGTATCTTGGTGGTTTTCTGTGCATTGTAGCCTGTTCATATGCGTAGGCTATTTCTATTAACAGCGGTTCGCTCCATGCTCTCCCGAAGAACGAGATCCCGACAGGCATTTCTCCAATGAATCCCATCGGAACAGTTATTGCCGGGTATCCGGATATCGCTGCAAGCGATGAGCTTCCGCCGACAAAATGATCTCCATTCAGAAGGTCAGTCTTCCATGCGGGAGAACCGGTAGGGGCTATCAGAGCATCCAGTTTGTTTTCGTTCATGATTTTATCTATCCCATTATCCCGGGTGGCAAGAAGCATCTGTTTCAGAGCTTCCCTGTATCCAAGCGATCCAAGATCCCCCTTCTTATTTGCTTCAATAAGTATCTTCTGATCGAAATACTTCAGTTCTATACTATCCTTCATGTTAAAATCGATCAGCTCTTTCATGCTTTTTACCGGGGCATTTTCCCCAAGTCCGTCAAAATACCTGTTCAATCCATCCCTGAACTCATATAGCATTACTTCCATTGAGGCCTTTTCAAAACCTGCGCTCTCCGGAGCATTCACTTCAATTACAACAGCGCCCTTTGCTTTCATATCAGCAATTGCAAGTCTCATCAGTGTGTCAACCTTATCTGAAAAACCCATCAGGTTTTTTACGACGCCGATCCTTTTCCCGCTAAGTCCGTCTGTGTTAAGATATTTTGAATAGTCTGTCAGGTATTTGCCTTCAGATTGTTTCGTCTTTTCATCCCGTGGATCAACTCCGGTAAGTGCCCCCAGCAAGATAACCGCATCGCTCACGGTACGGCACATTGGCCCCGGAGTATCCTGGGTATACGAAATTGGAATAATCCCGGAACGGCTAATGAGCCCTACGGTAGGTTTAATACCTACAATGCCATTGTTATTTGATGGACAAACAATTGAACCATTGGTTTCTGTTCCGATTGCTGCCATGCAGAGGTTCGCCGACACAGCTACCCCCGAACCGGAGCTTGAACCGCAGGGGTTGCGGTCCAGTACATAAGGGTTGAGAGTCTGACCCCCGACACCGCTCCATCCGCTCGATGACATCATCGCCCTGAAGTTTGCCCATTCGCTCAGGTTCGATTTTGCAATTATCACTGCACCTGCCTCCCTGAGCCTTGCGGCAACCCGGCTATCGGCAGGAGCAAATGAGTTCCTGAGCACAGTAGCTCCGGCTGTGGTTGCCATCTTGTCATGAGTATCTATATTATCCTTGAGTATCACAGGTACACCGAACAGAGGCCCTCCTTTCTTTCCTGCCGCCATCTCTTTGTCAAGCTCTTCTGCAATTTCCATTGCATCAGGATTGATGACCAGAACTGAATTAAGTGCCGGACCATTCATGTCAATTTCCATTATCCTGTCAATGTAGGATGAAACCACGTCTGCAACAGAAAATTTACCTTCACTATATCCAAGCTGAAGCTTAGGGATTGTCATCTCTTCAAGCCAGCTGTTTTTATCTCCTGCCTGTTTTTTATTATTGTCACTGTTCTGGCAGGCAATCATCAGAATAATAAAGGAAACCAATGCGAAAGGAAATCTTGCATGTATATGTCTCATGATAGTTAAAATTTATTAAAGTATGCCTTACCCTTGTACGTAAAAGTATAATTAATCCGGCGATTTTAATAAATTTGTTAAGATGTCCGGGGATAATAAAGTGGCCCTACAGAACATCAGGTTTACATGATACTAATTGAATGAAGCTGTTTACAGGAAAATGAAAAACATCTTCTTAATAATACCTGAGATATGCCATTCACATTCTGGTCTGGTTCTAGCAACCGTTACAGGAACTAAAGGCTCAACCCCTCAAAAGCCAGGCAGTTCGGCTCTCTTTGATTCAAATGGGCTTGTGGCCGGAACAATTGGCGGAGGTATTGTCGAAGGAAGAATAACTGAGCTGGCAGCTGAGTGCAGCAAAACAAAAAAATCAAACTGGATCACCTTTCATCTTGATAATGATATTTCAAATAAGGAGGAGGCAATCTGCGGAGGTGAGATAACCATACTGATCGACGGAGACCCTTGCCGTCGCCTGACAGTATATAAGGAGATCAAAGATTCAATTTCAGCGAAGATGCCGGGAATCCTTATTTCACTGGTAAGCAGGGAAGAAGATGGGAATGTCGCTATAGAAAGGCAATGGATGACATCAGAAAAAAATCCTCTGTTTACTTCAGAGATCATGGAGAAGATTGGTCCTGAAGCTTCTGACATGCTTTCATCTTTTGTTCCTGAATTCAGGCAAGCTGAGATTCCCATACATGGGAAAAAGCCGGTGATTGTTCTGCTCGAACATGTTTTTCCTCAGAAACAGCTGGTTATTGGCGGTGCCGGTCATATAGGTAAAGCGTTGTCTCACCTTGGCAAAATGCTTGATTTTGATGTTACCGTGATTGACGATCGTAAGGAATTTGCTAACAAGGAAAACCTTCCCGACGCAGATGCCATAATAGTCAGTGAAATTGGTCCGGCTATAAAAGAAATAAATAAGGGAAGAGACACATATATCGTAATAGTTACAAGAGGCCATAATGACGATGCAGAAGCATTAAAGTCCTGCATCGGTTCAGGAGCAGCTTATGTAGGCATGATAGGAAGCAAGGTGAAAGTCGCAAGGATGAAGGATGAATTCATCAGAAACAGGTGGGCCGGGGAGGAGCAGTGGAAACAGATTTACACCCCGGTAGGACTGGATATAAAATCCATAACTGTGGAAGAGATTGCTCTAAGCATAGCAGCTCAGCTGGTTCTGGTTAGGAACAGTGCAAATTAAGTGTACATCGTACACTTATA
>PMBC01000080.1 GCA_003152835.1 Bacteroidales bacterium | reverse complement strand
TCAGATGCCGATAAAATAGTAGTTGTTCTTGGCTCATGGAAGGAAGAAATATTGCAGGTTATTGGGAAACATACTATAAATAGCTGTTTTAATGAGAATTACAAGCAGGGTATGCTTTCATCAGTTCAGTGCGGTTTAAGATTCATTCCTGGTGCATTCAGAGGTATGCTTATTTGTCCCGGAGATCAGCCCATGGTTGATAAAGTAATTTTAAATATGGTTATCTCAGCTTTTAAAAGCTCTGAAAAGGGAATTGTGATTCCTTCCCACGAAAAAAAACGAGGGCATCCGGTAATGATTGACAGTAAGTATTATGATGAAATCTTAAATCTCAGGCCTTCCGACACTTTAAGACGAATAATGGATAACCATCCTGATGATATTGAAGAGGTTGAAACAGGTCTCCCGTCAGTCCTGAAAGATATTGATACTCCTGATGATTATATAAATGAATTAAAACTAATAAGTTAAATATGGAAGAGACTATTCGTTTTTCATTAAATGGGAAAAAGACCGAGCTNNAAGGTCATGTTCAATGTCTGTCGGTGACGTTGCAGGGAAAAAAATCGTTACCATTGAAGGTCTTGAAAAGAAAGGGAAGCTGCACCCGGTTCAAAAGGCATTTATTGAACATGATGCTCTTCAGTGTGGTTATTGCACTCCCGGCATGATCATGACAGTCACCGGACTGCTTATTAAGAATCCCTCACCTACCCGCCAGGAGATAATAGACGGACTGGAGAATAATTACTGCCGCTGTTCAGCACATGTTCGTATCATTGAGGCTGTTCAGACAGCTGCCGGAGAAATGAAAGGAGGGAAGTAATCATGAAAGAAAAAGATAATAATACTGCTGTGAATTCAGTTAAAAAAGAGAGACTGGTAATAAAAAGAAGAAGTTTCATTCAGCTTATGGGCGGGGGTATACTCATTTTCTTCAGGCCATGGAGCACACTGGAGCTTCTCTCTGCACCTGCCGAACAGGCAAGAAGCCTTCCGAAGGATTATAATGCATTTCTTCATATTGCGGAAGATGGTACAGTGACCTGTTACACCGGGAAAATTGAAATGGGGCAGGGGATCATTACCTCTCTGGCACAGGAGATGGCTGAAGAGCTCAATGTTCCTTTTGAAAATGTCAGGATGGTCATGGGTGATACTGATCTGTGCCCTTATGATCAGGGAACATGGGGATCGATGTCGACCCGCAGCTTTGGCCCGAGAATGAGAGCCGCAGCCGCCGAAGCCAGAGGCGTGCTTGTCGGAATGGCTTCGGCTCAGATGGGTGTTCCTGCTTCGCAACTTGAAGTCCGTGATGGGATTATAGTTGATACTAAAAACCCCGTTAACAAGGTTTCTTATGGACAGCTCGCAAAAGGCAAAAAGATTGAAAAATTTCTTGACGACAAACCGTCTCCTGAGGATTTCTCAAAATTCACTTATGTTGGTAAATCACTTAAGAGAAGCGATGCTTACCTTAAAGTTACCGGCAGGGCAAAATATTGCGGCGACCTGAAGCTTCCCGGTATGGTTCATGCAAGAATACTCCGGCCACCCTCACATGGTGCAAAGCTGGTATCTGCAGATACGTCAGGAGCCGGGAAGGTAGAAGGAGTTTCAGTTGTACGAGATGGTGACTTTATTGCAGTGATTAGCGAAAACCGGGATAAGGCTGATGAGGCGATCGTAAAAATCAAAGCTGACTATTCCTTTGATGAGATGAAGGTCAGCGACAAGACATTTCATGAGTTTATGCTGAAAGCCGACAGCCGCGTAAATGTTGCAAGGACAACAGGCGACATTGATGCAGGCAGGCAGATTTGTGATAAAGTATTTGAATCCGAATACCATGATCCATATCTTGCACATGCGGCTATTGAACCGCACACAGCCCTGGCGCAACTTGAAAATGGTAAGATGACTGTATATGCCGCTACCCAGTCACCATTCGGATTGCAGGACGGGATTGTGCGTGAGCTCGGTTTTACAAGGGAGAATGTAAGAGTAATAACCCCGTTTGTTGGCGGCGGGTTCGGAGGCAAAGGTGAATTCCAGCAGGGGATCGAAGCTGCCAGGCTTGCTAAGCTTGCCGGCAAGCCGGTAATGCTTGCCTGGACCCGTGATGAGGAGTTTTTTTATGATACTTTTCACCCGGCCGGAGTGGTTAAGATCAATTCCGGGATCGATAAATCGGGAAAGATCCAGATGTGGGATTATCATGTTTATTTTTCAGGAACACGGGGATCGGATACAATTTATGATGTTCCGAATGCGAAGACTACCAGCTACAGTGAAAAGGATACTTCTCCGGTTCACCCTTTTGGCACAGGTGCGTGGAGAGCTCCGAATAACAATACCAACACCTTTGCCCGCGAGTCGCAGATTGATATAATGGCTTCAGCAGCAGGGATAGATCCGCTTGATTTCAGGCTGAAAAACCTGAAAGATGAAAAGATGATCGCCTGTCTTAAAGCTGTTGCAGAAAAATTCGGTTATGTTGCCGGTAAATCGCCCAGTGGCAGGGGTATTGGTGTAGCGTGCGGAACTGACGCAGGAACCTGGGTGGCTCATATGGCTGAGGTTCAGGTCGACAAGGCTACCGGTAAAGTTAAGGTGTTGCGTATAGCGTGTGCTCAGGATATGGGTCTCTGCGTCAATCCGGAAGGAGCACTGATGCAGATGGAGGGTTGTATGATGATGGGACTCGGATATACATTTACCGAGGAGATTCACTTTGAAGGAGGCAATATCTTTAACCGTGGTTTTGATTCCTATGATATTCCGAAATTCTCATGGCTGCCGAAGCTTGATTGTGTAATTCTTGACAGGAAGGACAAACCTCCACAGGGCGGAGGCGAACCGGCTATAATTGGTATAGGAGCTGTTGTTGCCAACGCTATCTTTGATGCTACAGGTGCAAGGCTCTATACAATGCCGTTTACTCCGGAGAGGGTTATGGAAGCGTTAAAGAAGGTATAAGAAGAGGTACAACGGTACAAAGGTACAAGGGCAGGATGAAGGAGTGGACGAGATCGAGAGAAATAAAAAAGGCCAGATAAGTCTGACCTTTTTATAAATTATGAGTAAGATCTATTTTACAACTTCATGCTTATTATAGATCATCATTAGATCTGAAAGTGAGCTTTGTTTTGCAAGAGCTGCTTCAGTCTTGCACATGGCAGCTTTTTTGACAGAGTCTGCATTTTCCATACCCATCTTTGCTGAGTCACCACAGCAGGAGGCTTTCTTCATACCCATTTTTGCTGAGTCACCACAGCAGGAAGCTTTCTCCATAGTAGTGTCCGTGGCTTCCTCAGATGGTGTCTCTGCACTATTAGCTCTTTCAAGACGGCCTTCGACTGATATTGTGCTGCCCATAAGCTCCGTCGGAAATTTAGGGCTGTTTTCGCCAGAAGCAATTTTAAGCATTATAGCCGGGTCCTTACCAACTATAAACATCTCCTTGCCGGAATGAGGGCAGACCATAACTACTTTACCTTCAACTTTAATGTTTTTATCAATATAGTTTGCTGGGTTTTCAACAAGAGCTGCAAATTCAACTTTTACAGGTTTGTCGCTTCCGGTCTTATTTCCGCATGACGAAACCAATAATACTGTAATTGCCAGAGAGAGGATTTTTCTGATCATAATGAGTTTAATTTATTAATGTATTAGTTAATTTGTTTTCAGTTTGCAATTATAATCTATTTCTTTTTAAAAACGAACTCTTAATATCATGAGTCATGGCTGACATACGCAATTCCTTAAAAAAACTTAAATAATAACCGGGATATCATGGAATATCTAACTTTGACCAATTGTCTATACATATATAATTCAACCAAAAAACTGGAATATGAGAAAAGATGTTAAGATTTTTAGAGTTACATTATCAGCAATGATTATCAGCGCTTTCTTGTTTTCGCCTCTTGCCGTAAACGGTCAGGCAGGTAAAACAAATTTCGCCGGAACCTGGACATTAAATACTGAGAAGAGCAATTTTGGACAGGGCCAGCCAGGCCAGGGTCAGCCTCCACAGGGTCAGCCGGGACAAGGCCAGGGCATGAGAGGTGGTTTTGGCGGGGGTAACTTCATTGCAACACAGGATGCAAACCTTCTTACAGTAGAACGTACAAGGCCTGACCAGAGCGGTACACCACAGACCACTACCAGCAAATATACCCTTGACGGAAAAGAGTGTGTGAACACATCAGGAATGGGTGAAGCCAAATCAGTTGCTACATGGGCAGCCGATGGAAAATCTCTCACCATTGTTACAACCAGGGCATTCGACCGTAATGGTCAGTCAATGACAATGACGACCACAGAAGTATGGACTCTTACAAGTCCGACAGCTCTTTCTATTGTTTCAACCAGAACTTCTCCGAATGGCGATAGGACAAGCACAATGGTTTATGACAAGAAGTAATTATTAAACACTTCCGAAAATAAAAGAAGGACTCAATTGAGCCCTTTTTTTATTTAGCCTTTTTACTATTTGTATAATCATTGACCTTGATTAGCAAGATCCTGCTTTATTCTTTTCCTTTCCTTTATCTCTTTGATAAGCTTTTGTCCTGACATTTTGAATTTCTGGCCGTCAGCAGGTTCCGTAACATAGATCTTCATTCCCGGCTCAAGGCCTTTTTCTATGATTATATCCTTATCATTTGATTTTCCGGGGATCAGAACCTGACGATATCCGCTTTTTGTGTAGACAAACGGAATTGTATCGGCTCCGGTATGGACACACTCACTAGGTATATAAGTGACATTATCGAAGGTCCTGATCATTATCTTGTTATTCGTTGTCATCGAAGGCCTCAGGTTCATGTCGGTGCCATTAATTTTTATCATCACTTCAAATACCTTCGTATCTGTATTTGGAAGCTTCTCACCAATATTTGCTATGCTGAGGATTGTCCCGGTATATGATTTTGAAGGAAAAGCATCAACGGTAATTACCACATTCAGTCCTTTTTTAACCTTGTTTATCTCGATTTCGCTTACATACGCTTTCGAAAGCATCGATGTTAGGTCGGGCAGGGTTGCTACAACCCTGTCGAACGCATCAATGTTTGAACCCGCTTTCCTTTTAGTGCCGAACCTGTTCTTCTTGTAAATTATCATCCCCGATGAGGGAGCATAAATGGTGAAATTGGAGAGAACCTCTTCAAAGTCTTTGACTCTGCGTGTAATCCTTGAAGTCCACCAGCGTTGAGTCTTTATATTGGCCTTTGTCTGTGCGTCCCTCAGAAGCAAGGTTCTCTGCAGCTGTTCAAGCACCCTCTTTGCCTGGTCGTAACTAATCTCGGCCTGTCGCTGGATTTGCGGTGATTCGTACTTTGAGTTGTGGAACGTGAGTGCAGCTTCATCAACAGTATGTCTCTGGTTGCTTATCTGGTCCCTGATGCTGTTCATTGTCATTGCTGTATCAAGCAGCGCCATGTCAAGATTGGTTTGCAGGGTCGTAAGTCTCTCCCTGGCATCCTTGAGCGAATTATCAAGCTCGGTCTTGTCAAGAGATGCCACAAAATCACCCTTCTGAACAACAGTTCCTTCAGCTACCAGGTCTGTAATCTTAATATTTGTTGAATGTATATCCCGTCCCTGCGAAAATTCCGGACCTTTTATATCTACCGAATTTTCTGCCACCAACTCACCGGTCGTGGTGATTGCTATTTCAAACTTACCTGAACTGACTTCAGTAAATTGTGAGGTATTCTCTCTCTTTGATACAATCCTATTGAAAACAGTGAGGGCAATAAGTGTAGTCACGACAATTATTACAGTAATGACTATTGTCTTCTTCATTTATTGTTATGAGATAACTGAATAGTAATTTAATTTCAGGCTACGAAAGTATGAAATTAAAGTGATGCGAATATTTCAGCAGGGGCTTTTTAACTTAAATTAACATGCGGCTGCCAGCCATTCAGCTTCATTCAGACATTAGTAATAAGCAGCTGAAATTTTTTTAACCACGGAGTCACACATAGATGCACTGAGTTGGAAAGGTACAATCTGTCGTGTTACTCCGTGAAACTCTGTGAAACTCTGTGAAACTCCGTGGTTAAGTTTTCTTATTTCTGAATGTTTATAGCAACTGAGGAATCTTTAAGTCCCTTAGATACTGCTTTAAGGGTTATAGAACCTGTTGCTCCTTTATCTGCTGCAACAATGACCAGGCATAGCCCATTATAGGCTTTTTTCGATCTTGCCTGGAATGACTCATGGCTGGTTGCATCTCCGTTATCGGTTGCAACAATCCTGCCCGGACCTGTTATGCTGAAATCGAGCTGATTGTTGCTTCGGGGGACAAGCAATTTGTCCTTATCCTCAATGCTGACAGTGACATAAATAAGATCTTTCCCGTCAGGAGCTACTGCAGGTCTGTCAGCTGACATTGAAAGCTGGTAAGCTTTTCCTGTGGTTTTAACAACATCTTCAGCCCATTTCTGGCCGTTTTTGTAAGCAACCACCTTCAATTCTCCGGGCTGGTAAACGACGTCATCCCACCTGAGGCGATATTCGAACTGACCCTTCTTTTTCATGCCAAGAGATTTACCATTCAGGAAAAGCTCGGCACCATCACCCGACGTGTAAACGAATACCGGAGTGACAAGACCTTTCCTTTCTGGCCAGTTCCAGTGAGGAAGTATATGAGCCATCGGCATTTCAGGCTTCCATCTTGACTGGTATAGCCAGAACCTGTCCTTCTTGAAACCTGCCAGATCAAGGATACCGAAGTAGCTGCTGCGCGAAGGTATCTCCTGCGTTCCAAGCTTCTCGAGCCTTTTAAGGACTTCATCCTTCCATTGCTGGTTCTTGATATTTTTGAGCTCAGTAATATCCCCGTCATACGGAGTTGGTTCGCCAATGTAGTCAAATCCTGTCCATACGAATTCGCCGAAAGTTCCCGGGAATCTATCCATCATCTCCCATTGCTGATCGGCTGAGGTCGCCCAGCCCGGATATGCAACATCATAAGAGGTGAGCTGGAATATGCCCTTGCCTGGAAGGCTGTTATTAAGGTCACCCAGTTTTATCGGGAAATAGTATTCTCCTCTTGAGCTGACTGTTGAAGATGACTCGCTTGAGAAAAATGGAATGGTTGCATTGTCTTTTAGCGCAAAAAATCTTTCATAGGCCTTGAGATTATAATTGACACCGAAAACATCAAGGGATTTCTGGAATCCGTTTGTGCCCGACATCGGCCAGTTGCATGCTGCTGTCACAGGGCGGGTAACATCTTCTGATTTAACCATCATATTCAGGGCTTTCGACAGGGCTGGCTTATCCTGGTCATTGATTTCATTGCCGATACTCCAGAGGAAAACTGAAGGATGGTTCCTGTCGCGGCGGACAAGTGCCTTAAGGTCCTCAACAACCCACGCGTTGAAAATCTTACTATAATCAAGCGGTTTTTTGGGAGTTATCCAGGTATCAAATGCCTCATCCATAACGAGGAACCCCATTTTGTCGCATAGGTCAAGCAGCTCAGGCGCAGGTGGGTTATGGCTTGTCCTTATGGCGTTGCATCCCATTTCCCTGAGCAGCTCCAGCTGGCGCTCTGCGGCCCTGGTATTGAATGCAGTACCAAGGGCTCCCAGGTCGTGGTGGTCGCATACACCCTGGACTTCAACCCTTTTTCCGTTAAGGAGAAAACCATCGCGGGCAGTAAATTCGAGGGTACGGAAACCGAAATTGGTTTCAACTACATCTGCTGCTTCGTCTCCTTTGTATACGTTGACAACTATTTTATAAAGCTCGGGATTTTCAATATCCCACAGAACCGGGTCTTTTACATACATTCCAAGAACGAAATTATGCCTTGAAGCAGCAGGTATCACCGCAGTGACTTTCCCGGTTTCTTTGACCGGTTCGTCCGAAGGCCGGAGGTTCTTATCCAGTTTATAAATGGAAGCCTTAACGGTTACGGGAACAGGCTCGTTAAGATTATTTTCTACCTCTGCCTGTACCTCCAGTGTTGCCTGTTCCTTTTTAATCTCGGGTGCAGTGCAATAGAGTCCATTAAAAATAACATGAACCGGTGTGGTTTTAACAAGCCATACGTTACGATAGAGTCCTGCTCCCGGGTACCAGCGCGAATCCCAATTTTTTGTGTCAAGTCTGACAGCAATTATATTTTCCTTTCCTATCGTTACATAAGGAGTGAGGTCGAGCCTGAATGATGTATATCCGTACGGCCACTCACCGACATATTTACCGTTAAGCCATACTTTTGCATTTGCCATGGCTCCGTCGAAATCGATATAGATTCGTTTGTCTTTATCTGATTCTTTTAAGTTGAAGTGCTTTCTGTACCAGCCAATGCCTTTCCACGGCAGGAGGCCTGTACTGTTTTCAAGCGTGTCACTGAACGGACCCTCGATTGCCCAGTCGTGAGGCACATCCACTGTACGCCAGGAATTATCATTCACTGACGGCAGCTGTAATCCGGCAGGTTCCCTGTCGGTTGTGACAGTTTCATTTGAAGCATTGAAATACCTGATAAACTTCCATCCATCATTGAAAGATTCCCTGGAACGAGATCCCTCCTGGGCATTTGCAAATGTCCAGGAACAAAACGCCATGCTCAGGCACATGATTGAAAAGATTGATATTTTTTTCATTTTTCAGTATTTTGTTTGATTACAAAGTAATAAAATTAAAACTATTTGGCAGGCGTCCGGGATAACTTAAATTTTTACTGTTTTTTGACAAATCGCCTGGTGACAATTTCGCCGTCACTGAAATAAATTCTGGCAATATAAAGACCCGGACTAAAACGTGAAACATTCAGGGTGATTGAATAGGCATTGCAACCTGTCATTTCAATTACCGGTATCCCTGTAATGTTGTACACAACTATTTTACTGATTATTGTATCGGACTCGATATTCAGGAATTCATTGGCAGGATTCGGAAACAACCTGCAAATTGCTTTGTACCCATCCCTGTAGGCATTGGAATTCCCAATCATATTTGCATCAAGCCATGTAAGCCGCGTATTTATCCAGTTTTTGAATTTCAGGATTTCACCCGAATAAGTCAGCGGCTGGTCTCCCCATTCGGGTGTGCCAACATTGATACCAAGAATCTGCCATTTCTGATAATGGCGTTTCTGGGCTTCATCAAGAAGAACTGCGACAGAATCAATAATATGATTTAAATGAGTCTGACTTATAGTTTTTTTCCGCAGAAGGAAATACCTGTCGTGGATATCATTCATGAAATTTTTGTCCTGTAAAAGCCTGACTTCCCATACAGGCGGAACGGGCCAGGCGTCACATTGGTTTATTTTGTAAGCCCAGCCTGAACCATCAGTCTGGTTAAAATTGATGCAATTCTCAGTAATGTTTTTCCATGCCCAGTCGAAGTCCCAGGGTGGCCCTGAATGGATCAGTCCTGACCTGCTGTCCCTGTCCTTATAGAAGTATCGGCTTTTCTTATAAGTATCGACATTTCTGGTTACTTCGCCAATAATGAAATAATCGATAAAAGAACTCATGTCAAGATAGGCACGGTACCCGGTTTGTCTGTCGGTAAAGTCGGAGCTATAAAGCGTTGCTTCAAAAGAGTTTACATAATCTTTTATATACTCTTTCTGGTTTTGTGTGAGTTCAGTGGGTTTTGGATCATAATAAACATAATATACGTCAGCTCCCGGCTTCTCGACAGGTGAATAATTGCTATGCCAGCTGTCGTCCGAGGTAAAATAATCGTTCTTGAACATGTACCCTCCTGTCAGGTTATTCCCTGAATTATCATCGGGAGTGAGCTTGGCTATATTAACACGGTTCTTGTCAATTTTTATTTTTTCGGTAAGCGTATAAATCCCCTGGTACTCATTATTCACCACCACTTCGCAATACCTTGATCTTGTCGCATAATGTCCCATTTCGGTAAAAATATCGAAAGCAAGGTAATTTCGCAGGAAGGTTTTGTCATTGTAATTTGCAATGAGCGTCCAGTCATTTTCAGGAGGCATCCCAAGAAGTGAAACATTACGATTGTTCCCTGCTGAATCCCTTGTCTCAAACCCGTACGGCTTCTGGGGAAGCGATGCAGAATACCTACCCCTGATTTCAATCCCGATCTTTCCTGTATATACATTCCCCGAATCTGATACGTAATTCATGCTAGTGGCGCCATGATAAATAATTTTCATATCGGCAGTTATCTTGGGCTCATCCATAATAGTCTCTCCCGGGCTGGTATTAATAACAACTATTGGAAGATTTGAAGAATTAAATTCGACAACAGGTATGAACCATGACGGCAGCGAGCCATAATTATGGGACCCATCATTAATTCCAAACGACAGCCAGGCATTTGACGACATATCAGATGATGTTTCGGAACTGTTATGCACCTGGATGGCAAGCACATTTTCGCCCTGCAACAAACATAGCTTCAGCTTGTTTTTATCTATCATGAATGATTCAGGTAACCCGCCTCTGTACATCGTTGCTTCATGATCATTCCCCAGCTGATCGTGCGACGGATGCACATCCGAGATCCCGACACGTGCCACTTCGACATCATTCAGATAAGCCACGAAAGCATCATCATAATCCATATTTAGCAATGCCGAGGATATAGCACCGGTATCGGCAACATTGAACTTAATCCTTAAATATACGGAAGTGCAGACGGGGATTATTGTATTGTCATCACCATCACCGTAGCCAATGCCGCCATTTCCCTGCAACCATGATGCATCATCAAATGACAATGACCTCCAGGCCGCATCCGGTTCTGAAGACCCAATAAAATATTTCCATATTTCGTTATTGTAAATAACAGTTTCCCAGTGGTTGATATTTTGCCCCCTGACAGAAGCCAGGAACCCTGAGATTAAAATCATGCATATGCCCGTAAACTTTACCATAACAGACATCAAAAATAGCACTTTAATTAAAATGGCTGAAGATTGTTTAAAAAGTTAAATAGCTTTTTGGATTTCTGGTTATATTTAATGTTTTGCTTTTTGAAATCAATTACATGATCAAATGAAACAGTTATCCGGAACTTTTCTGATCTTTCTGGCATTGACAATTTATTCTATTCCTGCGGAGGCTCAATACGTTCAGCATGTACCCCGTTTATTTACACGGCAGGATACGCTTCGTGGATCAATTACACCTGAAAGAGCCTGGTGGGACCTTAAGTTTTATCACCTTGACATAAAGGTAAATCCGTCGGACAGTACAATATTCGGGACAAACACGGTGGTTTACAGGGTTTTAAAGAGTGCTGAACTTATGCAGATCGATCTCCAGGAACCGTTGAACATTTTAAAAGCAGTTCAGAACGGAAAGGAACTGGTTTTTAACAGGGAGGGGAATGTTTACTGGATACGGATGGCAGATTTACAGGAGCCGGGGAAAACTTATTCGCTGATTCTAAGCTATGGGGGAAAACCTAAGATATCGCTCAGGCCGCCATGGGAGGGAGGCATAACCTGGCGAAGGGATAAAAATAACCTGCCATTTGTTGCATCAACCTGCCAGGGTGACGGGGCAAGCTTATGGTGGCCCTGCAAGGACCATATGTACGACGAACCAGACAGTATGCTGATAAGTGTTAATGTCCCATCTAATGTTATGGATGTATCTAACGGCAGGTTAAGAAGCATCCTAAAACTGAAGAATAAGACAACTACCTATAACTGGTTTGTTGCAAATCCTATCAATAATTACGGTGTCAATATCAATATCGCTGATTATGCCCACTTCTCGGAAGTATTCAAGGGCGAAAAGGGGAATCTCGACTGCAATTATTATGTTCTGAAGGAGAACCTCGAAAAGGCAAAAATGCAGTTTAAGCAGGCGCCTATGATGCTTGCTGCCTTTGAACACTGGTTCGGGCCATACCCTTTTTATGAGGATGGTTACAAGCTGGTTGAAGTGCCTTACCTGGGCATGGAGCACCAGAGCTCGGTGACTTATGGAAACGG
>PMBC01000139.1 GCA_003152835.1 Bacteroidales bacterium | reverse complement strand
GTCGAAGTCTCAATAATTCCTCAAAACAAGACTGTTCTTGATATAAATATTGATACAGGGATTCGATAATATCAGCAATCGATAAAAGTGTCCACTTAATCCGGCTGTCTATGACCAGGGGCACCGGCGTTTACAGGTATGGTAAATTTAAATTCGCAACCCTTGCCATTTGCACTTTCTACCCAAATTTTCCCGCTATGTTTATCTACAAATTCTTTGCAAAGCAATAATCCTAAAGTTGTACCTTTTTCTTCTGCTGCACCTAATGTTGAATGGATTTGTGAAATATCAAAAAGCTTTGTTAAATAATCCTGGGTTATTCCAGTTCCATTGTTCCAGACTGAAATTGTCACATTTGAAGGTGTTCCCTGAGCATTGATATTAATTTGTCCGTCAGTGTTGGAAAATTTTATTGCACTGGAGACAAGATTTCTTAATATCGTTTTAAGCATAAAGATATCAGCGAAAATATTTATCTCGTCTTTAGCAAAATGATTGATTTTGATGTTTTTAACATCGGCATGTGGTTTAAGGATTGCAACAGCCTCCTCACTGATTTTTTTGAAATTCAATGTTTGCGGTTCAAAAGGGATTTTTCCCTGATTCAATCTTGTCCACTGGAGTAAATTATCAAGAAGACTGTAAAGGTTACTGGCTGATTTACTCATCATTCCGGCCATTTTCTGAATCTCTCTGATTGGCAAGCTATCCAATTCCTCAACCATCAGCTTTGAGAAGTTATGGAATACATTAAATGGAGTGTACAGGTACTGGGCAATAATGGAGTAAAATTTGTCTTTTTCGGCACTTATGCGCAGTAGTTCTTTTTCGTATCGCTTAATTTCTGTTGCATCTCTTATTACTGTACAAAACAAATGATATCCGTTTAATTTAATCGGGAATACCATGCTTTGGATATTTCGTAATTTCTTAGTATCTGATGTAATGATTTCACTATCTATAATCTTATTGAAAGCTTCGGGAGTTTCTTGTATTACTATACCCTTTATCACTTTTTCAATTATGATTCTATCATTAAGAGGGGGTGGCGTAAGTTCAATTTGGATATCAACTATACTTCTGTTTAATACGTCTTCTGCTTTTAATCCGCAAATTTGCTCAGCGCCCTTGTTCCAGATAATTATTTTTCCCTGCTCGTCAAAAACAACAATTGCATCGTTTATCTGGCTGATTATCTCTTTGAATTTTGTCTCGCTGTCTTTAAGTTCCTGCTCTGCTTGTTTTCGCTCGGTTATATTTCTTGCCAGGCCGGAACAACCAATAACCTCATCTCTTTCATTCACAATAGGATTATAAAAAACCTCATAATAGGCAATATGAGCATCACCAAAAGTTTGTATAAGTGAATGGGATTTGCCACTTAATGCAAGGTCAAAATTCCTCTTTAATAATTTTCTGTCATCATCTTTAGAAATGCAATCCAGGATATTCATTCCTGTTTTAATATCCTTATTATATGCAAATTTCATGGAATCCAGATGGGCTGTATTGAAATACAAATAATGATAATTCTGGTCCATAGAAAAAATTATCGCGTCCTTCTGGCTCTCAATGCTGGACATCAAAAGCAATTGTGATTTAATAAGTGCTTCATCTGCCTTCTTGCGTTCTGTGATGTCAATTATATTTGCCAGGAAAAATCTCNNTTCCATTTTTATGACTAAAAACAAGGTCAAATCCTTCCTTAGGCGCATTATTATTCAGAGTTTGCTGAAAAGCATTGTTTATGTTTTCAATATCCTGCTGAGGCCAATAAAGATATGGCGGGTGTTTTCCTAACAGTTCTTCTTCATCCCAGCCAACCATTTTACAAAATGACCGGTTGACATATACTTGTTTTCCTGTATCATCGGCAACAGCAATGCCACTCGGAATGGAATTTTCAATAGCTTGTCTGAACGATATTTCTTTATGCAGAATTGCAGCAATTTCATCTGATTTAGTATTACCCTGTCCGAGTTCCAAATCATTTATTTTGTTTTCAGGTTCATTGGAATTCATCTTGGTAATTTTAAATATTGAAATTTAAAGTCATAATAAGTTCATAATATATTTATGCTTTTCTTAACCCGCTTTCTGTCAATAACAAGAATTTATCCGGACTGACGTTCCGGGCGAATGAGGGGAATTAATAAGAAAGGTCATTTAAATAAGAGATTGGCGTTAATAATAAAGCCATTGATACTTCTTTTGTTATTACATTAGAAACAATTCAACTTTAATTTTGTTCTTCCCGACTCGATAATCTTTCCCGGCATTACCGGAATCAGGAGAAAAGTTAAGTGGCGGGGATTGCCTTTCTTCAAATCAAGTTGTAAATTTGATTTTATAAGAGATTTTATCACCGGCTAATATAGGGAAGAAACAAAATCGGGTATAACAGGAAATATTTTCACTAATTCTAAACCAACAATTAATATCATATGGACAGAAGAGACTGGTTAATAAAAACAGGAATGGCCGGTACCGGGTTATTGCTCAACAAGTATCTGGGAGCGGCTGATCGTTTCAGGTTTATGCCTGCCGGAGATTTTATAAAAGCCGATTTCGGTCCTGATTTCAAATGGGGAGTGGCTGCTGCTTCATATCAGACAGAAGGTGCCTGGAACCTGGACGGGAAAAGTGAATCTAACTGGGATCACTTTTCACGTATTGCCGGTAAAATAGCCAATGGCGAAAATGCCGATGTTGCAGCTGATTTCTATCACAGGTATTCAGAAGATATAGACCTCATAAAAGCCATGAATTTCAATATATTCAGGTTTTCTGTTTCATGGCCGCGCATTCTTCCTGCCGGAACAGGAGCGGTAAACAGTAAGGGCCTGGATTTTTATCACAAGGTGATCGACAAATGCTTATCGGTTGGAATAGAGCCATGGATCACTATTTATCACTGGGATATGCCGCAGGTTTTAGAAGCTCAGGGTGGTTGGGCAAATCGAAAAATAATTGACTGGTTTTCAGAATATGTTGATGTTGTGACAAAGGAATATGGCAGCAAGGTAAAAAACTGGATGGTGATTAATGAACAACTTTCTTTCACCGGAAATGGCTATATGAATGGTGTTTTTGCACCTGGCAGAAAAAGTTTAAACGCATTTATGAAATCGGTTCACTATGCGACACTATGCAATGCTGAAGGAGGACGAATTGTTCGGAAAAATGTTGCCGGAGCAAATATCGGAACTACTTTGGCGAACACTTACGT
>PMBC01000031.1 GCA_003152835.1 Bacteroidales bacterium | reverse complement strand
ACGATATTCGTCAAGTGTTGTCGAAACAATTCCTGTGGCAAACATCTCAGGTTTTAGTTTACCTGATGCATTTCCTGTTTCAACCCTGACTTTTGCAACCCTCGTAACAGGATCAATTGCAGGGTCAATAAATACTATATTGCCTGTATAATCTGTGCCAGGTAATGCCTGAAGGGTGAAAGAAATTATATCGCCTTTACGAAGGAATTGGAGATCACTTTCATAGGCGTCGAACATGACCCATACATTCGAAAGGTCTGCAATTTTAAATAATTCTGTCCCCTGTGAGACATAATCACCAGTGTTTACAAGGCGAGCTGTTACAATTCCACTGGTATTTGACGCAACTTCAATAGTTGTCTGAGCAATTCCCGAACTTTCAATTGTTTCAATCTGATTGTCCGTCAGTTTCCATTGACGCAGTTTCTCTTTTACTGCTTCGTAAATTGCAGGCTGTGATTGTTTGGTCTTAGCCGCTTCCAGCAACTCCTCCTGCGCTGTAATCAGTTCGGGAGAATAAATTTGTGCAAGTACCTGACCTTTAATAACAGATTCCCCCGTAAAGTTTACTGCAAGGCGTTCTATACGTCCAGGAACATGTGCCACCTGACTTTGCAATAATCTTTCATCAGCCTGGACTTTACCATAGAGACGCACCTCTTTTATTGGCTTCTGTTTAGTGACGACAGAAGTCAGGACATTAGCCAGCTGAGCAGCCTCTTTGGTCAGATGTATTGCACTGGGATCGATGGAGGAGGCACTGGTTTGAGCAAGAGGTATTAAGTCCATTCCGCAGATAGGGCATTTACCGGGTTGCTCCATTCTTATCTGAGGGTGCATTGAGCATGTCCAGATGGTACGGTTAGCAATTTCTGTTGGTTGATCAGAATTCTTTTCTGTTTTTCGTGAAGAATGAAAGAAAAGCCATCCGATAAAGATGCCGAGCAGTAGTAAAAAACTATAATTCACATATTTATTCGGGAATATTTTAAATGTTTTTAGTTTTTTCATTTTACTTCAGATTTATTGTATTTGAGAAAATGCCATTAAGCGTTTTAACCATGCAACAGCCGTATTGAAGTCAGCGACAGCTTCAACTTGCTTAAGTTCATAGTCGAGTGTTTGCTGACGGACGCGCAGGACATCAGTTAATCCTGATGAAGATGTTGAGAAGCTTTTTAGTATAAGATCAAAAGATTTAGATGCAAGTTGAAACTGATTTCCGTATAGTTTTATCCTTCGCTGTGCATCCTGATACAACTGAACTGCCTGGTAGTATTCTGTCTGCAATGAATTAGCAGCTGCCTGATAATTTTCAGAAGCGGCTATTTTCATGAGTTCGGCTTCGTTTTGAATTGCAGTATACTTTTTCCTGTAGATAGGCAAAGTAAAAACTACCATTGGCATTATCATATCCTTGCCATTCATAGACGGCATTCCCATAGGGAATTGAGTTTTGTTGATAATAGAATAATTTATACCTACTCCCATCATCGGATATCCCATATGGTTAACCATTTTTTTTCTGGCTTCCAGTGATTGTTTCTCATATTCCAGCATAGTCAGCATAGGGTTCTTTGCCAGGATACTGTCTGAAACAACTATCAGCGATAGCCCCAGTGAATCAGTAACCAGAGTATCGCCCATGAAAACCGGAGTAACAGGGGACCTGTTGAGGTAACCATTAAACCGGGCAATTATGCTTTGTTCCTGATTTTTAAGTAGCGCAATATTATTTTCAAGTTCACCGGTTTCTATCTGAATTCTGTACAGGTCGACAAGTCCTGAGCTACCAGATGATGACCCCATTGAAGTGGTTTGCATTGATACCGCGGGCTGATTTGATGGTGGTGACTTAAACCTTACCAGGGCAAGACGCTCTATTATTTTCAGAATTTCAATATTTTTTTCTGAAATACTGATATCCTTCTGAATCTTATATAATTCGTACCAGGTTCGCTGGACATCATAAAAAACCTGCAACTTTTCATCGCGGAGCAGTTCAAACTTAGCATTCGCCATCAGGCTCATCTCATCTTTAGCATTCTTTAGAACTCCAAACCAGGGAAACATCTGCATTAATCTGATATCAGCCACCTGGTTCCCGCTTACCAGTTCCATAGGTTTCAGGAATACGCCAAGACTTAACTCCGGATCGGACAGACTTCCGACCTGCAGGATTTTTTGAAGAGCAGCCTTGTACTCGCTGTATTTTTGCAGTACCGCCGGATTGTTTTTCACAGCAATTTCGAGATACTTAATCAGAGTATCAGGGTACTGCTGGCTATGAATGACAAGCCAGCTACTTAAAGCAACAAATATGATCAGTAATTTTTTATATGCTGTTGTTTTCATCTGCCAATTGATTATTAATAGTATGCACAGTTACATTATTTTTATGCTTTAGGGCTCCCTCTCTCCACATTGCCTGAAACAGGGGGACAACAAAAACTGTCATTACCTGTATTACCATTCCACCGAACATTGGAATTGCCATCGGAACCATTATATCAGCCCCTTTGCCTGTTGATGAAAGAACCGGCAAAAGAGCGATAACCGCAACAGCTGTTGTCATTATTGCAGGACGCACACGTTTCTTGCCGGCCAGGATAACTGCTTCACGCACATCATGTACTGTTCCCGGCTTCTTATCTTCGAAGACCTGGTGAATGTATGTACCCATAATTACTCCATCGTTGGTTGCAATCCCAAACAGTGCAATAAATCCTACCCATACTGCCACACTAAGATTAATTGTGTGCATCTGGAACATGTCACGAAGGTTCAATCCAGCAATGGAAAAATTCATGAACCAATCCTGCCCATATAGCCAGAGCATTATAAATCCTCCTGAAAAGGCTACAAAAACACCGGAAAAGTGAATAAATGAAGCAGTAATTGTGCGGAATTGGAAAAACAATAAAAGAAAAATCAATATTAAGCTGATAGGAATGACAATAGCAAGCCTCTTTGCAGCTCTTATCTGATTTTCGTAATTACCTGCAAATTTGTAAGTNNACATCTACTTCTGCTTTCCCTTCCAGTTTATCGAAAATGACAAAACCAACAAGGAAAGTGTTTTCGCTCCTGATCATCTGTGCACCACGCGTGTAATCAATATCAGCAATCTCTCCAAGAGGGATCTGTACCCCATTCATGGCAGGGACAAGAATACGTTTTAAATCTTCCGGATTATCGCGTAATTCACGGGCATATCTGACTCTTAACGGGAAACGTTCACGACCTTCAACTGAGGTTGAAAGCGTCATGCCACCCACAGCAACCTGTAGAATTTCCTGCACTTCGNNTTTCTCAAACATCATCCCTGCCTCTTCAATACTATTAAGATCCGGCCCATAAACCTTAAGCCCCATCGGAGCACGCATCCCTGTCGAAAGCATTACAAGCCGGGTTTCAATTGGCTGCAACTTGGGAGCAGAGGTCAGACCCGGAATATCGGTTACCTTAACGATCTCATTCCAGATATCCTGAGGCTTTTTGATCTGCGGTCGCCACTGACGGAAATATTCCCCTTTCCTGGCAGGGATCAGGCTATCGGCAGGAATAACTCTGAATGATTCTTTTTCAGGATTGTATAATGAATTGTCCTTTAAAATATAACTGCCGTCCTTATTAACTTTAAACTGCATTCTGTGGCCGTTTTCATCAAGTATATATTCAGGCCTGTAGTTAATAGTGTTCTCAAACATCTGTATAGGTGCCGGATCAAGAGCTGAATTTACTCTACCCCATTTACCGACTGCTATTTCGACTTCAGGTATTGTCGAAAGGCGTTTATCGAGAGTCTCTATATATCCAAGATTTTTTTCAATACTTGAATGAGGCATACTTGTTGGCATGAGCAGAAAAGAACCCTCATTCAGTGATGGCATAAATTCCTTACCTGTACCGGGGAATGTTTTAACTGCGCTTTGCCATGCTGAAGTCTGACGGAAACTTTTCCAACCTGCTTTTTCAGCTCCTGTTGCTATAAACCCGAAGATCTTATTTGCACCCTGCCAGATAAGAAGGCCAAAAAATAAGGTAAAAGCAGGTATCATCAGAAACTTCCATTTATTGATTAATACCCATCGGAGTATTTGTTCATAAAAATGAACCATTGACATAAGAACTAGCAGGATTATCGCTACAATTCCAGCAACAAATAAGAAGTTGACAAACTCGCTGTTATGCGCTCCTAGTGGCAGCCATTCGCCAGACAGATACCATGTTGCGACCAGTACGGTTATACCTATATTAATATAGTTTGGAAACTCTTTACGTTTTTCGGACCATTTGTAATCCAGCAGATTATTTATTCCCAGGGCTGTTAACGCCAGTACAGGCCAGGTGTGCCAGAAAACTGCAAAGAATATACCGGCTAATATAAGTGCCCCGTTCCATGCCTTCCTGATTTTCTTAGTATCGAAACGGATGTTAAAGAAAATATGTACTAGTGTCGGCAGCACTACTATACCCAGAATAAATGCCGAAAGCAAGGCAAAGGTCTTTGTCCAGGCCAGCGGGTGAAACATTTTTCCCTCCTGAGCCTGCATTGCAAATACGGGAAGGAAGCTTACAATTGTTGTAGCAATTGATGTAACAACAGCAGCTCTTACTTCTGTTGTGGCATTATAAATTACCTGCATTAATTTTTTGCCACGTATTCCATTATTTTCAGGCATTTCAAGATGCCGGAGAATATTTTCCACATCTACAATGCCAATATCGACCATTACACCAATGGCGATAGCAATACCTGACAGAGCCACAATATTAGCGTCAATACCGAAAGACCGCATCAGGATAAATGTTATTAAAACACCCAAAGGCAATAACCCGGCGACAATGAGAGAAGCCCTGAGGTTCATCACGAGAACAATAATTACGATAATAGCAATGAGAATTTCGTGAGACAGAGCGGATTGTAGTGTTCCGATTGTCTCTTTGATCAATCCTGTCCTGTCATAAAATGGTACCACAGTCACCTTTGAAACGGTTCCGTCGGGTAATGTTTTTTGTGGTAGTCCGGCTTCGATTTCCTTAATCTTGTCTTTTACATTGTTAATTACTTCCATTGGGTTTGATCCATACCTTGCAACTACAACGGCTCCGACTGCCTCTGAACCGGCTTTATCAAGACCCCCTCGCCGTGTTGCAGGACCAAACGTGACATGTGACACATCTTTGATTCGGACTGGAACATTGTTCCGTACAGCAACAACAGATAATTCAAGATCATTAAGACTCTTTACATAACCCAGGCCGCGAATGATATATTCTACATTATTTAGCTCAATAGTTTCCGCCCCAATATCGAGGTTGCTGTTTTTTACTGCATTCATGACGTCCATAACGGACACATTATAAGCCTTAAGAGCACCAGGGTCAAGATCGACCTGGTATTCTTTTGTGAAGCCACCAACTGACGCTACTTCGGAAACACCTTCAGCGGCTGACAGGCTGTATTTAACATAAAAATCCTGTATGGTTTTGAGTTCTGAGGGATCCCAACCGCCATTTGGCTTTCCGGTTTTTGGATCGCGCCCTTCAAGTGTGTACCAGAATATCTGACCAAGGGCAGTGGCATCTGGTCCCAGAGAAGGCTGCACTCCGGCAGGTAATGTTCCCGGAGGAAGAGAATTTAGTTTTTCAAGGATCCTTGACCTGCTCCAGTAAAACTCAACATTGTCCTTGAAGATGATATAGATAAATGACATTCCAAACATTGAGGTACTCCTTATTGCCTGAACACCAGGAATGCCAAGCAATGCTGATGTTAATGGGTAAGTAACCTGATCCTGAATATCTTTGGGTGACCGTCCCATCCATTCAGTCGCAACAATCTGTTGATTTTCACCAATATCAGGAATTGCATCAACAGGAACCGGATCTCTGGGAAGGATGGATGTTTTAAGATTAAAAGGCATTGTAACCAGTCCCATAACAATGAATGAAATGAGTATGATGAAGGTTATCAGCCTGTTCTCAAGGAAATATTTTACAAGTCGGTTAAACATTTAATGGAGGTTCTTTGATAAATGAGATATTAAAAGGGCCACCAGATCAGGACTTTGTTAATGTTCAAAACCGGTGGCCTTCCGGATTAAGGCAGAATTATAACCTGCCTCTCTGAGCTTTATTTGCTTCTTTCATAATGGCAGCAACCGGGGAGCTTTGCATAAACATCATCAGGTGCTTTGTACTTTTCTGTGTCATGACCGACAGCAGCGAGTTTTTTACATAGATCGTCCCTGTTAGTTTTTGACGGATCAAAAGACACAGTAAGCATCTGAGTCTTTTCATCCCAGGCGGCACTGGTGGCACCTTCAGCTTTAACAGTCTTTTCGATGCGTGCTTTGCACATGCCGCATTTGCCCCAGACTTTGAATGATTCAGTCTTCGGCGATGTCATCTTTACTTTACTTTGATCATTTGTCTGTGCTGAAGATGAAACTCCTAGCCCTAAGGCAAATACTACTGTCAAAAAAAGATTTAATGTTTTCATAATGAGTATAATATTTAAGTTAATAAATGTTTTGTAGAAATATAATAATCCTCAAAACCCAACCATTATCTATTAAAGATAATATGTGGTTATTTTCAGTATTGAGAGAATAAATTTAACGGAAGTCAGATCCGGAAAACGCAGATTCCGGATTGTGTTAACCTGGACTTTGGAATATCTCCTGGAGGTAAAACCCAACTGATTAAATCTGTATTGAATGATTCACCAACTATAAAATTACTAACGGTAGTATCAATTATCTTCTTTTCCCAGGTTGGTAGCATTATTTTGAAGTATTCAGGATAATAGTTGCTGCTGATACTGAAATGAGAGACCTGATCCTCGCAGCATTTTTTATCAAAAACCAGATGATCCGGACAACTTGATTCAGATTTCTCCATTCCGCATGAGGCCATTTTCCCGGTAACGGAAATCCTTATACCAGCAAGGCTGCCACCACAATAATGACGATCTAAGGTTACTTGCATTCCAGAGGCAAGTAAAATAGTCGCAATTAATATGGTCAGGACCTTTTTCATCTTAAGCAGAACAACAAAGGAACGAAAAAGTTGTATTGGATATCATATTTAAGTACTATTTAACATTTTAGACATCAGGAGCCTGCTTACTCTTTGGAACTCATTCCTTTGGTTCTTTTGACTAAAGAATCACCTATACCATAAAAAGCAAAGCCTGGTATAAGCTATTAATTTAAAGTTTAAAAGGGACCGCTATTTTCATTTCTTTCATTTAACTTTAATTGCAATTTCAATTGTTGATTGAGATTAAAAATGAATTCTGGACTGCGAGGATAAAATACATTAAGTGAAATTTAATATTACAGCAATGAAAATCATTAAAAAGATCCTTAAAGCAATTCTGGCAGTTATTCTGCTTTTACTTCTTGTATTTGCTGGTATTATAGTCTATGCAATTATTTCAGACTTTAAACCGCCAGAAAAAACAATTGTCTTTAATTCAGATAAACCTGACATATTGAATGATTCTCTTGAGGTTTCTCTCATGACGTGGAATATAGGTTACTGCGGGCTTGACAGGGATATGGATTTTTTCTATGACGGGGGAACCAAAGTCATGACCCCAAGGAAAAATTGTCTTGAAAACCTTGAGGCGGTAAAGAAATTTCTTCGCGGCAACGATTCATTAGATTTTATTCTCCTCCAGGAAGTTGACAGGAACAGCAAGAGGAGCTATCATTTCAATGAATTCGACACTATAACAAAGATGCTTGAGGACTATCATCCGTTTTTTGCAACAAACTATAAAGTGTTTTTTGTCCCGGTACCACCGGCATCACCAATGGGAAAGGTGCTTTCAGGTATCGCAATGTTCAGCAGGTACCAGCCATCGTCATCGGTCAGGTATGCCTTTCCGGGAGAATATGGTTTTCCCAAGCAGCTATTCATGCTCGACAGATGCTTTATGGTGAACAGGTATCCTTTGAAAAAAGGCAAGGAACTCCTGGTAATAAATACTCATAATGAAGCATTTGACCCNNGGCGGGGACTGGAACCAGTCACCTCCTGAGTTCAATCCCCGGTTCAGCGGCCACCCGGTAAACAATGATCAGATGATGATGACATCTGATTACCTTCCTCCTGAATGGAAATGGGTTTATGACAATACGAATCCTTCAAACAGGAGCGTCATTGCTGCTTATGATCCGGCAACCACAACCACAACAGTCATTGATATTTTCCTGCTGTCGCCGAATATTAAGGGGATATCAGTAAACTGCATAAACCTTAATTTTGAGAATTCCGATCACAATCCGGTCAGGTTAAAAGCCATGCTGGCAGAATAAAAAGTACATATTCATGCTGAAAGCCAGATCAGGAAGGGGATGAGTGCCTTTTTCAATTGAGTGAGCTGCAGGTCAAAACAAAAATAATTCAAACGGCGATTAATTTTGGATTTATTACCCTCGGTCTGATAAATATTTCCTAACTTTTCATAATTAATACCTGGTCAGTAACTTAATAAATATTGAAATGAAAATCCTTATTACCGGATTTGTCGCATTTGTGATCTGGTGCTTTGTATCAGCCTGGCTATATAATGACAAGCTGCTACCAATGATGAAAAAACAGGTCCAAGTGCAGGCAATTCCTGAAAATCAAAAAAATGAGGCAGATTCTTTAATGAAACTTAAAGCATTGATGCCTAAGGATCTATCGATCTACTTTGAGTTTAATGATTCGAAGCTCAAAGCTGATCCGCGATATGACAACAGCATTGCTGCATTCAAAGCCTGGCTTGATAAATATCCCGGATCCATGCTTTCAGTGGAAGGGTTTACTGATCTTGTTGGTACCACCGAATTCAATCAGGCTCTGGGACTCAAAAGGGCTAACATTGTCGGTAAGTATCTTGAAGAGCATGGCATAACCACCGGCAAGATAATGGCGAAATCGAAAGGAGAGGATACCAATCCGGCAGATTATATTACCAAAGAAGGAAGAGCAAATAGCAGAAGAACAGATATTTCAATTAAAATGCAATAATATGACACCACTATTCATACAACTGGCACAATCGGTCACAGGAGCAGTAATAACCATCGTGGCATTACTCCTGGTAGCAGCACTCATCGGATATTTAACTGCATGGTATTACGCCAAGTCAGTTTATACTCCGATAATCAAAGGTCTTGAAGCCGAAAAGGCTGATCTCCAGAAACAGGTAGCCGATCTGAAGGAAAACGTCAGCAGGCTGAATAACAAAGTTGACGAATTGAATTCCAAGATAGGGAAGTTGGAAGAAGAGGCCGTGAAGAAGGAAAAAGAGATCGCTGAACTTAAAAAGAGAATTAAGGAATAATTTTCCGGTTATTCAATCTGAAATTTATTTTAACTTTATTTTTCCGAAGTAAATTAATTCGTCGGATATATTTTTTATGTCGACTGATAATACCTGAAACTTGAAAAACATCTTTCCCCCCCTGCAATGGCTCCCGGAATATAATACAAAATTTTTCGGAGCTGATGCTATCGCTGGCCTGACTCTTACGGCTTATGCAATTCCGGTATCGCTTGCTTATGCAACACTGGCAGGACTGCCCCCTCAGTATGGTATCTTCGGGTACCTCCTTGGCGGCCTGTTTTACGCTATGCTTGGAACCGGGAAACAGCTGGCAATCGGACCAACATCAGCTATATCAATGGTTGTGGGAATAACACTGGCAAAGCTTTCTGGCGGCGATCCCCAGAGGTGGCTCGACCTCGCTTCACTGACTGCCCTTGTAATGGCGGGCATGAGCTTACTGGCTTATATTCTTCATCTCGATAGCATTATTAATTTCATAAGCGAGACAGTGCTTACCGGGTTCAAGGCAGGGGCAGCACTGACAATTATGCTTACGCAGCTGCCAAAAATGTTTGGAATTCCAGGCGGGGGGACCAATTTTTTCTCCAGGTTCTCTGAAATTATACACCAGATTCCTGGTACCAATTTTTATGTGCTGGTCTTTGGCATTATAGCCTTTCTGCTGATCCTGTTTGGTGAAAAATGGTTTCATGGAAAACCCGTGGCGATATATGTCGTCATCCTGTCAATATTGGTTATATCTTTCACTCCTCTGGCGCAGCATGGATTTAAAACAGTCGGACAAATCCCGGCAGGGCTTCCCAAATTCCATATTCCTGCACTGAACTGGGTTGATATACAGAGCGTTATTTCCCTTGCATTTGCTTGTTTTCTGCTTGCATACATAGAATCAGTTTCGGCTGCAAGGACATTAGCACAGAAGAATGATTATGAGATAAATGCTCACCAGGAGCTGCTGGCTCTCGGGTTAGCCAACCTGGCAACATCGCTGGGTCACGGTTACCCGGTAAGCGGCGGATTATCACAGTCAGCAGTTAACGACGAAGCAGGAGCCAGGACACCAATGTCACTGGTGTTTGCCTCCTTCTTTATAGGGCTGTGCCTTCTGTTCCTGACAGGATTGCTGAAGAACCTGCCGACAGTTATTCTTGCCGCTATTGTCTTTGTTGCGGTTGAAAAACTGATTAATATCAAGGAGTTCAGGAGGATGTGGAAGGTTAATAAATTTGACTTTGTAATCGCAATGCTGGCTGCCGTTTGCGTTATCTGTTTTGGCATTCTGCAGGGAGTCCTTATTGGCGCTCTGGCATCGCTCATCCTGATTATAAAGTTTGTTTCAAGCCCGCATGTTGCAATTCTTGGAAGAATTCCAGGTACGGAAAGGTATACTGATGTTCAACGGCATCCCGACAACCAGTTAACTCCGGGCATTCTGCTGTTCAGAGTGGAAGCGCCTCTGGTTTATTTTAATGTCAACTTTGTTTACAGCCATATCTGGCCGATTATTTCAAATAATACCTCAACACTGAAGATCGTGATCCTTGACCTAAGCACCTCTGCTTATATAGATTCAAGCGGTGCAAGGCTGATAAAGAAACTATACCTGAACATGGAACCTAAAGGGATCATATTCAAAGTTGCAGAAGCACATTCAGAGGTCCGCGACATCCTGAGATATGAAGATATCGAGCATCTTCTCGGACATGTAAGCCGGAGAGATTCAGTGCATGACGTAATCACTCATACACTTTCAGAAACCGAAATGCGCGACAAGATCAGGGAAGAATCAATATGATGCAGACCTGAATAAATGTATTTCATACACTTAATCGGGAGAGATATTCTTTTCAGCCTCAGGATCCTTATTCTTAAGGTAATGGCTTAAGATGAACAACACTCCGGAAAGAACAAAGGGGAAAGCCAATGACATAACTATTGAGATGGAGTTCCATAGGCTATGATGATGTCTGAAATTCCCCCGGAAAAGATATATGCCAAACGCCAGGCCGGCAATTAAAAGAATTATGCCGCCTGTCTTTTCCCATTTCCATGCAACAATCAGCAGAATAATCAGGATGAATGACGGTATCAGATGAATGATAAATGCTAAAAGCTGCTGCCAGATTGTATGCCCGGGTTCAAAAGCATCCATAGCAAACATGCTTATAAGCAGAATGGCGAGTATGCAAAGGATTCGGGGAGTCCAGTGAGTTATCTTGGTAAGCCCGTTCATATTTCTTTGATTAAGAAAACAATACCCCTAAGTTTAACAGCGTTAAATATAGCAAATTTTCACTGCTTGAAAAAATTGCGGAATATGTTACTTTTGATGACTTGAAGCCAGACTTGTGATGCGATATATTTTCACTATTACGTTTTTGCTTATTTCCTGTGCCTGGCAGGCAGCCGCTCAAATACTGAACAGTAACCTGCCGATTGTGATTATAAATACTGATGGGAACGCACCTATTGTGGATGACCCAAGGGTTCTGGCAACCATGAAGATTATATACAGGGGTCCGGGGATAAGAAATTATGATACAGACCAGAATACCCCTGCATACCTGGATTATAACGGAAGAATTGATATAGAATTAAGAGGCTCATCGTCCCAATGGCCTCCTAATAGTGATAAAAAGCAGTATGGCTTTACAACCAGGATGGCTGATAACATCACAAATAATAATGTCAGCCTGCTTGGGATGCCTTCCGAAAATGACTGGATACTGAACGGGATGGTTTTTGATCAGGCACGGATGCGTGATTACCTTTGCTATAACCTGTCACGGCAGATAGGGGAATATGCCTCCCGCACTGCTTATTGTGAAGTAATTATCAATGGCAATTACAGAGGCCTTTACCTGCTTCAGGAAAAAATCAAAGCTGATAAGGACAGGGTGAATGTCATTAAAATAACTACAACAGATAATTATTCTCCTGAAGTAACGGGAGGTTATATAACCAAGGCCGATAAGCTTACGGGAGGCGACACTCCTGCCTGGACAATGACTCAGTGGAACGGATGGGGTGTGGATTATATTCATGAGCTTCCCAAACCTGAAAATGCAACCCCTGAACAAACGAGCTATATTAAAAGTCAGTTTGACAACCTTGCCAATGCAGCTGTTTATCATAATGTTTCTCTTATCGATGGCATCTCATCGGTTATTGATGTCCCCTCTTTTATCGATCATATGTTAATAAGCGAAATAAGCTCAAATGCAGATGCCTACCAGTTCAGCACTTTTTTTCATAAAGACAGGAACGGTAAATTAAGGGCAGGTCCCATATGGGACAATGATCTTACATATGGCAACGACCTGTTTTTCTGGGGCCTTGACAGAAGCCATACAGATATCTGGCAGTTTTCGAATGGCGATAATGATGGTTCACGATTCTGGCGTGACCTTTTTAATACTCAGAAGTTCCAGTGCTATATGTCAAAAAGATGGAATGAACTCATTGATTCTGAACAGCCGTTAAACCTGACGGTTATTGATAATTTCATTGATCAGACAGCAGCATATATAAATGAAGCTATTGGCAGGGAGTACACCAGGTGGGCCATTACAGGTACTTTCAGTTCCCAGATCTCCGGAATAAAAACATGGCTGGCGTCCAGGATACCATGGATAACCACCGAACTTGGTTCTTATTCTTCCTGCAGCAATGTTACCCTGCCCTCCCTGGTGATCACAAAAATAAATTATCACCCTAAAGTATCGAATGAATTCCCTGCAAGTAATGACCTTGAATTTATTGAGATAACAAATACCGGGACAGTTGCTGTTGACATGACAGGCATTTATTTTGCCGGCACAGGACTGGTATACCAGTTTCCTGCTAATTCCTCTCTGCTTTCCGGATCATCTGTTTTTCTTGCCGGGAATACATCAACTTTTCAGACAAAATATGGATTTTCGCCTTTTGGCAAGTATACCCGTGATCTTTCAAATAATAATCAGAATATTGTCCTTGCCGATGGCTGGGGGAATGTGATAGACAATGTTCATTATTATGACTCTTTGCCATGGCCGGATGCAGACGGGAATGGATATTACCTTAAGCTGACTGATCCTGCTCTTGACAATTCGCTGGCTCAAAGCTGGACTGCATCAAATGAAGACGACATCATCATGCAGGACACCTTACCCGGGGTAGAATTTATAACGATCTATCCCAACCCGGTCGATGATTTCCTGAAAATAAGTGCAGGCCAGCCAATAGGCCAGTTAACAGTATATGATATGCTTGGAAGACTGTTGGTTTCAGAGAATATCAGCTCCGAAACTTACGAGCTGAATGTGAGCCATTTCCCCAAAGGTGCATATGTTGTAAGGATAGTGAGCGCAGGGAAGAGGTACACAAAAGGAATTATAAAACGATAAGTATTTCCCGGGATATGTTTATCCCGGCTAAATAATAAAAAAGGGATGATCATATTAGATTATCCCTTTTTTATTACTGTTTTACTTCAACTATTCGACAATAAATTCTCCATGTAATCCTTCGTTGGAGTTTGTACTTATCCATACATCAAATTTACCAGGTTCGGTTGCTGTAACCTTGCCATTAAAGAATGCCAGGTCTTCTCCCTTCAGAGTAAATTCAACATCAGCGGATTCACCCTTTTTAATGTGGATCCGTTTAAATCCTTTAAGCTCTTTTATTGGTCTTGTAATGCTTCCAACGCGGTCGCGGATATAAAGCTGAACTATCTCGTCGGCATCCATGTCACCTGTATTAGCCACTTTTGCCTTCACAACAATCGATCCGTCAGTCTTCATTGATAAAGCAGAGAGAGACAGGTCGCTGTAGGCAAAGGTAGTATAGCTTAAACCATAGCCGAATGGAAGCAGCGGTGTAAACCCGTAGTCAAGCTGGGATGATTTGTACCCAAGCGAAGTCTGAGGATTTTCCACCGGAATGCTGTCGATAGGTGTCCATGATTGCTGTGTAGCTGGCCTGCCTGTGTTATTCCTGTAATAATAAAACGGAATCTGTCCTGATCCCTTGACAAACGTTACCGGCAGTTTTCCTGAAGGTGACTCCTTGCCGAACAGAAGATCTGCAATTGCGGGTCCGGCCATTGTTCCGCCATGCCATGCATA
>PMBC01000125.1 GCA_003152835.1 Bacteroidales bacterium | reverse complement strand
ATTTTGCCCCTAACACTAAAATAATTATCTTGTGCCGCTATTTAAAAACAGTTGAAATATGTTACATTATAAGGAATTAGGTTTAGTGAATTCGAGAGAATTGTTCGTAAAGGCTGGAAAAGGCGGATATGCAATACCTGCTTTCAATTTCAATAATCTTGAACAGATGCAGGCAATCATAAGTGCCTGTGTGGAAACAAAATCACCTGTGATCCTTCAGGTATCGAAGGGAGCCCGCAAATATGCCAACCAGACTTTGCTCATGTATCTTGCCAAGGGGGCAGTTGAATATGCAAAGGAACTTGGATATCCAATTCCGATTGTATTGCATCTTGATCATGGCGATTCATTTGAGACCTGCCAGTCGTGCATCGAAACAGGTTTTTCATCAGTAATGATCGATGGGTCGCATTTCCCTTATGAGGAAAATGTGAGGTTAACCAAACAGGTTGTTGAGTATGCTCATAAGTTCGATGTTACCGTCGAGGGAGAATTGGGTGTTCTGGCCGGTATTGAAGATGAAGTATCTGCAGAACATTCATCATATACAAGACCCGAAGAAGTTGAGGATTTTGTGAAAAAAACAGGAGTTGATTCTCTTGCTATATCTATCGGGACTTCACATGGCGCTTTCAAATTCAAGGTTAAACCCGGGGAACTTCCTCCGCCTCTCCGTTTTGACATTCTCGAGGAATGTGAAAAACGTATCCCGGGATTCCCGATAGTCCTTCATGGAGCTTCTTCAGTGCCCCAGGATATCGTTGCGGAAATCAACAAATATGGAGGTAAGATGGAAAACACTGCAGGAGTATCTGAAGACCAGCTGCGGAGAGCCGCCAAATCGGCAGTCTGCAAGATAAACATCGACAGCGACGGCCGGCTTGCAATGACAGCTGCCATACGCAAGGTTTTTGTTGAAAAGCCCGGTGAATTTGATCCTCGCAATTACCTTGGCCCTGCACGTGATAAGCTGAGAGAGCTGTATAAGCATAAAGTAGTAAATGTTCTTGGCAGCGCAGACAAAGCATGACCATGCGATCACATGTACATACTCCTCATCACCCGCTAATCAGCACTTGTATTGAAGCATCTGGCACATAAAGAAGAGCGTTTGCGGCGGACCAACAGGCTCTCCGTGATGTTGAACGACAGGGAGATGAGGGCTCTTTCGATCTACTGCAGCCGTTACAGGGTGAAAAACAAATCGGAGTTCCTCAGAGAGACGATAATGAAGACTATAATTAAAAGATTTGAAGAGGAGCATCCGACTCTCTGGGAGGATTTTGATCCGTCACTTTTTAACCGGGAGGAGACAAAATAATTCTGAATGGTTCCGGAAAGACTCGATATAAAACCGACAAAAAGATCACCCCGGGTTCTATTTGAGCCCGGCAGGCTCTCTGTAATGGGACGTTCAATAATTGAAAATCCCTCGGTCTTTTATGAGCCGGCTCTCAGATGGATATCCGGTATGGCAGATACATGGATGGCAAATACAAAAATCGAACTGTGTTTTGAATATGTCAATACCGGATCGATAAAGTGGCTTTACCTTTTGCTGAGGCGGCTGGCTGAGATCAGCGAATTCGCGTGCAATGGAAGCATAACCTGGTACTATGAACGCGGCGACTATGATATGTGTGAGCTGGGATACATATTGAAATCATTGGTTGAGTGTCCGTTCCAGATCGTTGAGATAAACGAGATGAATGAGGAGAATTATGAAAACCTCCTTGCCAGGGAGATATGATTCTGAATGCTCCCGGACACTCTTTTAACCGGAAGTTCACAATCAAAAAAAATTATTTAGTTTTGCAGCGTCAGCAGAATATTGACCCATGGTGTAATTGGCAACACGTCGGATTTTGGTTCCGCAGAGTCCTGGTTCGAGCCCAGGTGGGTCAGCAGAAAAGCCGCAAAAGCGGCTTTTCTGCTGGGATGGGGTGATGGGCGAGTGGGAGACAAGGAGCCCCGCTTTCAACGGGATAGACTCCGCGACATTGTTCCGCTAAGTTGAAGTGGGAGAAAATATATTTGATTTGTATTCAGGGCTTTTGTAACTTTATCACAATGAACATGTAATATGCCCAGCCTCATCAACGGTTACGAATACGACATCTTTATCAGCTACCGCCAGAAAGACAATAAACATGATGGGTGGGTTACTGAATTCGTTAACCAGCTGAAAGGGGAACTTGAAGCCACCTTTAAAGAAGATATTTCTATATACTTCGATGAGAATCCAAGCGATGGATTATTAGAAACTCACAGTGTTGATAAAAGTCTGGAAGGCAAATTGAAATGCCTGATCTTCATGCCAATCATCTCTCAAACCTATTGCGACTCAAAAAGCTTTGCCTGGCAACATGAGTTAGTTGCTTTTAATGAGATGGCAAAGAGAGACCGCTTCGGAAGAGATATAAAACTTTCCAGCGGGAATGTAACCAGCAGAATCTTACCAATTAAAATTCATGACTTAGATCCTGAAGATAAAACACTTTTGGAAGCTGAGATGGGAGGGGTTCTTAGATGCATAGAATTTATTTATAAGTCAGCTGGTGTAAACCGACCGTTAAGAGCCAATGAAGATCACCCTCAGGACAATCTCAATAAGACATATTATCGCGATCAGAATAACAAGGTTGCAAACGCTGTTAAGGAAGTTATTACTGCATTAAAAAAACAGAGTCTGTATCCAGAAGAAGTTTTAAGAGATAATTTTGAAGCAAAAACTGCAAATCATAAGAATCTGAGAACGAAAGTCATTGTTGGATCTGTAATATTACTAGCATTAATGGTGATGGGGTATTTCTTTATTCCAAAACTTTTCAAATCTTCCATACCACTGGAAAAAACTATAGCTGTTCTTCCTTTCCGTAATTTGAGCAATGATACAACCCAGATCTATTTTTGTGATGGCTTTGCCGAAGAGATCTTGAATAATCTCCAAAAGGTAAAAGGTTTTACAGTAAGATCCAGAACATCATCAGATCAATACCGTGATTCAAAAAAATCCATAACCAAAATTGGTAATGAACTTAATGTAAACTATTTAATTGAAGGAAGTGTCGGACATGAGGGGAATAATCTTAAAATCTGGGTTCAGCTAATCGATTCAAAGGCCGATAAACATATCTGGGCGAATGATTATACTAGAGAGATGAAAAGGGTTTTTTCTATACAGAGCGAAATAGCCAGGGATATTGCAGCCTCACTTAAAATTGTACTTTCAGCGGATGAAATAGAGAAAATTGAGAAAAAACCTACTGAAAATCTCGAAGCATATAATTACTATCTCCAGGGTAATTATTATTACTGGAAAAGTTATGCTTCTGAGGATTTTAAAACTGCAATAGAATTATATGAAAAGGCGATCAGCCTTGATCCTGATTTTGCTTTAGCATATACGCGGATTGCCAGAAGTCTGATAAATCAATACTGGTTTTATAGTGACAGAAGTAGATACATTTTGTCAAATTGTAAAAATATAATAGATAAGGCTTTCGAAATTGAACCGGACCTGCCGGAAGCCCATCTTGCACTTGGGCAATATTATTATATGGGAGAATTAGAGTATTCTGAAGCGTTGAAGCAATTTGATTTTGTGTTACAAAAGGAACCTCAAAACGCAGAAGCGTATTATTATTCAGCCTGCGTTTATCGTCGCGCAGGAAACTGGGAAATGGCAAAAACAAGTTTCTTAAAAGCAATAGCACTCGATCCGAGATCTTCGCAAATTGCCTTTAATACGGGAGAAACATTTGACCTGCTTCGTGACTATCCAAAAGCACTTCAGTATTATAATACTGCAATTATTTTACGACCTGAATGGACTTTCCCCTATATAGAATTGTCGCACATGTACCTACGATGGAATGGAAATTCAAGAAAAGCACGAGAAATATTGGAAAATAAAGGACTTGAAGACAAATCTTTCGTGGCAGATTCTATCGCTATCGAGACCAAAATCATGCTTGACCTTTATGATGGCAAATATGAAGACGCCCTGAAAGATCTTTCAGAATCCAGGTTCAAGGTGTTTCAATCTCAATGGTATTTTAGACCAAAATATCTATATTATGCTCATATTTATGCTATTTTGAAAATGCCTGAATTAAAACAACTCTATTATGATTCAAGCCGCATCTTCCTTGAAAAGAGGATAATTGATTTCCCGGAAGATCCAAGATTATTTAGTTCGCTTGGCATAACATATGCCGGGTTGGGTCTTGAGAATAAGGCAATTAACACATGCAAAAAGGCTATTGCCCTTTTACCGGTAAATAAAGAGTCATGGAAGGGAGTATATCTGATAGAGGACCTTGCAGAAACTTATGTAAAGCTTGGAAAGTATTCGGAAGCCTTTGAACAGATTAATTACTTACTCTCAATTCCAGGATTTCTTTCAACAAAACTCCTTGAAATTGATCCCAAATGGGCGCCATTGAAAAATCAACCTGGATTTACAAAAATAATAGAAAAATATACTGTTAATTAAATGGCAAGTCTCATCCCCGGTTACGAATACGACATATTTATCAGCTACCGCCAGAAAGACAACAAGCACGATGGATGGGTAACTGAGTTTGTCAATCAGCTGAAAGGGGAACTTGAAGCCACCTTTAAAGAAGATATTTCTATATACTTCGATGAGAATACTTCCGACGGCTTACTGGAGACACACAGCGTTGATAAAAGTCTGGAAGGTAAATTGAAATGCCTGATCTTCATGCCAATCATCTCTCAAACCTATTGCGATTCAAAAAGTTTTGCCTGGCAGCATGAATTAGTTGCTTTTAATGAGATAGCAAAGAGAGACCGTTTCAGAAGAGATATAAAACTTTCCAGCGGAAATGTAGCCAGTAGAATCTTACCAATTAAAATTCATGACTTAGATCCTGAAGATAAAACACTTTTAGAAGCTGAGATGGGAGGAGTTCTTAGATGCATAGAATTTATTTATAAATCAGCTGGTGTAAACCGACCGTTAAGAGCTAATGAAGACCATCCACAGGACAATCTAAACAAGACTTACTATCGCGACCAAATCAACAAAGTTGCAAATGCTGTTAAGGAGATAATTACTGCACTAAAGAAGTATAATCGGCAGATTGGTCAAGATCCAAAAGTAGTTACTGAAACAAAACCCGGGAAGTCCGGAAATCTGAAAACAAGATTCATCATAGCTTCTCTTTTAGTTCTGGCACTAATAGCGCTGGGATATTTCTTTATTCCAAAAATATTCAAATCCAATGAGCCTCGTGACAAAACAATTGCTGTTTTACCATTTACTAATCTCAGCAATGATCCTGAACAAGAGTATTTCAGCGATGGTATAGTGGAAGCCATTTTAGATCATCTTTATAAAGTTGGTGAATTAAAGGTAACATCCGGCACATCAACAAAAAGATATAAAAATACAGACCTCTCTATAAAAGAAATTGCCAGAGAATTAGGCGTTTCATCGGTTCTGGAAGGCAGTGTACAAAAGAATGGGGAAAATGTCCGTATCACGACCCAGCTGATTGACGCAAAAACTGACGTTCACTTGTGGTCTGAAACATATGACAGAAATATTTCAGATATTTTCTCAATTCAATCCGAAGTGGCTCAGAATGTTGCACGAGAATTGAAAGCAACATTGACTTCAGAAGAAAAGAGACAGATCGAAAAGAACAAGACAAACAATCCTGAGGCATATAATCTTTATTTGCAGGGAAGATATTTCTGGAATAAAAGGACAAAAGACGGGCTGAACAAAAGTGTGGAATATTTTGAGAAAGCTGTAGCTACTGATCAAAATTACGCTCTGGCGTATGCCGGGCTGGCTGATGCTTATTTTATCCAGGCATATTGGGGTTGGATACCCTGGAATGATGGAACTGCCAAATCCAAAGAGTTAGTTTTACGGGCGCTGGAAATCGATAAGAATCTTGCTGAAGCACATAGTGTTCTTGGTGCTCTCCTAAATTATAAGGAGTGGAAATGGGAGGAGGCCCGTAAAGAACTACAGGTTGCTATAGAGCTTAATCCAAATTTTGTAACTGCTCATCATTATTATTCAGAATTAATGGATATTCTAAATCAAAATGATGAGGCTCGTAAACATATAAATATTGCTTTGCAGCTTGATCCATTTGCGCCAGTGCTGCATGCCTTAAGTTCAGGTTATTTTTATGACGAAGGAAAGCTCAATGAGTCACTTAATGAATGTTTTGTACTAAAGGAACTTGATCCTGATTATTCTGATAGAGGTCTTTACCGGAGAGAATTTAAAATATATTGTAGGCAAAAAGAAGACATGAAAGCAATGGCGGCTTTGCAAAAAGCTTTATATTCAGATACCTTGAAAGTATTTGATCCGAATACAGTGAGAACTGTTTATAATAAATCAGGAATTTACGGTTTGTGGAACCTGTTGATCGAATTGGAACTTAAAAAATCAGATCCCAATCTTTTTTCTTTGGCTACAGCGTACGTGCAAGTTGGTAAAAAAGAAGCAGCATTGGACTGGCTTGAAAAAGCATTTAAAGCCTCACTCCCTGATTTACCCTTTATCAACAGTAATCCGGATTTTGATTCCTTGCGTTCAGAACCAAGATTTCAGGCGATTATAAAGAAAATGGGATTATCGGAATATCAAAAACCTAATTAATTTCAGGTATGGCCAGTCTCATCCCCGGTTACGAATACGACATCTTCATCAGCTACCGCCAGAAGGATAACAAACATGACGGCTGGGTTACTGAGTTTGTTAACCAGCTGAAGGGAGAACTCGAGTCAACTTTCAAGGAAGAGATCAGCGTTTACTTTGACATCAATCCTCATGATGGGCTTCTTGAGACTCATGATGTTAATGCTTCACTGAAAGAGAAGCTTAAATGCCTGGTATTTATTCCGATAATTTCCCGCACATACTGCGATCCTAAATCATTCGCATGGGAACATGAGTTTAAGACATTTGTTGAACAGGCTTCGCAGGATCAGTTTGGGTTGAAAGTTAAATTACCTAATGGTAATGTAGCAAATAGGGTATTGCCGGTCCGTATCCATGATCTGGATAATGATGATATGAAACTTTGTGAATCAGTCTTGGACGGAGTTCTAAGGGGCATTGATTTTATATATAAAGANNNCTTGCGATAAAAGAGATTATTACAGCAATAAAGAAACATAGTCAACAGGAAGGAACAGTTCAAAAAGAGGTTGCCGAAGCAAACCTTGAAAAGCCGAAGATCCTGAATGCAAAAATCATTATAGCATCCGGAATAATATTGACATTGATATTGCTTGGGTATTTCTTAATCCCAACACTCTCTAATCCAAAAGAACAGCTTGAAAAATCTATTGCAGTACTTCCATTTAAATCTCTAAGTGATGACCCTGCTCAACAATATCTTGCTGATGGAATGATGGATGCAATACTGCTTCACCTGCAAAAGTTTAATGATTTACGGGTATTGTCCAGAACATCAGTGGAACAATATCGTGGGACTAAGAAAACTACTCATACTATTAGTCTGGAACTTGGTGTGGCGTATTTGCTTGAAGGTAGTTTTCAAAAATCCGGAGATAATGTAAGGTTAATTGTACAGCTAATTAAAGCAAGTAAAAAGGAAAGTCATGCATGGGCAAATGAATACAACAGAAACTGGAAAGACATATTTTCTGTTCAGAGTGAAGTAGCACAAACAATTGCTGGTGAACTACACACAATAATTACCCCTGAAGAAAAGAAACTGATTGAAAAAACAGCTACCACAAACCTGACAGCATACGATTTATACTTGAAAGCAAACGATTATCAGAAGGATTATCATAAAACACATAATCAGAGTTCCTACCAAACTGCTGTTAATCTGTATAAAGCTGCTCTTGAAATTGATACTGCTTTTGCCAAGGCTTATAGTGGTTTGGCAAGCGCTTATTATGACAGGTATTACTGGCCGGACTATTTCAAGGGGAACTTTATGGATTCTTGTCTAATCCTGGTCAATAAGGCTCTTTCACTTGATGACAAACTTGATGAAGCGTATTGTATAAAAGGCTTATATTATCAGCAGATTGGACATATTAAAGAGGCTTTGGATAATTATGATAAGGCACTGAAGATTAATCCAAATTATTATTTAGCATATTTCTCTAAGGGCTTCATACTTGCGGTAGTCATTCACGATTTTGTCAAAGGTCTTGAATGCGGTCAAAAAGCATTAAATCTTGTTCGGGGGAATGAGCGTCCGTCTGCATTAGAGTCTGTCGGTTATGTATATCTGTTTGTCGGATTCCCTGATAAAGCAAAATATTATTATCAGGAAGCACTTAAACTGGATGGAGATTCAGCCAAATATTTCCATAATTTATCATGGTTGGAATTAAGTGTTGAAAATTTCGAGGAGGCTTTTATATTGTCTAAAAGAGCAAACGAAGTTGATTCGACATATTTACCTGATATAAGTTTTTGCAGTATTGAAGGTCATAAGGAAGAAGCTTATCTGCTTGCAAAAAAATATGTTGAGCATTATAAAAAAGCTGGTGAGTTTATTCTTCATTCATCGCATCGTATCGGATATGCTTTCTGGCAAGTTGGTAAATATAAAGAGGCAGAATACTATTTTAATCAGCAAATTAAATTCGATGAAGAAAGTATAAAACTCGGCAGGAATATTGCACAGAGCAAGGTTGCCTATTATGATCTGGCAGGTGCCTATGCTTTTTTAGGTGACAAGGCAAAAGCATATAAATGTTTAGATGAATTTGATAAGATGAATTTTTTTCATTTATGGTTGATAAGCTACGCTAAACACGATCCTCTGTTTGACAGTATCCGGAACGAAGGACGGTTTCAAAAGATCCTTAAAAACATGGAAGACAAGTACCTGGCAGAGCATGAAAGAGTGAGGAAATGGCTGGAAGAAAATAAAATGTTATAAAATATCTTGAACTATTATTGAAAAGAAAAGATGGCAAGTCTTATCTCAGGTTATGAATACGANNATTTTTATCAGCTATCGCCAGAAGGATAATAAATACGACGGATGGGTAACAGAGTTCGTTGATAACCTCAGGAAGGAACTGGAGGCTACTTTTAAAGAAGAGATAGGAGTTTATTTCGATATCAATCCGCATGACGGATTATTACAGACACACGATGTTGATGCCTCCCTGAAAGAGAAACTGAAATGTCTCGTATTCATTCCAATTATATCCCGAACATATTGTGATCCGAAGTCTTTTGCCTGGGAACATGAGTTTAAGGCTTTTGTGGAACAGGCTTCAAAGGATCAGTTTGGATTAAAAGTTAAACTGCCTAATGGTAATGTGGCAAGCAGGGTGCTTCCAATCCAGATTCATGAAATAGCTGCTGATGATAAAGCACATATTGAAAGGGAACTGGGAGGAGTATTAAGGGCAATTGATTTTATTTATAGAGAACCAGGTGTAAATAAACCTCTTACCTCAGGAGATGATGAGAAGAAAAATCTAAACAATACCAAATACAGAATACAAATAAACAAGGTTGCAAATGCCATTGATGAAATTATTTGTGGGCTGAAGAGCTTTCAGTCAGCACCTGCGAAAGTAAAAATTCAGCAAAACTTAAAACAGGAGGAAGCTTTTAGAGAAGATAAACCAATAGGGAAGCGGGAATCTGCCAAAGCTGGAAACCGCAAAATTTTATTTGGATTTGCAGCTTTAGCAATTTTAATAATTGCAGGATTTTTTTCTTATTCTAAAATATTCCATTCAAATAAATCGACCATAACCAGAGGCCTGAATGGAAAAATGTCAATAGTCGTAAATACATTTGAAAGTAAAACAGGTGATGCAACAATGGATTCCTGGAGAGATATTATTCCTGACCTGCTCAGAGGTTATCTTGCCACATCAAAAGAATTGTCCGTTCAAAACTCTCAAACCATGTTTGAAGTTTATGAGAGCATTCAACATGGAAATAATACTTCTTTTGAAGCCTCACAATCAAATGAAGCTGCAAAAAAACTAAATGCAGATTCCTATCTTACCGGGAGCTTTCAAAAAATCAGAGATAAAACACTTATAGTTGTTAAATTAATTAATACTAAGAGCGGCGAAGTATTTATGACAAGAAGCGTGGAGGGGAATGTTGATACTGAATATATAAGCATGGCTGATTCCTTATCCAGACAAATAAAAAACTTTCTGGAAATAAAGGTTCTTGAGAAAAATGCAAACCCGGAATATGGTGAGGCATTTACAAATTCAGCAGAAGCCTATAGAAAATATATTGAAGGAATGAAGTCAATAATGAATGGAGATTACCAAATAGCTGTTAAGCCTTTAGAGGAGGCTTATCGGATTGATTCAACTTTCACACTTGCTGCTTTCTATCTTTCATTTGCATATTGTTTTTATGACTGGCGTCAGGCTGGTATATGGGCACAAAAAGCATATACTGGTAAAGAAAAACTTACGGAAGACTACCGGATGTGGCTGGAATTCTGGCATGCCTGGTTTAATACTAAAAACCCGGACGATGTTCTGAATTATTGCAATTCAATTGAGAAATCTGATATTAAATCGAGATTTATTCTGCATGACATTGGCATTGCTTTTTCTTATTTAGGAAAATTTGATAAGGCTGTTGATATGTTTGAAAAGGCTGAGAGGCTCAGCTTTGAATGGGGAGAAGACTGGAGATATGAAGAATTCTATGGTTACTTTGCAAGTGCATGTCATAGTGCCGGTATGTTTGATAAGGAAGCTAAAGTTCTTGAAAACGGACTGAAACTTTTCCCTGATAATATGTGGTTAATTCGGGGCCAGGCAAGACTTGCAATATCGCAGGGGAAAATCGGAAAGGCAAATGAATTATTAAATAAGTACAAACATTTAATCAAACAATCGGGCTCATCAGAAAGTGAAATTGAAAGTAATCTAGCCACCCTCTATGAGGCAGCGAATTCATTGGATCAGGCAGAGGTGCATTATCGTGCTGCATTGAAATTAAATCCAAATAATAGTCAGATAATGAATGAGCTGGCTTATTTTCTTGTGAGCCATGATAAAAATATAGAAGAGGCTAAAGCCCTCGCCAGAAAAGTTCTTGAAAATAACCCGGGTGACCTGACTGCTCTGCATGTTGAAGGAATTATTCACTTCAAAGATGGTAAGTTTCAGGAGGCACTTAAGATTCTTCAGGCCGTTAAGGATAGTACAACCTGGGTTCCTACAATAATACAGATAAATCAGCAAATTCAGGAAGTAAAAAAAGCTGTTGCCAGTCAAAAGTGAAAAGGAGGGGCGAAGGGAGAAAATATATTTGATTTATATTCAGGGCTTTCGTAACTTTAACACAATGAACAGGTAATATGCCCAGCCTAATCCCCGGTTACGAATACGACATCTTCATCAGCTATCGTCAGAAAGATAACAAACATGACGGCTGGGTTACCAGGTTTGTCGAAAATCTTAAGGGAGAGATTGAAGCTACCTTTAAGGAAGATATTTCAGTATATTTTGATGAGAATCCACATGACCGTCTTCAGGAAACCCATAATGTCGACAAGAGCCTTGAGGGCAAGCTGAAGTGCCTGATATTGATTCCAATTCTTTCCCAGACTTATTGTGATCCTAACAGCTTTGCATGGCAATATGAATTCCTGCCATTCCTGCGGATGGCTGAGAAAGACCATTTTGGGAAGGATATTAAGCTGAGGAGTGGAAATGTTGCCAGCAGGATACTTCCAATCAGAATACACGACCTTGAACCGGAAGATGTGAAGCTTTTTGAAAAGGAAACAGGAAGTGTACTGCGGGCAATGGATTTTGTATTTAAAACAGCATCAGGCGTAAACCGGCCTCTGAAGGCTAATGAGGATCACCCGCAGGATAATCTTAACAAAACATTTTACAGCGACCAGATAAACAAGGCTGCCAATGCAATAAAAGAGATAATTCTGGGATTGAAAA
>PMBC01000200.1 GCA_003152835.1 Bacteroidales bacterium | reverse complement strand
CACACCATGCAGCATTCCCCTCAATACTTTCTATAGCGATTATTTCGTAGAATCCGACTCAATCAGCCGCCAATATGACGTTGCATCCCAGTCCCCGCTATTGACATGCAGTTCCCAGAGGACAAAAGACTCTCTAAGCCTTCTTGTCGATAACCCGAGAATGATACCGTTCACATATACTATATACAGGAGAAACACAGGAGCGGCAAGAGGGTATTCGGATTCATTGTCTTATAACAGGATGAATCCCGGGAAGCAAAATTATTTTATTTCGCTCCGTTACCTGTGGGGAGGAGTAGTCAGGGAAGAGGATTATCGTGTACCCTATATCGATAAATCCCTGAATATAAATGTAACACAGCCGAGGATCGTTTATCCCGGACAGAAGACGAAAATTGAAGTTCTGGTGACAGATGCTGACCGAAAACCTGTCCCGGGTGTAGATATTACTGCCTTCTCCCTTACCAGGAAATTTGGATATTCTGCTCCTTCAGTACCATACCTGGGCAAAGAAGGAAAGAATAAAGTCATTATCAATAATTTCAAGCTGAAGGATATAAAAAACAATCCGGGTAACGGTTTTGAACTTAACTATAATTATTGGAAGAGGTTTGCCGGTCTGGATTCAATTGAATATTACAGGTTTTCATATCCTGAAAAAAATGTATACAGGTTTGAAAATATCCCTGAAAATAAGACGACGCAGTTTGCGCCGTTCATCTTCAGGAAAGGAGAAATGCAGCAAATACACGTTATATATGCCGACAACAGACCTCTGTGGTTCAGCTGGTCGACAAATATCAGGCCGTACTCTTTCAGGATCGATTCGGGATATCACGATATCATTATACGGACTACCAACAAGCTGATAACAATAGACAAGATGCATTTCAATGCAGGCAAGAAGCTTATATTCAGCCTGAATGACAACCTTGATCAGAAAAATATCAAAATAGAGAAAGCTGGTCCCGAGTTGGGCAATACTGAGAAGCGAGCTCTGTATAATTACATTTTCCCTTACCGTAATACATTCGGGAACAGATATGCATTTATTGAGCAATTCTACGGAGTTGATTTTTTGAAACCCTCAGTAAACAACTCCTACGGTGAGAATTTTGCCGGTCCGGTTTCCGGGAATATCACCTTTAAAGTCATCGACAGCTATTCGATGAACTTCTTCCACGAGCCTTTATTTGAATATGACTTTAACCCNNACCAGGGAGAACCTGCTTAAACAATGGCATGCTTACCTTGAGAACCAGAGATACCTGACAGCCCGTTACAGGTTCCCTCTCACCACCACTCCGGGCAAAGGCAGGCTGCTGGTGAGCTTCGACAAGGTTATTAAGGAAAGCAAGGACACCCCATCGAACATCCTGCTATTCAGATACGATGATCCGATGTTTATAAGAGTATATCCAGGTAATATAGCCTTGTTTCATGATCTTCAGAAGGGTTATCATAAAATGATATTTTTATGTCCCGGCAACAATTATTTCATCGTTGATTCGATTAAAATTGAAGCCAACGGACTGAATTATTTCAAGATTCAGTGGCCTGAAATCTACCACCGCGAAGATGCATTCAGCGACTCAGTAAGCAAGATAATTGATGATAAGATCCTGAACCAGGAACCCTATTCCCGGACCGAGGAGGCTGATATCAGACGTTTCTCCACTATGTATCAGCAGCAGTTTATCAATAATAATTCCGGTGATGGGACTACAGTCGAGGGGTATGTTTATGATGAGGTGGATGGAGAAGCGCTTCCAGGTGTTACCGTAATGGTTAAGGGTACCACCGTTGGAACAATAACAGATATAAAGGGGCACTACTCACTAAAGGCTCCGAGGTCCGATGATGTTCTTGTTTTTACATATATCGGCTACAGTCAAAAGGAGATCAGGGTAGGGTATAACACCTTTATCAACGCTGGGATGAATGCTGAAACTATGGCTTTGGAAGAAGTCGTTGTTGTCGGGTATGGTATAAGCAGGAAGGAGAGCCTTACCGGATCTGTGGTAAGTATTTCTACAAAAAATATGCCGGGGACGATNNTGAGAGGAAGCACTACTACTTTTTCAAATCCGCCGCTTATTATTGTAAACGGCAGTGTCTTTATGGGTAACATCAGCGATATAAGTCCCGAATTAATAGAGGGTTTATCTGTACTTAAAGATGCTGAAGCCACCAGATTATACGGGTCACAGGGAGCAAACGGTGTTATAATAATAAAAACCAGGGAGGGAACCTTCAGGTCCGCTGACCTCAGGAATAACAAGGGTGCCGGATATGACAGTGATTTCCTTGAAGCTGCATCTTCCGCAAGTTCCATCAGAAAAAACTTTTCTGATTATGCTTTCTGGCAGCCGAAACTTAAAACCGGAGCTGACGGCAAAGCATCTTTCGAAGTCACATTTCCTGACGACGTTACCAGCTGGGATACATATTACCTGGCTGCGAATGACAGGAAACAAACAGGACAGTCGCAAAGCTCCATCAAATCTTATAAGCCTCTGATGGCCCAGCTGGCTATTCCCCGTTTCCTGGTCAAAGGCGATTCGACATATGTAATTGGGAAGTCTGTTAACTATACACCGGATACGGTTGTGATCAAAACCAGCTTTTCAGTCAATGGCAATGATATCCTTTCGAAAAACTTTGAATGTATAAATTCCGTTATTGACACACTCCCGGTTGTTGCCGGAGATGACTCCATGACTATAAAATACTATCTGACCAGGAGCGACGGATATTTTGACGGGGAGGAGAAAAAGATACCTGTTTTCCCGGTCGGCATCGAAGATACAGAAGGAAAGTTCTATAATCTCCGGAAAGATACTGCCATGACGGTGTCTTTCGATTCTTCGATGGGCAAGGTCCACCTTTATGCTGCAGCGGGAATGATCGATGTAATCTGCGACGAAATAAGCTTCATGATGCATTACTTATATAATTGCAATGAGCAAATAGCTTCGAAGCTTAAGGCTTTGCTAGCTGAAAAAGCAATATTCAGCTATGAGGGAAAGACATTCAGACATAACATAGAAATAGAAAAGCTGATAAGGCTTCTTCAGAAAAACGAGGAGAAAGACGGCCTGTGGGGCTGGTGGAAAAATTCCGAAAGCAGTTACTGGCTCAGCTTACATGTTCTGGAAGCCCTTATTCAAGCAAGGCAGGCGGGATATACTGTTAAAATCGATGAGGCGGGTATAACTGCGAGTCTCGTATGGAAGCTTGAGGGTAAAAATGACCCGTTAACTGTAATCAGAATGCTGGAAGTACTTAAACTATTGAACGTAAATGTAGATTATAACGCGTATATAAAGAGAGCTGAGAATAACTATAAATTTGCACTTAACACCGCTCTGCATTTTATTGAAGTGAAGCAGCTATGCAAACTAAGATATAGTACTGATACCCTTCGAAGTTTCTCAGGGAAGACATTTTTCGGAAACATTTATTTTTCAGACAATAAAAGCGTATGCAATCTCCTTGATAATGATATTGAGAATACCATACTGGCCTACAGAGTTTTAAGAAATGACTCGCTCAGTGATAAGTCGGTGCTGGAAAAGATCAGAGGATATTTTTTGGAGCAGCGTCAGACAGGCCACTGGCTTAATACCTACCAGTCGGCCCGGGTGATAGAAACCATCCTGCCAGATCTTATGAATGGAAAGGAGAAGCTGCAGAAGCCAGTGCTTGATATTTCAGGCAGTATAACTAAAACTGTGAAGGAATTTCCATTTGAAACGGAATTGAATCCCAACACGAAGGCAGATCTGAAAAAGACAGGCGATTTTCCTGTGTACCTGACTTTATATCAGCATTACTGGAACGGCCACCCGGAGATAAAACAGGGCGACCTTGCTGTGACATCGCATTTCGACAAGTCTGACGACAACATGCTTAAAGCCGGCGAGGAAACAAAGCTGATCGTAGACCTCGAAGTGAAAAAGAATGCCGATTATATTATGATAAATATCCCGATACCAGGAGGCTGTTCATATGGAAACAAGAGAAACTTCTTAAAGAATGAAGTGCACCGTGAGTATTTCAAAAACGAAACGGTGATATTCTGTCAGCAGCTGCAGCGGGGGAAATACACTTTTGAGGTAAATATTATCCCGAGATATTCGGGCAGGTATACCTTAAACCCTGTACGGGCAGAGCTTATGTATTTCCCCACATTCAATGCCAACAATGAAACAAAAAGGGTGGTAATTAAATAACTTCACAATCTTTCTTACAACCCCATCTTCTTCGCAATAACTGCAGGAATGGCTGCCTTGTTTACCATAATATTGGTCGTTCGCAGAGCGACAAATGGCTTTGAAACATAAATGAATCCATCGTATTTACCCATGATGCCCCAGGAATTCTTGACCTTGTAGTAGCTGTTCCCTGCCTGGTCGGTGGCAATCCCTACTATATGCATTCCGTGGTCATCGGTTGTGGCATAATTATCGAATTCCTTCTGGCGCAGTTCCTGTGTGATGACTTTCTCAGGATGAGGGCCGCTGAAAGCAGATAATCTTTCAGCATCCGTCATGTCGGTCCAGTTTTTTTCAGGTATAATTGCGACACCCTCCTTCATAGAGAAGCCCCTGTCGCTCATGTCGCTGGCCCACGCCACTGTATAACCGTTATTTACGGAATTGTCGATCACCTGCATCATCTCATCAAGCGGCAGGTTATAGAAGTATCCGGCTGCCCAGTTGTCGGGTATCTCAAGCACAAACTGCTTGTAGAAGGGGTGATGGCTGAATGATGTTATCACAACATAATCACTTGGGTTAAGACCCAGCTCCTTCATAAATGACGCAGGGGAGTAACTTTTACCTTCATATGTGAACGTGGCAGGCATCTTGCCAAGATATGCGTCGAGAATACCGTTAATCCCGGCGAACCATGCTGTTGTAAGCTTTGGGCTTTTAACAAGAGCTTCCATATATCCCTTGAGGACGCCATCCATTTCGCCGTGGTTATGCTTTGTTTCTCCATAGTTAAGGCCGGGATACACTACATCCGGAACCAGTCCTGCTTCAGCAGCTCCGGATAAAAGATCACCATACTCACCTCCTCCGGAAAATGATGAGCTGCCATGCATTCTGGCGAACATATCAGCTTTTTTCTCATAGGTATGCCTTACTATGTACATTTCAGAGAGATCGTACACCGGCTTGCCCATCCTGAGAAGTTCTGACTCAAACATGGAAATCCCCGAAAAGCACCAGCATGTAGAAGTTGCATTCTGGTTTTTAACAGGAGTGCATGCAAGCTCTTTTTTCATTGTGAAGGTGTACCCCGTTTCCTGGCTGTATGCTAATGTGCCTGCCAGAAGAAGGAGTACAATAAGTCTTAAAGTTTTATTCATGGTATTTCGTAGTTGGTTTAAATTGACATCAATATTTTTTTCTGGCGTCAAATATAGAGATTTATTATTATAATATTCATGAAGCATGAAGTCAGAAGTCAGAAGTCAGAAGTCAGAAGTCAGAAGTCAGAAGTCAGAAGCCAGAAGTCTGAAGTCAGAAGTCAGAAGTCAGAAGTAAGAAGTCAGAAGCCAGAAGTCAGAAGTCAGAAGTCCGAAGCCGGACACCGGTAGCAAGTCGCCGGTCGCTTCATTATTCCATCTCTGACTTCCTGTTCGAAACGCTTACGGCATTTCCCTTGCCGTTTATGATACTCTTCACCACGCTCTCCTTGTTTCCGTTCAGCCAGAAAATTATCATATGGTGCATCTTTTGCTCCAGCGAAGCAGGCGTTTCAATTGCATTATCAACTATGCAGGGCGCGTTGTAGAAAACGTTATAGATACCTATTCCCCATGCTTCGTGACTGGTTACCTTATCTGCCACTTTGTATGACGCATAGCCATTCACGCCGTTGTGCTTCCAGGCATCGGCAGTTGGAGGATCGTATGGCATCTCGCTCTGGTAAAAATATACCCGGCCGTTATTACCGTTCCAGAGTGTCTGGTACTCCTGGAAATGCTCGTTGAACAACCCGTATATTGTCACATTATTACCGTTTACAACCAGTCCGTTTGCACCCCTGTTACGGTCCCATCCTACACCATTCCCGTGGTCGGCTCGCCAGAGCCAGGTATGATCAACGATGACATCATTGCTGTTTATCACCAGGGAAGAGGTTGCCGACCCTTCTGCCGGTCCGCCCACCCTGATGAAAATATCATAAAGAAAAACGGGATTATCGCTATGAGATTTCTGCGATCCCGGCTCCCCGACAACGAAAAGATTTTCGGAATGTACCTTTCCTGCATCCAGTGTTAATCCGCTAACAATAACTCCGTCAACATCAGATATTTCAATTACTGCATTTCCGTTTTCCGGAATAAGTGTTGCCATTCCGATACCATAAATTACTGTCCCTGGCCTGGTTACTTTAATACTCTCCTTAAGAAAATATCTTCCCGGGGAGATAAGCAGGTTCTTCCCCATTTTAAGTGCTGAATTTATTGTACCGGCATCATCGACTCCTTGCTTCACAATATAAAACTGTTTAAGAGAGAGCTTTTTCTCAGGTTTGACCTGATTTATCCATTCCGGTCCGACACTATTGGTTTTTATTGCAGGGATATTTAAACTGAATCCTTTTTTGTCGTATTGAAGCCAAGGTTTCTCCCTTATAACGGGGGTCTCCATAATTTTTGTAAATGGCTTTTCAGGCCAGTTTTCTGCAGGTGCCCCGTTAACACCCACGAACATCATATTCCAGTTGCTTCCAACCCATTTCCCCATATCGCTGTTCCTGGTGAGCCACTGCTGCTGAGGACCGGAGTTGATTGTCCCGTCAACTTTCGAGTCGGCAAGAAATCCTCCGCTGGCATACCCCTTATCAAATAGCTGCAGATTCCCTTTAATATGTACTCTTCTCAGCGGTGCAGCCTGTGAAACGCCCCAGATCATTGTGGAGTTTACAGTGGGAACAATAGTCATGTTTCCGACCGACCGCCAGAAATTTGTCAGCACGCTGTTGCCATGAGTGGTATTTGATCTCACAGCTCCATTTATGACAACATCTTCAGGAGATGCACCAAGTCCGAGTACCTCCATGTAATAATCAACCTTAATATCGAGGTCATATTTACCGGGTTTGAAGAGCAGGGCAAACCTGTTTGTAGTGAATTCACCCCTTCGGGCCGACTGTCTGGCAAATATCGAATCGATTAGTGACTGTACCTCCTTCATATCCATTGAAGGTTCAAAAACAAATACATTTTTGCCAAGTATGGTTTTGTTATATTTTTCTGAAAATGGAGGGAGAGGCTTGTTACCCGGGTCGGCAGTCTGTGAGAAGGAATTAAGTGACGCGGCTGCTATCAGCGTCATAAGTAAGGGTGTGAAGAGCTTTTTTCTCATGGTAGTTATAAATGAGATTCAGTTAATTTCAGAGATTGAATATATGAAAAATCAGAAATGATTGATTAAAAATCGAGAGATTCTTCGCTTTGCTCAGAATCCCCTTCAAAATTTATTTACTATCCGTTTAATAATGATGAAATTTTAATTCTTTTGGTATGAATGAACCCTTTTCATATCTTTTTGTTACATGGGTGAACTAATGTCAAAATTAATTATGATGGATTATAAATTATTTTCAAAGTACAAGCTTGGCAGCACAAGCCTTCAGAATCGTGTTGTAATGGCGCCTATGACAAGGTCAAGGGCAACAGGGAATATCCCGAATGATATTATGGCTGAGTATTATGGACAGCGTTCATCTGCAGGGTTGATCATAACTGAAGGTACGTCTCCATCGCCCAACGGCCTGGGTTATTCAAGAATACCCGGCATTTTCAGCAAGGCTCAGGTTGAAGGATGGAAAATGGTGACTGCTGCCGCTCACAAAGGTGGTGCAAAAATATTCATTCAGTTAATGCATACTGGACGTATAGGGCATCAGCTCAATCTTCCTGAAGGGGCAAAAGTGCTTGCACCCTCAGCCGTAAAGGCAGCAGGACAGATATGGACTGACCAGCAGCAGCTGCAGGATTATCCTGTTCCGGTTGTGATGAATGTAAATGATCTAACCCAGGCAAAAAATGAGTTTGTAACGGCAGCCCGCAATGCTATCGAGGCAGGATTTGACGGAGTGGAACTTCATGCCGCAAACGGTTACCTTCTCGAACAGTTTCTTTCGCCGGTTAGCAACAAGCGGACCGACAATTACGGCGGATCAATAGAAAACCGTAGCCGTTTCGTTCTTGAAGCAGCTGAATTTGTCTCATCAGCAATAGGCAAAGAGAAAACAGGTATCCGCTTATCTCCATACGGTGTTGCGAGCGACATGCCGCATTATCCGGAGATAGATGCCACTTACAAATACCTGGCTGGGGAGATCAACAGGATTGGAATAGCATATATTCATCTTGTGGACCATTCGCTGATGGGAGCACCTGCCGTGCCTGCTGAAATAAAAAGTGCGGTTCGGAAGCTTTTCAAAAATACTCTTATTCTTTCCGGCGGTTACGACTTTGACAGGGCTGAGACCGATCTGCAGAATGGTAAAGGTGATCTGATAGCCTTCGGCCGACCCTTCATTAACAATCCCGATCTGGTTGAGAGGTTTAAAAATGAATGGCCCTTGTCGTCAGATCTTTATTTCGATCTCTTTTACACTCCGGGTCCGAAGGGCTATACAGATTATCCTTCCTGCAAAGGAGCGGCTATGAAAGTATAGTCATATTTTATCTGNNGTTCTCATCCCGGTCTGGACTACAAGGTTCTTGCACCACTCGTATTTTATCCCGTTATTTATGTTGAGAAGGACATCATAGGTTCCGGGAGGACATGCGCAGGTAAGGAGTTGGTTATCGCACTTTAGCAGTTCAAGGTTCTTATCCGGGGCGGGATTGCCTGTCTGCCTTCCAGCTGTTCCTGCAGGGTAGAGATGGATAGCCTTCACATCCTTATTAACGCCTGCATATGTAATGATTCCGGCGTTAAGGTTAGTTGTAATAACATAGCTGACATTCGGTTTCATGGTGAAGTTCTCGAGCCAAAATTTCTGGATATGCCCCGGGGCGCCGAATGATACATCCACATCGTAGATTCCCGGTTTTATATTTCCTGATTTGTTATTTACGACTTTATCAGGTGTAACAGGGGCGTCATGCTTGCCCTTTAAGTAAAATGACAGGATTCCGAATGAAGGGTCATCTTCGGGATTTCCTTTATACCTGTTTACTTTTGATGTATAGGATGACAAGTTGTTCTGGTTTCCGGGTGTTTCCTGAATGAGTACCTGGTAGCCATAAAGAGTTACAGAAACCGTCGTTTTTGAGCTGGCTTTTATTACAATGTTATCAACGTCGAAGGTAAGCGTACCGGGTTTTCCTGAGAGTTTGAATATAAGCTTCATGCTGTAGGTTCCAGGCTTGGCGTCCTGCAATTTTATTTCCTTACCTGAGCTGAGAAGTTTGAACGATGATCCGGCTGTAAAGTCACCAAGAGTCCTCAGGTTGATTGACATGGGCGTCTTGTCTGGCGGAGTAAGTGCTCCGTAAGCCTGGCTCACCCAGACCTGGTTCCAGCACTTTTCTGTTCTGATAACTATACCATTATCGAGCTTGCAAGTGTAGTTTGACACAGTCTGTCCATTTAAAGAAATGATCAGCGCAGACTGAAAAGCAAAAAGGATCAGCAGATTCTTCATAGCTATATAGATTTTGATTTAGTTCTGACACCATCAAAGTTATAAATTTCACTATATAGAAAAAAATAAATTTCTTTTTGTTTCGGAGGGTCCGGAAATAAAGTTATTGCTTCGAAGCGCTTTTCACCTGGGGAAAAATTCCTGGTATACTTGCACGATCGCACGATTGTGCCAACATTCAGTTACACGGAATGACGAGCATTTGCGAACAGCATTGCACAGTCAGAAGCTCTTGCTGTTGCATATGCAACAATATATCCCCTGGTGATGTTCCTCAGGATTTTCATTGCCCAGTTGTTGATATTACTGTTCATATAGTTTATATTATTTATTCTTTCGTCTTGCATGGTGGTTCTAATTTTACCTAATTAGCGCTGGAAAATTTAAAACAGGGATACTTATGTCAATATCATTCCGATCCGTCATCATTCGTCTGCTGACGATCAGCTTTTTGCTGATATTTTATTGTCAGGCAGTATCTGGTACAGAAAAGTTCAGAACCCCTAAATTCAGGGTGATCGCCTTTTACAAGGCTGAAAATGATCAGGCCCATATCAGTTTTGTTCATGAAGCTAACAGATGGTTCGCAAAAATGGCGTTTGCAAATAACTTCTACTATGATTCAACTGATGACTGGGATAACCTGAACCTGGGATTTCTTTCAGTTTACCAGATAGTGATTTTCCTTGATGCAAGGCCGGAGAAAAGTTCCCAGAGAGAAGCATTTGAGAAATATATGGAGGCAGGTGGGGCATGGATGGGATTCCATTTTTCGGCTTTCGCAATGAACCAGACTGCCTTTCCGCAGAACTGGGACTGGTACCATAATACATTCCTGGGATCCGGAGAATATTCAGGCAATACCTGGCGTCCGACTTCCGCCATTCTCCGGATTGATGATAAAAGAAATCCTGCCGTAAAGCACCTTCCGCGTACTTTTGCCTCTTCACCCAACGAATGGTATAAGTGGAAGAACGATCTCAGGAATAATCCTGATATCCGAATTCTGGTATCAATCGACTCATCGAGCTTTCCCCTTGGTACAGGACCCAAGCCTGAAGAGAT
>PMBC01000149.1 GCA_003152835.1 Bacteroidales bacterium | reverse complement strand
AAAGATCACCTAAGCGAGGTCATTGACAAGATCAATGCCGAGCTGCACGGACTCTTTTAAAAAAAAATCCGGAGAAAAATAAACTCTTTCTCCGGATTTCTACTGTTTCATTCCCCTATTTGGTTTCTTCTTTAGGTTTGGGAGTCAAAGCTACCTCTACATAGCTTTCGGTATTTATATATTTTTTTGCAATAGCCTGAATGTCTTTCCCTGTAAAGGAATTGATAAATGTTTTAAACTCATCAAGAGAAAGCAATTTATCACCAAAAAGGTAATGATTCTGAAGTGAAGAAATCCAGAAGCTATTTTCCTTTATTCGGGTTTCACGATCGCGTATTAAAGTCTCCTTAACTTTACCCAGATCAACCTCTGTCGGACCTTCATTTTTAATTTTATTCATTTCATTCAGAACGGTCTGAGAAAGTTTTGTAATATTCTCAGGATTACAGCCCCACATTGATTGAATAGTGTATTTTGGTTTGGGAAGTTTTGAGGCGTTGCCGTTAACGCTAACACCATATACTCCCCCTTGATCTTCACGCATTGATTCCCTGCATTTTATCGCCAATATATTCATTAACATTGAGAAACCCTGTCGATTTTTATCTTTCCATTTGAAATCGCCTTTCCAAACCATTGCCACTGAACTCTGAGGTTCAGAGTTTTTTGGAACCTCAACTACAAGTAATCCTTTGGGAAATCCCGGAGTTACATCTTTCCAAGTCTCTTTTCGCTTTATAGAAGGAAGACCGCCAACATACTTTTCCAGAAGTGGAATTACCTCATCAATTTTAAAATTACCTACCATGAAATATGTAAAATCGCTGGCATCAGCAAAACGGTCTTTAAAGATACTTATCAGCCTGTCAAGATTTACCTGGTTAAGCTGAGCATCTGAAGGCACTGCAATAATCCTTGGGGAATTAAGTGAGATTATCTTGGATAACGTATCCTGGAAAATTATCTGCGGATTCGCTCTCATGGGTTTGATCGAGTTCCTTATCCGGGACATATAAGCATTGAACGCACTTTCGTCTTTACGGGTCTTTGTAAAATAAAGGTAATTAAGCTGGAGCATCGTTTCGAGATCCTTAGGTGAACAGTTACCATTCACCCCTTCCCGGAGATCACTAATGTATGGATTAAGTTTAGCTGTATTCCCTGAAAGTTTCTTTTGTAATCCAGTAAAATCGTAATCGCCTAGTCCGCTTTGTGTTATAATTGAAGGGGCAAGCATTGCTGACATTATATCACCGTCAGGATATAATGATGTGCCACCGGGGCTATAAGCTGAAAGAACAATTTCATCATTTTTGAAATCAGTAGATTTTAGAATCATGTGAACACCATTACCAAAAATTAATTCAGTATAATCAAATTTTTTGTCATCGGTTCTCTTAACTACCTTAGTTGCAATAGGTATTTCAGCCAATAGGGGAACATCTGAAACTTTATCTACATAAGCTTCAATTTTCTTAGTCTTTACTGCTTTAATAATATCTTTTACCTGGTCCTCTGTGGGTACTTTAACACCCTCCTTTTCCTGAGCTGTGATCAATGTTGCCATATTCTCATCACTGGTCCATGTCTTACCAAGTTTATTTATCTCTTCCAATGTTATTTCAGGAAGATATCCTTTAGTTATTTCAAATTCTTTCTGAATTCCCGGAATACATTCCCGGTCCAAATAGTTTCTGATAAATTCGTCTGCGTATGATCTCGATTCTGTTTTATCAGATTCTTTTGCCATTTTTTCATACGTGGAAAGAACGTCTTTTTTCTCCCGTTCAAGCTCTGTCGCTGTAAACCCAAACTGACTTACTCTTTCATTTTCAGTAAGAACAACTTCTATACTCTTTTCAATCTGGTTTTCTTTTGCTCCAGTTGATAAAGAATATACATCAATACTCCGACCAATGAAAGAACCATACCCGGCATAAGCATATAAAAAAGGAGACTCTGGTTTTTGCGCAATCTCCTGTAAGCGATTATTTAACATCCCGGTATATAAATTCCTCATAAGCGTATTCCTGTAATCTCCAAATGTTACACTTTCTGATTTGGGGTGCTTAAAAAATACAGTTGCATTAAAACCCGATGCTTCTTTATCTGTAACTATACTGATCAGGGGTTCACTATTACCGGGGATCGGAAATTCAACACGCACTCGTGGATTGACAGCTTTTGGAATTCTCCCAAAATGTTCCTTAACCTTTTGTTCTGCAAGCGCCTGATCAATGTCCCCGACAACTACTACTGCCATCAGGTCAGGACGGTACCACGATTGGTAGAAAGCACGTAATGTATCATGAGGGAAATTTTTTATCACGTCAACTTTCCCAATAGGAAGTCTTTCTGCATATTTTGATCCTTTTAAAATTACAGGTATATATTTTTGTTGCATACGATCTTCCGCTCCGAGCCCTAGCCTCCACTCTTCAACTATAACTCCCCTCTCTTTATCAATTTCAACATCTTCCATACTGACCTGATGAGCCCAGTCTTCCAAAACCTGGAAACCTCTGTTGATCCATTCGATACTGTCAGTCGGAACCTTAAGCATATAAATCGTCTGGTCGAAACTTGTATAAGCATTCAGTTCGGCACCGAACTTTACTCCCATCTCTTCAAGCATATCGATTATTTTATTACTTGGGAAGTTCTTGGTTCCGTTGAAACACATATGTTCCATAAAGTGAGCTAATCCCTGCTGCCCATCAGTTTCACAAACAGAACCGGCATTTACTGCAAGCCTTAACTCAACTCGCTTTTCGGGTTTTTTGTTGTACTTTATATAATAAGTAATCCCATTATCAAGCCTCCCGATCTTTATATTCGGATCAGGCGGGATCGGATTGTCGGGATTTTGAATCTGAGCAGAAATGCTTGTGATTAACAATCCCCAGAGAATAAAAACAGAAATCAGTCGCATGTTTTTCATTGTTGGATATTTAATAAATGTCATTTACTAACCTTCTGGAAAATGATTGCCAGTTCTTGAATTACATATATTGCGATATTGCAAGATTATTCGAAAATTCGGTATAAAAAGTAAATTTAATAATTAATCGCCAAAACATCAAGTGTTATACTTTTTAAGGGGAATAATAGCACACAATGTTCATTTTTAATGTTTTTTAATCTTTTGCAAAATGATCCTTATTTAATTAAATATTACCTTTCCGCTTATTAGAAAAGACCAATATTATCATGACTTCAACGCGCAGAAATTTCATAAAGACAGCATCCGTAATAGCAGCAGGGTCTGTGCTTCCGCTTGATGCATTTTCAAAAGCCAGGATGAACATCGCTCCTACCGATAAAATACAGGTGGCTCTCGTCGGGGGAAACAGCATGGGCTGGAGCGACCTTTCATCATTCCTTAAAAATCCCGAAGTGGAATGTGTTGCATTATGTGATGTCGACCGTAATGTTCTGAACAAGCGCACTGACGACATTGTAAAAATGGGACGTCAGAAACCAAAGCTTTATATCGATTATCGCAAGATGCTCGAGAACAAGGATATCGATGCTGTAATTATCGGAACTCCCGATCATTGGCATTGTCTTATTTTATGCAATGCTCTCGAAGCCGGTAAGCATGCCTATGTCGAAAAACCAATCGGAAATTCCATTGCTGAGATCAATATAATGCACAAAGCTGTTAAAAAGCATGGGAAAATTGTGCAGGTAGGCCAGTGGCAAAGAAGCCAGCCTCATTTTGTCGATGCTGTTAAATACATCAGATCAGGAAAGCTCGGACGGATCCGTGTCTGCAAAGCATGGTCGTTCGTTGACTGGAAGGGACCTGTTCCAAAAGTACCCGATTCACCTGTCCCCGATGGCGTTGATTATAACATGTGGCTCGGACCTGCACCAAAACGCCCCTTTAATAAGAACCGGTTCCATTTTACCTGGAGATGGTATTGGGAGTACGGCAACGGGCTGATGACAGACTGGGGTGTTCACCTTATCGATTATATTCTGTATGGAATGAATAAATCAATCCCGGAATCAGTTATGGCCATTGGCGGTAAATATGCATTCCCTGACGACGATATGGTGACTCCTGATACAATGACTGCAGTATATGACTTCAAGGATTTTACAATGATCTGGGAACATACTATCGGCATAGGCCTTGGTAACTGGAGCAGACCTCACGGAATGGCATATACCGGTGAAAACGGAACCCTTGTCCTTGACAGGAACGGTTGGGAAGTAATCCCTGAAAAACAAAAGATTGAAGCTATCCCAGTTCAGAAGAACGTAGGTGTCGGACTTGATCTTCATGTAAGAAATTACCTCGACTGCCTTAAAAACAACACTCCCCAGAAGCTTAATGCCGGGATTGATATCGGACGCAATGTTGCTCTTGTTGCACAGATGGGAAATATTGCCTATCGCTCAGGCGAAAAGGTTTCATGGAATAACGATAAGCAGCAGTTTACTTCATCAACTGCAAATAAGTTCATTGTTCCGCAATACAATAACGGGTACACATTGCCAAAGTATTGATTAAAGCAAATAGAAACAGAAAAGGGGGATCTGTTTTTGTATTAGATACGGGTTTGGGAATCCCGCCCTATTCTTTAATAACAGCCGATACCTTCTTTCTGATATTATTCCATCTCTTATGGCTGATCTTTGCTCCAACAATATCAATAACGTTACCTGCAAGAAGAGTCCCAATGACTCCGCATTTCTCAAGGGGAAGATCATTGGCATAACCATACAAGAATCCGGCAGCATAAAGATCACCGGCTCCGGTCGTATCTAAACTCTCTACCTCGAGCGAGCCGATATTAATTAATTCCTCCCCCCTCATGACAAGAGATCCTTTCTTCCCTGTTTTGACCACTGCAATTTTGCATTGAAGTCCAATTTTTTTTAAAGCCAGTTCCGGTTGCATACCTGTATAGACCAGAGCCTCCTCTTCGTTTGCGAAGACTATATCGACATATTTCCCCAGAATATCTTTAAAATCATCAAGTTTTGCCTCAACCACATTAAAGCTGGCAAGATCAAGGGCTATCTCCATATTATTTTCTTTGGCGAGCATGCAGGCTTTTTCTACAAGTGATCTGTCGTTAATCAGATACCCCTCAAGGTAAAGAATATTATAAGGTTTGAACTGTTCCATTTTCAGATCACCAGGGCCAAGTTCTACAGCTGCTCCAAGATGTGTTGCAAAGGTGCGTTCCGAATCGGGTGAAATAAGGGCAACAGCAGTACCTGTAACAGAGCTGCGACGAAAAAGTATTGTTTCAGCGCCAGCACTTTTCATATCCTTCTCAAAAAAATCTCCTGCCTCATCATTACCCACGGACCCTATAAAACCAGCCGTTGCTTTCAGCATTGCAAGTCCATGAATGGTATTAGCAGCAGAACCTCCTGAAGCAAGACTCCTTTTAAATCCTGATGTGCCTTCTTTAATCAATTGTGATTTGGTTCCGTCAACAAGCTGCATGCTTCCTCGGGGCAATTCAAATTTTTTTAGAACTGAATCATCAGGAATAATGGTCATTACATCAACAAGGGCATTCCCGATGCCCAGAATCTGCTTCATTTTAAAAATTTTAGCCAAAGATATTGTTAAATTCACTAAAAGCCCTTATTTTTGGCTCGCTTATTAAAATTAGCATTTTTATAAAATTCCTCAGTAGCTCAGTTGGTT
>PMBC01000182.1 GCA_003152835.1 Bacteroidales bacterium | reverse complement strand
GTTTTTCATATTTCTTTTTTGCTTTAATAATATCTTTTATTGCAAGAGCTACTTTATTTACTTGATTCCTATACTTGGTATTATTTAAATTCTTCCTTTCATCATCATCAGAGGTAAGCGGTCTGTCAACACCCGGTTCTTTATATATAAAATCAACTCCCCTGAGAGCTCCATCCAAAACTGATTCATATAGCTTCATATCATCATTATCCAGATCATGAATATGTACCGGGAGAACCCTGCTTGCTACATTACCGTTAGGTAGTTTAACTTTTAATCCAAACTGATCCTGAGATGCCTGTTCAACAAATGCTTTGAACTCATGCTCCCAAGCAAATGACCTGGGATCACAATATGTACGGGAAATAATTGGGATAAAGACAAGGCACTTAAGTTTATCTTTTAGTGAGGCATCTACATCATATGTCTCCAAAAGTCCGTCATGAGGATTTATATCAAAATAGACACTAATTTCTTCTTTAAAGGTTGATTCAAGTTCTGTTTTCAGAGCTTCAACAAACTCACTAACCCACCCGTCTCCTTTATTATCTTTCTGGCGGTAGCTGATGAAGATGTCATAATTATATCCTTCAATAATGCTTGACAACTTAGGACTATTTATTTCATTATCAAAGTTAAGCAATCCTGATATCAAAGTCAAGTTAAGTCGGATTACTTCAAACATTAATGAGAATAATTAAAGTTAATGTCAATTCCATTTTAACAGGATGGTCACTTTATAATAGATAAGACCTCCTCCAGTTTAATAATTTTATCCATATCTCTAATAAGTTCAAGGTTAGATATTTCAAACTCCTTGTATACAAAGAAAAAGCCCGTAGCAGCGCGTTAGCGCTGCAAGGCTTTTTCTCCCGACGCTTCGGTCGGGATCTTTTCTTTGCTTCGATTTGTTAAGCACCATTTAGAGGATCATGATCCGCCGGCTGGCGGAGAATAATCCTCATAAATAATCAGGTCCTGTCATGAACATTTCCATCTCAAAAATTGATTAAATTTGTTTTACAACTTATTATGCTTACTATGCCTATCGGGATAACCTTTAAACATCACACTATGAAAAGACTTGTTTTCTTCATCGCCCTGTTTATGGCCAGCTTTTCCATGAACTTTATGTCATTGGCACAAACAGTTTCTGCCAGGGATCAATGTCTGAAACTAGGCAGAGGTGTTAACATCATAGGATATGATAAAGCCTTCTGGCAGGATTATACCAAAGGGCGGTTTAAGGAGCAGTACTTTAAAATGATTAAAGATGCAGGTTTTTCCACAGTCCGTGTAAACCTGAATCCCTTCTCAAAAATGGATAACCAGAACAGGATCAATCCTCATTGGTTGGAAACACTTGACTGGGTGGTTGATAAAAGCATTGAGGCAAATCTTATGATCATACTCGACCTGCATGAATTCACGACAATGGCCGACAACCCAGAAGCAAAGAAAGAGATGTTCCTTTCATTCTGGAGACAGGTTGCTCCCCGATACAAGGACAAATCAAACAAGGTAGTGTTTGAATTACTGAATGAGCCTAATCAGAAACTCACTATGGATATGTGGAATATATTCCTGGCAGATGCAATGAAGATCATTCGTGAGTCTAATCCTAATCGTACCCTGATCATTGGTCCGGGCAACTGGAACGGTATAGAAAGTCTGAATACCCTGAAACTCCCTGGAAATGACAGGAACATTATTGTTACTGTTCATTTTTATCATCCGATGCGGTTTACCCATCAGGGAGCACCATGGTCAAAAGAAAATAAGGATCTGAGTGGCATAACCTGGACCGGTACTCCTGATGAAAAAACTGAGGTGGAATCAAAGCTCAAAGTTGCAGCTGACTGGTCACTGAAAAACGACAGACCAATTTTCCTGGGTGAATTTGGCGCCTATGATAAAGGGGATATGGATTCAAGGTCTCGTTATACCGCTTTTGTAGCACGAACTGCTGAAAAACTTGGTTTTTCCTGGGCTTACTGGCAATTCGATAGTGATTTTATTGTCTATAACATTGATAAGGAATGCTGGGTTGAACCCATCCTGAATGCTTTAATGAACAGGTAGTTATTTTACCAATTTAAAGGTAATAAAGTCATAGTTCATCTGACCAATTTCAACAGTGTGAAGGGTGATCGTTTGCAATCCTTTTTTCAGATCAATCCGTGCAATNNTGCCACATAAGTTGAAGGAACTGAGATCGGTCCGGTTATATCGACATCATTTACCGAGAATAATATTTTCCCGTTTTGATTAGAGGTGTACATCAACCCGAGCCTGTAACTTCCGGCTGCTTCAACATTGATTGTGTATTTAGTCCATTCACCAGGGCTCGTCCAACCCACATAAAGCTGATCTTTTTCAGGTTCAACGAAATTAAACGAATTGTTATCGATTGCAGGTTCACGAAACTTTGTATAAGAAATATCAACCGCTTCCTTTATGCGAAATTCATTCAAATAAGAGCCATCAGAGGGGTTCAGGTGGCCGCTTCCTGAATTGATAGAATCATTATCATGATATGCAATTCCTTCACCACCGAGATCATAATATTCACACTGAAGTTTCCCGGGAATAATTTGAGCTCCTTTTTTATAAACAGAATCTATATAAGGAGTTCCCCTGTAATTTCCAATGCTGCTTTTAGAGTTGCACCTGTGGAATAATAATATGCTCAATATGATTATTCCAAAGAATAAAGAGATCCTTTTAAATTTTGATTTCATCGTTCGGATTTATCTGACTAAGTCAATGTCTTTTCAAAAGTAGTGTTATTAATTCATATGGCGAATTAGCTTATTTTGAAAAAACCTCAACCCTCTTTATGATTCGGATCATATCTGCAATTAAGGTATGGTTAGATATTTCAAACTCCTTATCTGCATCGAAAAAGCCCGATACGAAAGTACCAGGCTTTTTCTTTGTTAAGCTACTCAAAGAAGATGAACCCAACGAAGTGAAGGTTAATCCTCCTTTTTTGCTCCCAAAACCTCCTTTTTAAATTACATGGCTCATGCCCCTTCCCTCTCTGTTTTTCCGGCCTCAACCCCTAAATCCCCTTTCCGCTTTGCGGAAGAAGGGGACTTAATTCTGAGCCATTTTACTGCAAACTGATGTGAAGAAATAATAAGCCCCCGGTGCTGATTTCTGAGGGCTTACTCTTTCCATAGTTTATTTTTGGAAATGAAAAATAGTCTTACAAAAATTTTATTTGAAGAATTTATGACCTCTATCGTTATTTCTGTCTCGTTCTTTATCTGAGTGATGATTGCCTATGATATTATGCTCATGATGATCATCAAAGTTTTTAACATTTGTCCCGATTATTCTATTATTGACTCCCAAATCGATAATTGCCTCCTTAATTAGTTCTCCGCATTCAACTGTCCAGTTTTTCGTAAAGGTATCTAAGTAGATAGGGGTCCAGGTGTAAGTCGCATGGGAAAAATTGTTTCCGCGAATAAGTCCATTCTCATTATAAGTACCTGGCCAAAATGCATCCACATAAATGGCAAACATTCCGGTGCCAGAAAATTTATTGTTGCAGACAAGAGTATTTTTTGTCTCACGTATATACATACATCCACCCGCTCCATTCACATTATTCATATTGAATTGATTCTTTCTAATTAAAATAAGCATGGGCAAATTATCCTCGGGATATAAAGCGTGCTGATGATCATGGATCCATATACCCAAATTCTCTCCTGCATTGTTGAATATGTTTCCCTCAACATTCACTTGTGGTGATTTAGTTTGTAGTTCCTGACCATAAGGATAGTTATCTACATCCAGTCCGTCAGTCCACCCCGCTGGTATGTTAAATATATTTCCGGCTACTGAAATGTCAACATTGATATCATCAAAGAAACTGACATCCTCATAACAGTTAGTGTAAACATTTCCATTATTTGGGGTTCTGTCACCATGTTCTCCCTCTTTATTGGAGTTAGTGCGATCATCCCCATTATTTGTGGTTCCGACAACAAGTTTACCTTCTTTAATATAGGACATATTTGTTCCCCAGGCAAAGGTGTCAAAGGTGCAGTTGGTTACTGTCATATCAATATGGGAACGCTTAAATGGAGAACTAAGGTTATCATCCTGGGCTGCCTGCAGAGCATACCAGCAATTGTACCAACCACCAGGATGTCCGATGAATTCAACATTATCAACTAATGCTTTAATGTAGCATTTCTTAGGTTCGAAATTGAAACTGTAATCTGCAAATAACAGCAATCCCCAAAAATCACCACCGGTACTGGTTATTTCTCCCGGGGGTGTCTGAAGAGTCATATTATTCATTTTAATATCCCCACCTACAAATTTGATAAGGAAAGGAAATTGCCCAATTCCCCATATAGCCTCACAGTCAAGTCCGGTCTTTGCGGTAATAATTGTTTTACCTTTTCCTGCACCAACAAAAGAGCCGAAGAATTCGTGTATTTCAATGAAGCCGAGTTCAAAATTACCCTTGGGGAGCTGAACAACAGATCCGGGACCTGCTGCTTTGGCATCGGCAAATGCCTGTTTAAGGTTTTCAGTGATATCTGTACCCTTTGTTGGCTCGACTTTAAAAACTTTACCACAGGCAAGGGCATCGTTTTGAAGCTTATAAACCGGCATGACTGCTGGTTCATCCTTGCTACAGGCAATCAGAAGGCAGATGCCTGCAATAAAAAACAATAATCTCTTAAATGTTTTCATAAATGAGGGATTTTGTAAATAAATCAAGTTTAAGTTGCAAAATATTCCAGAGTGAAAAGTTCGGCTAGATTACACCAGGGTACATACCAATATTGACCCAAAAACTTCTAATTTTTGAAGTTGGATTTCAATTGTGAACCATTTTCTTATAATTTTGAAAATGCCAGGTTATTTCGGATAAAAAATAGCCTTTTTTGCTGCTTCAAGATAAGCCCCCGGAAATGATTTCCGAGGGCTTATTTCATTGCATAGTCACTTTTTATTTATCGGTTCTTAATCAACAGTCAGGTTATAACCAAATGTCCACCATAGATTACCCTTTACTAATGCCGGATCGAACATATCGTTGCTGGGGCAGGGTGAAGCAACCTTTGCCATGAAATATGCTGTGGCAGTTAATTTTTTCCCGTCAAACTTTCCATTAAAAACCAGAGTGCCTTCATTAATACCTTCTCCCCATAGCGTTGCGCATGCATGGCCACTTATAATATCTGTGATATTTAGTCCAGTGCCATCAGGCAACGTAAATAATGGTGTTGGAAATCTGAAAGTCAGCATACCGGAATCACCTATTTTTCCCCTACTCATTGTCCAGGTTCCTTTACCTGTTTCTGTAATTGTAAACAGGAAATTATGTTTATCAAGAAATTCAAGGTTGACTTCACATGGATTGGACGCGTTCTGCCATACTTTTCCTCCTCTGACCTCCCAGGTTCGATACAATGCCAGCCCTGAAAGTTTAAAGACATCTCCTTTGTTAAAGTTTTGTCTGCATTTATTAACTTCCGGTCCATTATGGCCGTTTTTAAAGTCATTCCCAAAGGAATCATGACCAAAAAAACCGTCAGATTTTGAGCAGGCAACCAACAGGCTTACTCCGGCAATAAAGAATAAAAGTCTTTTCAGTGTTTTCATAAATGAGATTTTAGTTAATAAATCAAGTCTAAGCCGAAAAATATTTCAGAGTGAGAAGTTCGGATAGATTACACCAGGGTACATACCAATATTGACCCAAAAACTTTCAATTTTTGAAATTGGATTTCAATTGCGAACCATTTTCTACAGATTATGAAAATGTCAGCCTATTTCTGATCTGCAGCAGCCTTCTTTACTTCCCCGAGATGAAGGAATAATTGGTGATCATAGACAGGCTTTAAATCCCAGCTTTTTTGGAGAATCTCTAATGCTTCCCTGGAGTTCCCCTGTTTATACAAGCCCCAGCCTTTGGCATGCAAAAAACCATAATCATCCGGTTCTGATTTGAGAGCAGTCCCAATAAGATCCAAACCTTCATTAATGTTCAGATCCTTATCAATCAGGAAATAAGCTAAAAAACTCATCTGCAATGGATTATCAGGTTCCAGTGAAAGTGCTTTTCTGTAATATTCTTCTGCTTTATTCAGAACACCTGCTTCAGAATAAAGAGAGGCAAGATAATCTGCTATTTGCGCCTCAGACCAGGACATATCTTTCAGCGCAGATATGAGTTTTTCAATATATCGGTTTGCATCAGTTGTATCTTGTTCATTCAAAGCCAATATGGCATATCGGGTGGATATATTAGGATCATCCGGGAAATCCCGTTCAGCTTTCCTGTAAAGCCTCTTTTCTTTTTTATACTGTCCGGTTTTATGATATGCAAATCCAAGCTTGGTATAGTTTTCTGCCATCATGGGTTTTATCCCCCATTTTTTGTAGATCTCCAGGGCTTTTTCATATTCAGGTATTGCTTTATTATATTGGACCAAATTAAGATAAGCATTCCCTATTTGCCAGTAAACTACCGGTACCTGATCATCCACATCCTGATAAAGTTTTAAATATTTGATTTCTTCGTTTGGTGTTTCAAACAATGTGGCATGGTACCAGTTGATCATATTCCTTACATTTTTGTCTACTCCCTCCCTCTTTATATAGGCTTTGAGACACCATTTCCTGGCATCTTCGTACATGAACATATCCCTATAACGCATTGAAAGAAAAACAATTGCAGGTATATAGTTCGAGTCGATTGCCACTGCCTCGGTATACAAGTTTATTGCTGCTTGACGATCATATCTTTTTAAAGCATTTTCAGCATCAATGAAATATTTATATGCTTCCGGCGAATTTGTATTTCTGTAAGGTTTAAAATCAGGAGATATTTCCTTTTCCATTTTAGACATAACAAGAAAATCCTTAACCGATAGTGAAAGCGAATCGAATATATGGAATATATTATCTTCCCTTGCGGGACCTTCCAGTATAAATGATTTAAAAACCTCTTTTGTTTTAGAGTTGACTAATTCGGCATTTACACGTATTTTAGAATCTGCTTTATTTATACTGCCATATATAAAAACATTTGCATCAAGTTTCCGTGAGATTGAACCTGCAATAGAGGGGTTGATTGAAGCATAATTTGTAAGACCCTTGCTTTCAAGTAAACTGCCGATTGCTTCTTTTTGACGCACTTTTAGTTCCTCAAAGTTTGAAAGGTAACTGATTAAATTAGTCTGAATACCGTCCCATATCTTGTTCTCTGTCATATTCTGAAATGGCATTACTGCAACAGAAATTCTCCCGTCTGAAGATCTCAGATCACCCAGTGTTGTTCGTTTGAAGATTTTCGGATATACAAGAACAGCAACAATTATAATTAAAGTAGAAAGGAACAGAATCCATTTCTTGTTAAATGCGAGTGTTTCCCGGACAGATTTTTTTGATTCAGGTTTGGAACTGGCTTGAGTATCTGAGTTTTCATCCGGATTCTCTGAGTCTACTCTCCTGACCTTTCCCGGCGGATAACCGAAAAACTCATGAAAACAGGTATTGAAATAAGCAGGGCTGGCAAATCCAACCTTGTATGCAACTTCTGAAGCTGTTCCTGATCCATTCTGAAGCATCTCCAATGCCTTCTGCAGACGCACTTCACGGATAAACTGGTTAATACTTTTGTTTAAAATCTTGCGCAACTTTCGGTTTAAACCAGTACGGCTTATACCTGATTTATTGACAAGTTCCTTTACTCCAAAGTTTTCATTATTCAGATTTGCCAGAATTATTTCAGTCAGTTTACTGATAAAGATCTTATCGTTTGGAAGTAGATCTGACATGGAATGTTTATATAAATAACAACTCTGCAGGGAATAGAGTCCTTATTCGAAATTCCTAAATTTTGTTCATTAATGCAAATTAAATTTATAATTATTTGTTTAAAGTTGACGAAACACGGATTTTAATCTTTTAATACTCCTTTTTAAACCTCTTCCAGCTTAATCCTCTTTTACCACTCCCCTTTCATCCCCAAATCCAGCTGCAGCTGGTCCGTATCGAGTATTGTATAATCTTTCCTAGCAGGGAATTTAATAAATGTACAAAACAAAGCAATGGAATTTAAATAAATGTAAGATCGACACTTAAATTTTTTTAAAATTCATCATAATTACAACTTAAAGGAAAAACTGTTAAAGCCAGCTGTTTTGACCACAATTGGATGGCTTCCGGGCATGATCCAGCAACCCTTCGATTATAATGTTTTAGGACCGATTCTTATAATTTTGATAATATCTCCTCCAACTTAATAAATCTGGCAATGTCTCTGATTAGACTTTGGCTAGATATTTCTTTGTTAAGGGTACTCCCGGAGGAGCAAGATCTGTTATCTATTGTAGAGCAATAACCCCACGAAAATCCTGAAGAAGGATTTTTCTTATTAGTGATTTAGCTTAAAAAAGGAGCTGTCTCCTTGGAGGCAGCTCCCCTAACCAATCCAACCTATGAAAAGAAAAAAGGTGAATTATTATTTTATGATTGAAAGGAAATCTTAAAAGTTGATATCAACCTGTACAGTAAAGGTATTTGCATTTTGATTAGCCGTATTATAATAAGCCTTTTTGTTATTATAAATATCATATCCGCAAATAACAGAGACATTTTTAGAGAAAGCCCATGATGCACCGAAATTCACCGCCCCCAGATAATTATTCCCCCCCTGATAATCGACAGCAAGCCAAAGTTTATCAGATATTTCTGACATCGTCCTGTCCCATGAAAGCAAAAGGCCGCTATTGGCTTTATTCAGGTTTTCGTCAACCATGACCTGTTTGTTCCCTGTATAATAACCAACTGTGACTCTGCCTAAAATGGGTATTGTTTTAGCAACCGCTCCATATATGATATTGTAATTGGTCAGATTTTTTTTAGTTCCGATGTTATAAGCTCCAAGCGCCAGGGCAGGGGAGCCTTTAAATATCGCACTTTCCGGCATCCCTATCTTTGCATTAAAATAAATTGGATAATCGTCGTAATTACTATCTCCCATTGACAGATAATCCACACCGATTTCTCCCTGAAACTTTTCAAAAGGCAACAACCCGGTTGTCAATCCCAGATCGAACATTCCAGCGCCACGAACGCCATTTACCTTTGCAGTTCTAATATAATTATCGAGACCAAGATGCATCGTTTTCCACTTTTGAAAATCTGTCGAAGGAATCCATATTTGAGTTGAAGGAGTTGAAAATAAAGCTTCGTTACCCAGTACGCATAAGATGATTGCTATTTTTAAAGATCTTTTCATTTTATTTAGTTTAAGTTGTTAAAAATATTTATAAATGTTGAATTGTTGACAGTGCAGGAGCAGATAATCGAATTTCTGATTTTTGCTACTTTCTGCCAACCATACAACAAACCTTATCTCGATAATGGAGTTTCCGAGTTTTTATCCAGTTTAATGCCAGCGTAACCTTCAGCACCCATTTCCGGAAAATCAAGACCTTCCATTTCAGATTTTGCTGATACCCTGTTACCTACGATCAGATCAATTAGTTTAAATACTAACCATGAAATTAAACCCACATAAATTAAATTGGCCAACAAACCAATGCATTCAGCGAGTAATTGTCCCGGATCGCCATAAAATAAACCTTTTACAGTACCAGCTACTCCATTCCATCCGTCACCATAGGTGCCATCTGCAAATAATCCAAGAGCAATAATGCCCCAGGCGCCATTCACTCCGTGCACTGAAATTGCACCAACCGGATCGTCAATCTTGATTTTTCTTTCAAAGAAAAATGAAGATTCAACAACAAGAATACCTGCTATCAGGCCAATAAGAGCAGCACTGCCGACATTTACAAATGCACAGGGCGCTGTTATGGCAACCAGTCCGGCCAATAAACCATTACAGATCATACTTACATCCGGTTTTTTGGTTTTAAACCACCACATATAAAGCATTGCAGCAAAAGCGCCTGTAGCAGAAGCAATCATGGTATTAACTGCGACAACAGCGATTCGGAGGTCACCGCCTGCCAGAGTCGAACCCGGGTTGAAGCCAAACCAACCAAAAGCAAGAATAAATGTTCCAATTACAGCCATCGGAATACTATGTGCCGGGATAGCGTTGGGGGATCCGTTTTTATTGTATTTGCCAATACGCGGACCAAGTATCCACGCCCCGACAAAAGCGATAACACCTCCGGTCAAGTGAACAACAGATGAACCTGCAAAATCAACATGCCCATGTCCCAGGTGGAAATTAGAACCGAGTTGGCTCAACCAGCCGCCGCCCCATACCCAGTTTCCATAAACCGGATAAATAAGGGTTCCTACAGCGATTCCATATAGTACAAATGCAGAAAACTTCCATCTTTCAGCCATAGCCCCTGTCGGAATAGTAGCTGTTGTATCCATAAATACCATCTGGAACAGGAATAATGCAAATACTGCGACATCATATGTCCCGCTAAGAAAAAATCCTTTTGTGCCCATCAATCCGAATGAATGACCAAATAATTTAATTGTCAATTCATGATCTAAACCGTTAAAGCCTCCCAGGGTAGAAATTGTCCCCATTCCTCCGAACATAATCGCAAATCCGCAAACCCAGAACCCCAGCATACCAAGTGGGTATATCATTAAATTCATTGCCATTGTATGTGCAACATTTTTTGCACGGGTTAATCCGGTTTCTACCATTGCAAAACCGGCCTGCATGAACATAACAAGAAAGCCAGTAAGTAGAGTCCACATAATATTAAGTGCAACTTTATTGTGTCCAACCTGGTTCGCAACTTCCAAAATTGTTGGAGAGCCAGAAGTGGCTGCTGAAATTTCTGATGAATTACCAGTATTTACACCGCTGGGATCAGGATTCCTTGGTGCACCAGTTTGTGCATTACACCCCATCCCTACAGATAATAGAAACAACGCTAATAAAATAATCTTTTTTATCATTGTTCTGAATTTTAAATAATTGCTACTTGGATAATTTATCATCACCAGGGCCAACTGTGGAAGCTTCTCCCCGTGCACCGTTACTGATCCTGACCGATTCTTCAATATTGTAACTGAAAATCATTCCGTCACCTATTTCTCCTGTAAATGCGGCTTTCTCAATACAATCAATTGTTTTTTGAACATTAATGTCATGAAGCACGATTGATATAAAAATCCTTGGGATATATTGTGTATCGTAAACCGTTCCGCGGTAACTATGATGCCCTCGCAGAAGTTCATTTCCTATTCCCGATGCTTCCCAATAGGAGAAAAAATCAATACCGGATTCTTTAAGCCTGGTCTTGACCTCTTCAAATTTGGATGTCCTGATAATCGCTTCAATTTTCTTCATACTCTTTGATTTATAGTTTATACTTACATTACTGTTATAATTTCCCTGTAAAAAGATACATTATAGTATAGTTTAATATCAGCCGGACATATAGGCTAAATATGTGCCGTTCTTTAAAAAATAAAATATGGAATTAAAATGGATGCTTTTAAATCATTAATAGACAAGCACTAAACAGAGATTAAAATTTTTTGATTTTTTCTCTGATGCGAAATAGAAGCTACAATCAGGTAAGAATGAATAGAAAATCCTACATAATTGTAGGATTATAATCTTTTTAATAGACTTGTCTTGTAAATATCTGTATTAGAATAATTTACAGGTCTCAATCTGCCTTCCGTCTGAATTTTTTGAATACTACAGGATCTATCTGGTATTTTTTTATTCTGAGTCCCATTATACGTTCAGTAAGCTTGAGTTGTTCGGCGGCTTTTGAAATATTCCCCTTAGACATGTTTAATGCATCTATCAGCATTTGTTTTTCTACATTTTCAAGGATGGCTTCGAGACCTCCAACAACTCTTGAATGGGTAGAGGCAGCACTCTGAAGCGTAGGAGGAAGGTTATGAGAACGGATTACCCTGTCGGTGCTGAGAATACTGGCACGTTCGATGCAGTTTTCCAGTTCCCGAATGTTGCCTGGCCAGTGATATGTCATAAGGAGGTCTATGGCTGTTGAACTGATACGTTTTATATCAAGGCCGTGTAAATTGTTATATTTTTCTATAAAATGGTTAACCAGCAATGGGATATCTGCCCGTCTTTCCCTCAACGATGGAATAAATACCGGGAAAACGTTCAGGCGATAATATAAATCCTCACGGAATTCATTCTTCAGCATCAGTTCTTCCAGATCACGGTTTGTCGCTGTAATTATCCTGACGTCGGCACAAATGGTTTCACTTCCTCCGAGACGCTGAAACTCCTTTTCCTGCAAGACCCTTAACAGTTTCACCTGCAGATTTGGCGAAAGATCACCGATTTCATCAAGGAATATGGTGCTCTTTTCGGCCAATTCAAATCGTCCTTTATGTAACCGGTCCGCACCTGTGAATGCTCCCTTTTCATAGCCGAACAATTCACTTTCGATGAGCATCTCAGGAATAGCAGCACAATTTATTTTTATCATTTGTTTCTTGCTGCGTGGGCTCTGATCATGAATCGCCTGGGCAACCAGTTCTTTTCCAACGCCACTCTCTCCTCTGATCAAAATGGTTGCATTTGTCATTGCCACCTTTGAGATCAGGTCATAAACTTCCTGCATCTTTCCTGATTCTCCGACAATTGAAGTCACCCTGTCATTATAGCTGTAAAGTCCCTGCTCCCTTAGCTTTTGAAGACGAAGCTTTTCAAGCTCCTCAATCTTATCCTGACGTGACCTTACAAGTCTGGCAAACATTGAAGCCATTATAGTCAGAAATTGCAGCTCATTTTTATAGGACCGGTTAGAATAAAATTTAAGCTTAACGCTAAAGGTCCCGATTATTTCGTTTTTTGCCTTTATCGGAACACAGATAAAAGAATCATCATCATTCCTGGTTGTCGATTTTGTCTTATTAAGGTACCCGGGTTCGTCCGATATATGAGGAATTATAACCGGTTCCCCGGATTGAACCACCTTCCCAATTATACCTTCTCCGATCTTGTACTCACCTCTTTCTTTTTGTTCAGGAGTCAATCCGTAAGCTACCTCGATATAGATTTTGGATGAGTTGCGATTCAGCACTGTCAGAAAAGCCTGAAGGATACCAAATTTCTCAGACATCTCTTCCATTACCTGAAGGATGGCCTCCTCCAGATCAGTGCTTTTGGCAACCACCTCGCTGACCTGATAAAGAAGTGATATGTTATCTGAATGATCTGACATTATATTGACTTTGTTCTAAGAATATAATATTTTTCAATTATTGCAATTCTTTAATAGGAATATTTACAATATTAATTTTTATTCATGTTAACATAACAAAATGGAAAAATAATTGCATAATAACTTTAAATTATCATATTCATGAGCTTCAAAGTTATTAATTAACCGCAATAATGAAACCTGTTTTAGAATTCTGCATGGGGGGAAAGTCATTGACTTGTCTTAAAAGAGGATCATGAACAAAGCGAATAATCCTCTAATCACATACTCACCAAGCCTTCGCCAAGGCTTCGGCTTGCAAAGCCCCCAGCCCCTCTCTGCTAATGCAAAGAGGGGTGACTATTCAAGTATATTAGCTTAATATACTGATGTCACAAATGTCTGGTTTTTCCATTATACTTAAATATACCTTTATATATCTTTGACTCCTATAAACAAAGTATTGATGAAATTGAATTTTTGCAGTCTTAGCAGTGGAAGCAGCGGAAATTGTTATTACCTGGGTAATGAGTTCCATGGGATATTGATCGATGCCGGAATTTCGGCAACATCCATACGTAAGTTTCTGAAGGATATTGATATTTCCATGCAGACTATTATGGGGGTTCTGATCACACACAATCATATAGATCATATCAGAGGATTGGAAGTGCTCACCAGGAAAAAAAGTCTGCCTGCATTCACTACCCATAAAATCTGGAAAAGCATTCTCACACCGTACAAAAGAATATCTCAGGACTGTATCCGCGAAATTCCTTTACAGAAAAAATTTCATCTGGCAGGTTTTGATATCGAAGCATTTCCGGTTTGTCATGATGCTCCTGAAACCATAGGGTTCCACATTTGTGCCGGTGAAAAAAAAATAACGATTGCTACCGATCTTGGACATATTTGCCAAACGGCGGCACCATATATTAAAGCAGCTAACTTGCTTATTATAGAGTCAAATTACGATGAGAAGATGCTGGTGAATGGCAAATATCCTCAATATTTAAAAGCAAGGATACAATCAGACCATGGACATTTAGGGAATCACCAAACCTCGGCTTTTCTGGCAGATATTATCAGTGACAATCTCAGTAATATCTGTCTTGCCCATCTGAGTAAAAACAATAATACTCCCGAAATAGTGCTTAAGACCTTGCAGCAGACTTTCTCAGAGAGGGGCATTATCCTGAACGGTCAACAGCAAATATCAATTCTGAACCGCAATATGCCAACGGATATGATAAGATTGATTGAATAGAAAAACCCGCCTTCGCATGAAGCTTCGGCGGGCGAAGGTGGAGATTAAGGGAGTCGAACCCTTGTCTTGTGACTGCGAGTCACATACTCTAACCAACTGAGCTAAATCCCCTTAATGAACTGCTCAAATGCAGGCGAAAGTTATAATAATAAAACATCTTGAAAATGAAGTTGGTTGTTACTGTATGGTAACGCTTATAATTTCAAATCTTTCCGTAGTCTCGTTATCATTAAAAATATTTCTCCCTTTTTAATAATTCCAACAATGTCTCTTATCAGATCAGGGTCAGATATTTCAAACTCCTTGTCTACAAATAAAAAGCCTGTAACAGCGAGTCAGGGCTGCTAGGTGTTTTCTTGGTTACGCGACCTATGAAGCAAAACTGCTATTTATAAAAAGCAAAATCCCATTCTTTTGGGTATACCCATATCTCAAAAGGTTTCGCCGAGGATCTGAGTATATTATTGTCTTTATCAACCGTGCAGATATTCACCTTATAAAAACCTATATCGGATGACCTTAAAAAACATTTGGCAGATTGGTCATTCTGCAGCTTATCTGATTCACCGGTTTGCATTTCTCCACCTGGAATTAATTCACCGGCTACGAATTTATAGGGATAAAACTGATAATTTAAAATAATGAACTTATCATTCCCATATAATTTGTCATAGGGATTATAAATAACCTCCTGGTTTTCTGTATGTTGATTTCTTACTTTCTTTAATTCATATCCTGAATCAGTATTGGAAATTGTATATTTAATGATCCGGAGACTTGTGACCTGGCCATTAAAGTCGTGGATCCCTTTATCGATTCCTGCAAATCCCTTTCCTACCATCAATACTTTTTTCAGAGAATCACCCTTGTTCCGTTCAATATAAGACGAAACATCTTTAAAAAACAATTGTGAAGAATCAGGGAAAAAAGCATGATGGAAAATGTTCAATATATTTTCTCCCTTTTTCAACTGAAGTATCATTCCCTCAGGTTTTTTATCAACGATGAACGTATAATCTCCTCCCGTAATTACCGGACTAAATGTATCCCTGCAATATTGAGGTTGGCGAAAAGTACTTATGGTATAAAATAAATATTCTACCGGGAAAGGGATGACATTATAATGTCCGATTTCAATGGCAATGTGAAATTTTGGTTCTTCTACATCATTGTCATTGTTGTTTTTGTTGATAGAACCATAGTAAAAAAGTGGCATGAAATAAATAAGTCCTCCTCCATTGTACTGAAAATCGATCTCTATTCTGCCATATTGAAGTTGTTTAATATCTTCAGGGATAGCCTCGTCTTCGTAAATGCCGGTGGTAAATTCCCTGACTAAATTCTCATCATATTCAATATTTCTATAGGTGCCTGAATAATCGCTGATTATCCAGCTATCGGGGTTTGCATCTTTTTTACAACCGCTTATTAATCCGGTTATCAGGAGTAAAAGATATGTAAATCGCTTTCCCAAATTTCAATTCTCCCGTTATTTTCCATAAATGCAATCCAATTTATCTATTTTGACCGGATAATCTAAACTGTTGTATTCGTATGTATGGAGTTCCGCGGAACTGGATTCGGCTGTACCATTATATGAGACAGAAGTCTCTTTTATTATATTATTCTTGTTGGTATATATTCCGGGATTGCCTTCACATGCAAAAACCTGGTATGGATTATTTTTGTTATCAAACTCGTAGATCATCGTGTTTACTAATTCTATAACTGAATTATTCAAGTATTGATCATCCCTTGTTATATTGCCGTTATCATCGTACGCGTAATTATGGTACTGGGTTAAGAGTCCCTGTGGATTGAATATACTTAACTTAACAATTTTATCATTCTCGTAATCATAGATCTGGTAGGAGGTAAGTTGTGGAGTACCACTGTTGATAAAGTAATTCGATTTCTTTATTAATCTCAAAACATTATCGTATTCAAATTCTGAATATTCAGATATCTTGGCTTTTCTTGGATCTGATTCCAGAGACTGTCCCGGAAGCATTGAACAGCTAAATGCATTGAAAGAATAAGCCACCTCCACTTTGTTTAAAGTTTTTTGGGTATCATATGAAAATCTCTTATACGTATAAGGTTCAGTTGACTCATGAATAAGATAATTACTATTATATGTAAATCCATGAACAGCTAAATCACCTGAATTGACCTGGCTTATCAATGTAGTGCTATAGTAAAGATTCTCAGTTTTGTCTTCCTTTTTACAGGAGGTAAAACACAGGAAAACAACAAGTACTAAAAGTGTATAACTCTTCATGTGTTTAAAATTAGATAATCAAATTTACTGCTTTTTTAAATTATAGAATTATTTCCGGAACTTTATTTTTAATTTACAATGGGTTACAGACACTTAATTTGACGTTGAAATAACCATAAATTTACTTTAATTGACCTCCGGAAAATCAATAATTTTAGATATATCTCCAATCATCACACAATTAGATAATTCAGAGGGGTTCTTTGTAAAGCACCCCGAAATATTAAGATCGGGTTAATCCAGCCTATAGATATATTGTGCCTCCGGGGGCCTGGTGGGTATGCTGGAGTTATTGGGAAATTTAAAAAGTGTTTTTCAGAAATTACTGTGTCACTATCGTATTTAAGAATTGAGCTAACCAGACAAGATCCGGGTTATAATTGATATCTATTTGTCTGTTTTCCCTAAAGAATTTTTTTATCTGATCTTTTTTACCAGGGAAAACTGCACACAAGTTTTTCCGGTTTAATCTCGTTAAGCCAACTGCCTTATTATTCAAAAATTGTAAATAGTAAATGGGCTCTTCTCCATATATGTTTTTCTCACAATATACTCCGTTCACAATAGCCAGTTCCTTTTGTTCAATAATAAAATTGTACAGGATAAAAAGTGATAATTTACCTTTGTATATTTCCCGGCCGAATATCTCACTCGAATCAGCCAAAGCATAGCGTTTTGCGTTGATCCTTTTAAAATAAACAGATGTGTCACCCAGGAAATTCAGAAAATGGAATTCAAGAATTCCTCCCTTATCAAGCTTAATGATCTTGTTCGATGCAGGTTCTAACCAAAACAGTTCATCCAGCAATTTATTATATTTAATATATATATTTCTAACTGCCTCTCCATTAGCGAGACAAATATCGCCTAAAAGCCAGTCCTGATTAAAATAAGTGACAACATCCAATGGTTCAGCCGAAATAAAAAGTTCACCTGACAGATAAGGACCGGAATTAATCTTATCGTTGCAATTAAAGGAATAGCTTGCCTGACCTGAAAGAGACTGGAAAGCGATAGCCAGAAGAATTGCGTGAATTAGTATTAATTTGGACTTCATAAATTCAATTCGATTTTGATTGTACAGTAATAATTGCAGATCCATTTACCGGATCGCCGCTGGACGTAATTCCCTGTATGTTAATCCGATATTTACCCTGAAGATCAGATGCATAACACTCTATATGCAGCTCTTTTGATCTATCCATGATGATATCCGGTTCCCACAGCAATACCTGTCTGAGATCCGGGATACGCTTATCGGAGCCGGCAGGTATAAAAGGCTCAGGTTTTGTGTAGGCCTGGCTCGATAGTGCAAGACATTTTAAAGTTGGTGTCTTAAACTGAATATTATTGATTAACAGTCCATTGCTGGAAACCGCCAGTATCCCTGCAATTGACATTTCACCATAATACCTTGTAACCGGCAGTGTCTCAATGCGTCTGATCTGTCTGGAGCCCAGGCTGATTATTTGATTTATATCATCAATGGGCACTCCATCGAGGAAAATCTGAGGTTCTGTGCTCCCCTGGGTTTGACCGGGAATATTGACATAATATGAAAAAAAGCTGCCACTGCTTTTTCTGATCCTTAATGCAGGCAGGATTTCTTTTGAGATTTCAGCAAAATCGATAAGCTCTACATAATCAGATGGAAGGATAGAAGAGTAATGTTTATAATATACTCTTGGAATCGTATTTGCCGCCAGGAATTTTTTTACGGTATCCATTACCAGCTGTTCATTGTAACTCCGCCGGACCAGGGCAATATTCTCACTTCGGGTCAGGAAGGTTTTGATGCCATGCACATTAAATGCACCAGATGATGTAAAGGGTTCAATCAGATCGAATTTATCATCGAGTACAATAGTTGCTTTCACATCATCCTTAATCCTTATATATAACTCTTTACCATTATAAAAATGGTTGAGAAGAAGCCTGAATGAACCCAGCGAATCTGTCTTTGCGTATTGCATATTCACAATACTGTCAGGACTGGAAATAAGAATAGTATAATATCGCGCGGCATCATTCTTATTAACCGAATCCTTCTTGCTGCCGGATTGTGCCGCAGGTATAACTCTTCCCTGCACAACTGGTTCATCAATTTCAGAATAAAAATTGTAGCTATTTTGTTTTGAGTCACTCGTATATGCACTTTGGCTGGCGTTTTTGAAATATTCAGAAATGGCAGGTTCAGCCGGGACACCTGGGACAATTTCACTTATCGAAACAGAAAGCTGAGCAACAGATTTTTCCGCAATGCTATTACTCTCAATGTAAAATGATATTTTCTCCCGTGGATTATAAACCTCTTTGTCCGGATGAATTAAAAGGTTTTCATTGCCGGTTGTCCCGCCGGAAGTCTGGTCTGAAGAAGTTACCGCTGAGCTGGAATTGAATGGTTCGGTGAACGCATTAAGCTGTTCATCAAACCTGTTCGCAATGACTATTTCTTTATTAAAATAAACCTCTTCGACTTCATTTCGCATGGAATTGGTATAACAAACGATCTGGTAGACACCTGAACTCAGAGTATCCGGGAGATAAACACTCCCGAAAGCCTTAAGGTTTTCGATCTCCAGCCTTTCGTGAGCTATTAAGGAATTATGGCGGTCGCGTAAAACGAGGTACGCATATTTGCTCATCGTCCCCTGATTGCCCTGTAAATAAAGGGTGTAGAATAAATAATCCCCTGCTGTATAAACATCCCTGTCGGTGTGGAGGTATATCCTTTCCGGTGTTAAGGATCTGTAAGAGTTCTGTGCCGCACTTTCACAAAAGCTAATGAATAATATCAGAACGGAAATTAAAAAAACTTTCATCGATCAGTCATTAATTAATCCAAAACGGAGGCTTGTTATCGACTTCACAGCCATTGGGCTCAGGAGGCAGGATAAGTCCTATTTCTGTCACTGATGGTTGATTGTCAGTCAGGTTTCTGAAATCAATCTTGTAAGCCGTACGGCTTACTGACGATGCCTCGAAGAAACCGAAGACTTTTATATTCGGATCTGCTACACTCTTTATATTTCCAATGAGCTGAGCCGCAATAGGGTCAAACAACTTCCCTTCTGACTGCAACTGTAAGCTCATTTTCTTATAATATTCATATGTCTCCTTATTAAGGGTATATTGCTGTAAATAAAGAATGCGGTTAATAACATCCATGGATCTGTAATACTGCGTCGGAATCGCTGTATACGGCAAACCCTCTCCCTGGTATCCGGCCATATAAACCAAACCATAATATAAAAGATTGTCTTCCACAAAGCAGACATTATGTGCATTTATTGAAGCAGAACTTAACGAATATTCTCCGCCTGTCAGATTAATGTTGGAATTGGCATTATCTGTTTGCCAGCAATAATATAATATACAAGGTTGAAATGGCTGACAAACTGCATAATAATATTGTGTTACCAGATTTGATGTAAACCGGAAGCGGGGGAGTGTATCTGAATGGTTTACAATATCAACAAGGATGTTCCCTCCATGACTGAGGACATACAATCCGTTTGATTTGTTAAGGACCTCTTTATTATCGAACTCTGAGTATATTTTGTCAGGATGTGCTTCCGGGAATAATTTCTGGGAACCTGATTCATACTCCGCACCGTCAGAGGTTTTAATGTGAAGTTTGTAAGTATTGCCAGGCTGACCCGTGAATTGCGAGGGATCTGACATGTATAACCCGTTTCCTGCACTGGAAAAAGAATAATTATTGCCCAGGTTATCGGTCACATATACCATGGCATTAAATACCGGTATTCCTGTGCTGCCTGAATTGAATGGCGCTGCATAATTCAGTAGGATCTTGTAAGAAGTACTTTCATTTGTTATCATACCATTTACCACCAGCACCAACTGATTGCTGTCAACATTGATATTATACGGTTCGTAGCAGGAGCCCAGCAGAATGGTTAATGATAATATTATTATAATCGGTTTCATCTTAAAAAGTGAAATTGTAAGTAAGGGTGGGAAGCGGCCGTCCTATAATATAAAGCTTATAAGTATCATATTCTTTTAACTGATATGATACCATGTGGCCTTCCTGTTTGTAGAAAATCGAATATGCATTCTTTCTTGAATACAGGTTGATAATTGAAAATGTCCAGCTCCCTTTCCATTTTTTTCTGATCTTTAATGATCCGTCAAGGGTAAGAGAAATATCAAGCCTGTCGTAATCAGGCAGCCTGTATTTATTCCGATCAGAATAATCCAGCAACTGGTAATCCTGGTAAATGAATTTATACTCAGGCAAAGTAACCGGACGCCCCGTACTGTAGGTGAACGTGCTGCCGAAGCGCCATCGTCTTGAGAGATGATAGTTTGCATTAATAACCAGGTTATTTGGCCTGTCATAGTTTGAAGGGAAAAAATGATTATTGTTTATTTTCTCATCAGTAAAAATTCCGTTAGTCTTCTGCCATGAACGTGAAAAAGTATAGCTGGCCCAGCCCGTAAGTTTCCCTGAGTTTTTCTTTATGTAAAGTTCAACTCCCATATTTTCACCTTTCACATTTATCAGATCTGTTTCAATATATGGATTGAGGAGAATTTCCGCTCCATTTTTGTAATCAATGGCATTTGATAATTTCTTATAATAAAGTTCTATTGAAGTTTCGATCGTATTGTTTTTGAAATTATAAAAGTATCCGACAGCATAATGGTTGCAAAGAAGAGGTTTCAGATCCGGGGAACTAAGTTTCCAAACATCCGACGGCATCATCACAGCAGTGTTTGAAATGAGGTTGACATACTGATGAATCCGGTTATAACTAAGCTTAACCGAGCTGTTATCTGTAACGTTGAAACGGAGTGAGAACCGTGGTTCAAATCCTGAATAGCTGCATATGATTTTGTTGCTGCCATAGCTTGTTGAATCAATGATCGATTCAGGTGTTTTTGGAACATTGGGTTGATAGGTGTAAATCTTATTCGGCCCCAGGTATGTGTAAAGTGAATACCGTAACCCTACATCCAGGGTTAATTTTGGTGATAGTGTAATGTTATCAGTTATATAAACTGCGTGTTCGCCCGCCTTTTCAGGCTGCATCTTTTCTGATTTAATAATCGTTTCATTTAACAACGGGTGTAATTCACCCGGGTTGATTAAATAGAACACTGAATTTATGCCAAAATCAATCGCTTGATTTTTATTCGGGAGCCAGGTGAAATTCCACTTGATATCTTTATAGTGTAACGAGGTTTTTATTTTATAAGCTTCGGCAGGCCGCGATGTATCGGATTCGGACATATTGAAATTATAATTGCTTAACCCGCCCACCAGGCTGAAAAAAAGATTATTGCTAAAGGAATGATTCCATTTTACCGAAGCAAGAAGGTTGCTGTAATGATAATCGGTATTTTTATCAAGCCCGAATTGATCGTTGCTGAAATAAGCGAACAAGTGGATTTTATTTTTGGCGTTCAGATTATAGTTTAAAAATGCATTTGCATCATAAAAACTGGCTGAGCTGTTTATAAGGTCATGGTCGTGAATGCTATGCAGAAGCCAGTCTGAATATGAGCTCCTGGCACTCAGCAATAGAGTGACTTTCTTATTGGCGAGAGGAGTTTCAATACATATCCTGCTGTCAATCAAGCCAATTCCGCCTTTCACAGATGTTTTACCCGGGTTATTGGCATCCATTCTTATATCAAGAACTGACGAAGCGCGTTCACCATACTTTGCGGGAATTCCTGCTTTCAGTAACGTGACATCTGAGATGCCATCAGAATTAACTGCCGATATCAGACCAAATACGTGTGATGAATTAAATAAAGGTGCATCTTCAAGAAGTATCAGGTTCTGGTCTGCACCACCTCCGCGTACATTAAATCCTGTGCCAAATTCACCGACGGTTTGAATTCCGGGCATCAGGGTTATGCTTTTAATGATATCCGTTTCTCCCAGCGTTACCGGAAGTTCTTTGATTAACCTGGAATCAAGCTTTACGAAACTCATCTGGGCTCCGCTGACGTTCGATGCAACACGTTCCGCTGATATGACTACTTCGTTAAGCTGTATTGATTTTTCAAACAATTCAAGAATTAAAGTGCCATCGCTTACCAGTTTAATTTTCTGCGTTTTACTTTCAAAACCAATGCAAGACAATTTTAACTCTAATTCACCCACCGGCGACTGAAGATGGAAGTCTCCGTTTTTGTCTGTATTGACACCCAGCTTAAGCTTATCAATGACGATAGTTGCACCGGGTACAGTGTTCCCGCTTATCCCATCGAGAATTTTTCCCAGGATGGTTGCACTTGTATATTTCCCGTAATAGTTCGGATTGCCGACTATTATTTCACCAGGGCCTTTAATTTCAGATGTGAGTTTTGATTCCGGTATCAGGGGAACAAATATATACAGGGCAGAGTCAATGCTTATAACTGATAACCCGGCAGCAGTTTTTATTCTTTCCAGGATCTGATCAAAAGGGAACAAAAGAATAGATGCCAGGATTGTCTTATTTACAAACCATTCAGGTTTGTAAAAGAATTGCACCGGATACTTATTCTCCAGTTGACTTATTACCTGATCAAATGACAGATAAGAATTCTGATTATTGTTTTGAGAACTAATCGGCTGGATGAATGAAAGAAGAATTATTCCTGCAAGGAATACTTTTAAAACAAGCGTTTTGAACATCTGTAACTTTATTAAGCTCTTTTTTTAGCCGATTATCATGTTTTAATAAATGACACTTTAAAGTTATTTATTATTCCCTATCTTCAAATATTAAAGTTTTCATGTTTCGGAAGAATTAATTTTTCCAGATCTTGCCGGATTTTTTTTCTGACTCCCCGGGTTGCGGATAAATGGTTTTCTCATTAAACTGACTTAGTCGGGTTCATAGTATTTCATTCCCTTTTTAAATTTTAATTATTAATTTTACCAATGGATTGTTTGCTTACATATCCTCCGGGTTGATTTATATCTTCTTACTATGCCAAGAGTATTCAAAGCCACTGAAATAGAAAAAGAGAATAAAGAGATAAAACGCGATTATCTCGATCGCCATATGCCTCATGTCTTCTGTCCCGACGAAGTGAAGAGAGGTGAGAAATTCGCAGTGAAGGTTGTAATGGGCGAGGAATATCCTCATCCCGATGAACACGAACATTTCATAAGCGTATTGCAGCTTTGGAACAGGGAGACGCTCCTTGCTGAAACCCGATATACAGCAGGCGTATATGGAAACCAGCCCTCACATGCAGAGGTCGACTTTTATATAGTTGCACCTGAGGTATCAATGAACCTGTCGGCCATGGCAGTCTGCACAAAACACGGACTCTGGCAAAGTGAAGACAAGGCTGTAAAAGTTGTATAAACCGGCTACCGGCTTCCGACTTCCGGCTTCTGGCGAATGATCGCAGTAAAAATTACTTTTAAATAGGCGGTTACTGCTTACCGGTCGCCGGTTGCCGATTATTATTATCTTTGCAAGCCGCTTATATCATAGAATATGGCAAAGAACGAAAAGAAAATAAATAACTGGCGCGATAAATACAGGTTCACTGTAATTAACGACACCTCATTCGAAGAGGTTTGGAGGATCAGACTGACACAGTACAATGCATTCCTCCTGATCACCTTCCTCGTACTCTTCATTATAGGAGCAACAACATCCCTTATCTCCTTCACAAACCTCAGGGAGTTCATTCCGGGATATCCTGATGTTACGATGCGCCGCAATATCCTCATGAACGCTATTCGGCTCGATTCGCTCGACCGGGAACTGGCGCTCAGGGACAGATATTTCGCCAACATGAATTCCATTATTGCCGGTAAGCAACCTGCAAGCATGTACACAGCACAGGATACATCAGGCAATTACAAAGCAATAAAATTCAATAATATACCTGAAGACTCTGCCCTTAGGGCACAGGTCGAGAACACGGAGAGATTCAACCTTACACTGGGCCCGACTTCCACCGAAGCTGTAACCAGCCTTGCAAGCCTTCATTTTTTTCCTCCGGTTAAGGGTGTCATATCAGGACATTTTGATATACTGCACAAACATTTTGGCACCGACATTGTGACTAAACCAAAATCGCAGGTATCGGCAGCGCTCGATGGCACAGTAATTTTTACAGGGTGGACCATGGAGACCGGGTTTGTTATCGAAGTGCAGCATCCAAATAATATTGTCTCGGTTTACAAGCATAACGAAAGCCTGCTGAAAGAGACCGGAGATCTTGTGCGCGCAGGGGAACCAATTTCAATAGTAGGCAGCTCCGGTGAGTTATACACCTCGGGCCCCCATCTCCATTTCGAAATCTGGTACAAGGGGAGTCCTCTCGATCCTGAAGAACATATCTTATTCTAATCACAGCACCCGGTATGCCTCAGAAAATTGCATTATTGGGATCCACAGGGTCAATAGGCACCCAGGCACTGGATGTCATTTCAAGATATCCGGATAAATTCAAAGTCGATCTGCTCACAGGCTGCAATAATATTGAACTGCTCACCTTGCAGGCAAGAAAGTTCCTTCCTGATTCTGTTGTGATCTGCAATAAAGAGCATTATAAGCAGCTTAAGGATAATCTGAAGGGCACTAAAATAAAAGTTTTTGCAGGAGCTAAGGAGATGGAACAGGCTGTTGCATTATCGGATGCCGATGTAGTGCTTGCAGCTATCGTGGGGTATTCCGGACTGAGACCCACAATTGCAGCTATAAATGCCGGTAAGAAAATCGCCCTTGCCAATAAGGAAACACTGGTTGTTGCAGGAGAGATAATAACAGTTCTTGCTGCCCGGTCAGGAAGTACTATCATCCCAGTCGATTCTGAACATTCAGCTATCTTCCAGTGTCTTACAGGCGAAGATAACAAGGCGATAGAGAAAATCACGCTGACTGCATCAGGCGGTCCGTTTCTTAAAATTTCCGCTGATAAGCTTCAGCATGTAAAACCGGGTGACGCTCTCAAGCACCCGAACTGGAATATGGGAGATAAGGTGACTATTGATTCTGCATCCCTGATGAACAAGGGACTTGAGGTGATTGAGGCAAAATGGCTTTTCGGACTCGATCCGGAACAGATAAAAGTAATTATTCATCCTCAGTCAATAATTCACTCATTCGTTCATTTTAATGACGGCTCGGTGAAGGCGCAGCTTGGAATTCCAGATATGAGAATGCCTATCTTGTATGCCCTGAGTTATCCGTCAAGATACTTATCTGATCTTCCCCGTCTTGAATTTAAAGATCATAACAACCTGACATTTGAGGAACCTGACCATAAGAGATTCCGGAACCTCTCGCTGGCATTCGTGGCATTAAAAGAGGGCGGCAATATGCCTTGCATTCTGAACGCTGCAAATGAAATGGCGGTTAATGCTTTCCTTAAAGGGATTGTCGGATTTATGCAGATGCCCGACATCGTTGAATATGCACTTGAGAACTCTGAATTCACTGCCACTCCCGATCTTGAATCTCTTGAAGAGTCAGACAGGGAAGCCCGGATTATTGCTCAAAACTTCATTGATAAATTACAGCACATAATATGACAGTACTTGTAAGAATACTTCAGCTCCTTCTGAGCCTTTCGATCCTGGTGGTAATTCATGAACTTGGCCATTTTACCTTTGCAAAGCTTTTCAAGACAAGAGTCGAAAAATTCTACCTCTTTTTTGATGCGTGGTTTTCGCTCTTCAAGATTAAAAAAGGAGAGACTGAATACGGTATAGGATGGATCCCTCTCGGAGGATATGTGAAAATATCAGGGATGATCGACGAATCTATGGACGTGGAGCAGATGAAGCAGCCGCCGCAGCCATGGGAATTCAGATCAAAGAAATCGTGGCAGCGGCTTCTGATCATGACAGGCGGGGTGTTTTTCAATTTTCTGCTGGCACTGCTTATATATATTGCAGTGCTCTTTGCATGGGGAGAAACTTACCTTCCTACCGCAAATCTTAAATATGGGATTGTAACGGACTCTACTGGACATGCCCTCGGACTCAGGAACGGTGATATGATATTATCTATTGATAATCAGAATATTGAAAGATTCACCGAGATAAGAAATGACATCATCCTGAATAATCGTAAGTCAATCCAGGTAGAACGCGGCGGTCAAAAATTCGACATCCCGATAACTGAGGACATTATCCCTAAGATGCTAAAGGGAAAATTCCTGATCGAACCAAGAAGGCAATTCAGTCCTTATGTAATTTCCTTTATCGAAAAGGAAGCGCCGGCCAGGATTGCAGGAGTTCTTACCGGGGATGAGATAAAAGGGATCAATGACTCGGCATTCGTTTATTTTGATGAATTCCAGGGTTATCTCGCTGCAAACAAGGAGCACACCATTACACTCAATTTAATCAGGAACGGACAGCCAATGAACCTTGAGGTGACTCCTAACGCGGCAGGTAAGCTTGGAGTTGCAGATTCAAGGACCTATGCACAGATATTTGAACTGAAGACGATCAAATACAGTTTATTTCAGTCTGTACCTGCAGGAATAAATACCGGATTCAAGACAATCAGTGATTACCTGAAGCAATTCAAGCTTATCTTCTCAAAGCATACAAAGGGTTATGAATCTCTGGGCGGCTTCATTACCATAGGAAGCATTTTTCCGCCGGTATGGGACTGGCAGATTTTCTGGAATCTCACTGCATTTCTTTCAATAATACTTGCTGTTATGAATATTCTGCCTATACCTGCTCTTGATGGGGGCCATGTGATGTTTCTTTTGTTTGAAGTGATAACCGGACGCAGACCAAGCGACAAATTCATGGAATATGCCCAGATTGTGGGTATGATTATATTGGTAACCCTGCTGCTGTATGCCAATGGTAATGACGTTGTGAGGCTCTTAAGAAAGTACTTTTAATCCGGGGCATTTTGTTAATGACCAGACTATTTGTCTATTTGCATAGACTATAATTATACAGCGATGGGGAAAATAGGATTTACCGAGATATTACTGATACTGCTTGTGGTAGTGCTTTTATTCGGAGGGCGCAAGATTCCTGAACTTATGAAAGGTATCGGACAGGGGATGAAGGAGTTTAAAAAAGCTTCAAAATATGACCCTGAAGAAGAAAAGGAAAAGAATAAATTTCAATAAGATATTGATTGAAAATCGAGCCTGCACATGTTGCAGGCTTTTTTTTAAACTGGTTCGTACTTCTGATTCCGTCTGACAGGAATGAATCCTGCTTCCTTTATGACAGATTGAAGCTCATTGGCGCTGAACCTGTTGCCTGAACCTGCAGCGCTTACGACATTTTCCTCTATCATAATGGAACCCAGATCGTTAGCTCCGGCATAAAGAGAAAGCATTCCTGTCTCTTTCCCGACTGTAAGAATGGAAGCCTGGATATTTCTGATATTATTCAGCATTAAGCGGCTGATGGAAATCAGCCTTAAATAACCATGGACGGTATAACTGCTTTTTATGCCGAATTCTTCCCTGAGAATAGTCCCTTCATCCTGGAATGGCCATGGGATAAAGGTTATGAAACCATATTTGTCACTCTCTTTTTCAACCTGGAGATCCCTGATCCTGATGAGGTGATCTATCCTTTCGCTTATTGTTTCTATATGACCGTACATCATAGTGGCTGATGTTGGAAGGTTAAGCCTATGCGCTACCCTCATCACCTCAAGCCATTCGTCTGAGGTCGCCTTTGCCGGAGAAACGATTTTCCTTACCCTGTCCGACAATATCTCAGCTCCTGCTCCAGGAAGAGAATCCAGACCGGCTTCAACCAGTTTTGACAGCACGTCATGGAAACTTAGTTTCTCCTTTTTCGCCAGGAAGACAATTTCCGGTGGTCCAAGGGCATGAAGCTTTAGCGTAGGGAATAGCTCTTTCAGCTTCATAAAAAGATCGGTATAGTAACTCAGTCCCAATTCGGGATTCATTCCTCCCTGGAGAAGAATCTGGTCACCGCCGAGTGAATAAAGCTCATCTATCTTTTTTTTGTATTCTTCAATTGTAGTAACATAAGCGTCGGATGCTCCTTTTTTTCTGCAGAAGTTGCAGAAGGTACATTGCGAAAAGCAGATATTGGTTATATTGACATTCCTGTCAATCATCCAGCCAACGCCCTTCCCGGAATTATGTATCTGCCTGAGCCTGTTGGCAACAAACATTAACTCCTCAATCGGGGCATCATTATAGAGTGTCGTTCCCTCCTCCAGACTGAGAGGCTCCAGATTTAAAGCCTTGTCATATAATTCATCAAGAACCATATTTTAAAACACTTCCTTTTAACCAAAAAGGGCATTTCTTTCTTTGCGCGCCTTCGTGTGCACTTTGAGTCCTTTGTGGTAAAAAAGTCATCTTATTTTAACCACGAAGAACACTAAGGATGTCACAAAGATATACAAAGGGGTTTCTTCCAGCCCCTCTTAAGCCTTTTCAAAGGTAACGGTTTGAAAACTAAACAATCAATAATTTGATTAACTTTACAACCTTTAAAAATTTCACTTGCAATTATGAAACCTGAAATAATCAAAATATCACAAATAACTCCTGATCAGTCAATTGTATGCATTCTTGGGAAGGAAGAAATCCCTGAATTTCTGAAACTGAGCAAATCGGAAAAGGAGTATGCCCTGAAGCAGCTGAAGGCTAAGGAGGATCATGTTTTCATTAATTCCTATTTTAAGTGTACGTACATAGTCAGGATTAAGGAAGGAGTGACCGGATTCAAGGCAAAAGAAGAACTCCGGAAAACCGCATCAAAGCTCAGGAAACTTATCAAGGCAAATAATCACAAGGAACTTGTTATAGTATCTTCGCATGCTTTCAAAGGTGCAATTGAAGATTTTGCCGAAGGACTTCTCCTGAGTTTTTATAAGTTTGATAAGTACAAAGCAGCTGATGAGGAGGAGAAAAAGAAAAGCTATCCTTCAAAACTTCTTTTATATGGAGAGACAGGAAAAGCTGAAATCAAATGGCTTACCGACCTCACCGATGCAGTTTATTTTGTGCGCGATCTTATCAATGAGCCCGTAAATCATCTGAATGCCCCTGCACTGGCTTTGGCTGTAGAGAAAATCGGCAAAGCAGGCGGATTCAGTGTTGAAGTCCTGACAAAGGGCAAGATAGAAGCTCTGAAAATGGGAGGACTTCTGGCTGTTAACAAGGGAAGTGTTGATCCGCCGGTATTTTGTATCCTGGAATGGAAACCCGGAAAATGCGTCAATAAGCAGCCGGTTGTTCTTGTGGGTAAAGGAATTGTTTACGATACCGGAGGTCTTAATATCAAGACCGGCGATTACATGGACAACATGAAAGGCGACATGGCCGGCGCTGCAACTGTGGCCGGTGTTCTCTATACCGCTGCCAGGAATAATATTCCTCTTCACCTTATTGCACTCATACCGGCAACAGATAACCGTCCGGGTGGAAATGCATATACCCAGGGCGACATCATTACCATGTACAACAAGATGACTGTTGAGGTCGGAAACACCGATGCCGAAGGACGACTGATCCTTGCTGATGCAATAAGCTATGCTTCAAAATACAAACCGGAACTGATAATCGACATTGCCACACTTACCGGCTCTGCTGCAGTTACATTCAGCAACCAGGCAATTGCCATGATGACAAATGCCGACAGGAAATATATTAAGCTCCTTGAAGAATCCGGTGAGGAAGTATATGAGAGAGTGGCCGAACTGCCATTCTGGGATGAGTATGGAGAAATGATCAAGTCAGACATTGCCGATATAAGGAATGTGGGCGGACGCGAGGCAGGAGCCATTACTGCAGGAAAGTTCCTTGAAAAATTCACAGAATACCCGTTGATTCATCTTGACATTGCCGGGACAGGTTCGCTGAAAAAGAATGATTACTACAGGATTAAGGATGGACCCGCATCGGGATTGAGACTGCTGGCAACATTTGTCAGGAAGCTTGCCGGGGAGTATAAAAAATTGTAGGAGAGATTATGGATACAAAAATGATAATTGCCGGAATATCACATGGTGATATCAACGGGATCGGATATGAAGTTATTATAAAAACCCTGATGGACGGCATGATCAATGATCTGTGCATCCCCGTGGTTTACGGATCTCCGAAGGTTGCAGCGTATCACCGGAAAGCGCTGAACATTACTAATTTCAGTTTTAATAATGTGAGGAGTGCAGATGAGGCTAATCCAAAGAAGGCAAATATGGTAAATTGCCTTGACGATAATATAAGAGTGGAACTTGGGAAGTCTACACCACAGGGAGGAGAGGCTGCTCTTGCCTCTCTCGAAAGAGCCGTTGAGGATCTTAAAAGCGGGAAAATAAATGTCCTGGTGACTGCCCCGATAGATAAAAAGAACATTCAGTCTGATAGTTTTCATTTCAACGGTCACACTGAGTATCTTCAGGCCAGGGCAGGCTCAGGAGAAGCTCTTATGTTCATGATAAGCGAGAACATGCGCATAGGCATTGCCACCGGACACTGCCCTCTCAATAAAGTATCTGAGCAGATAACAATACCATTACTGCTGCGTAAAATAAGGCTGATGAACCAGTCGCTCATTCTTGATTTTGCGATCCGCAAGCCAAAGATCGCAGTGCTTGGGCTTAACCCGCATGCAGGCGACAATTCCCTGCTGGGAAATGAAGAGGCAGATATAATTATTCCTGCTATAACACAGGCTGAAAAGGAAGGGATACTGGTTTTCGGTCCATTCCCTGCAGACGGTTTCTTTGGTGCGGGGTCATTTTCTAAATTTGACGGGATACTTGCAATGTATCACGACCAGGGTCTTACTCCATTCAAGGCATTATCATTTGATTCAGGGGTAAATTTCACGGCAGGGCTGCCCTTTATCAGAACCTCCCCGGTTCATGGAACCGCATTTGCGATTGCAGGAAAGGGCGAGGCCTCTGAAAACTCGTTCAGACAGGCACTGTTTCTTGCATGCAGCATCTTCAGAAACAGGCAGATGTACGCAGAGATATCTAAAAACCCGCTAAAACACCAGGATATCGAGATCCATTCGGACAAAGTTGATGAATTACCACCGGATATTTATAACCATGAACAGCCGTTATGATCGATTATATTAAAGGAACCATTGCCCAGATCACCCCTGCCTTCATAACAATCGAAACGGGAGGCATCGGATATTTTATTAATATATCACTTACAACTTTTACAAAGCTCGAAGGTAAAAGTGACTTAAAGATCCTGGTCCATGAAGTAATAAGGGAAGATGCACATCAGCTCTATGGTTTCGCTGATAAAGAAGAACGGGATATTTTCAGACAACTGATATCTGTTTCAGGTGTCGGTGCAAGTACGGCCAGGATGATGCTTTCATCTTTAACTCCTGATGAAATTGAGAAGTCA
>PMBC01000038.1 GCA_003152835.1 Bacteroidales bacterium | reverse complement strand
GTCCAGTGAAAGTGAACCGCCTATTAGTCCGATTCCTATTACTGTTATTGTCATGTTATTGTCTGTTTTTTTCAGTTTCCGGTCACCGGTCACCGGTATTTTCTATAAGATAATTTACAATTCTTTTCTTTGCTTCGCTTAGGGTAGCCTCATCAGCGCACAGTGATATCCTGATGTACCTTTCTCCGTTTGATCCGAAAATAAATCCCGGTGTGAGAAACACCTTAACTTTTGTCAGAACATCCTCTACGAATCCTTCACATTCTTTTATGGTGTCCGGGATCCTGCCCCATACAAAGAGACCGACCTGGTTTTTATCATATCTGCATCCAAGCAAGACCATAATTTCTTCGACTATTTTACGTCTTGACATATAATGGCTGTTAACCTTATCGTACCAGGCAGGAGGGTTGCTAAGCGCCTCAGCAGCTGCCGCCTGCATAGCCCGGAACATTCCGGAATCCATATTGCTTTTGACTTTAAGAACAGTGCTTATATATTCCTTATGTCCCGCAGCCATTCCCACTCTCCATCCCGCCATGTTGTGCGATTTGCTCAGGGAATTAAGCTCAAGAGCGATTTCCCTGGCACCGTCAACTGCCAGGAGGCTTATATATTCCTTATTGAGGATGAAACTGTAAGGATTATCATTGCATAAAAGAATGTCATGTTTTAAGGCGAATGCAGTAAGCTGTTCAAATAATTTGTAGGAACCTTTCGTTCCTGACGGCATGTGCGGATAGTTTATCCACATTATTTTTACGTTTTTCAGGTCGTCCTCTTCAATCTTTTGAATATCAGGCATCCACCCGTTTTTCTCATTCAGGTCATAATATTTTATGTTCCCGCCAACCAGTTTTGTGATAGACGAATATGTCGGATAGCCGGGGTTTGGAACAAGAACCTCATCACCCGGATTAACAAATGCCATGCTGATATGCATTATCCCTTCCTTGCTTCCCATCAGGGGCAGTATCTCGCTTTCCGGATCAAGAGTCACATTGAAGTAAGTTTTGTACCATTTTGCAAAAGCATTCCGAAGAGCTGGTATTCCTATATAGCTCTGATACCCATGTGATGATGGTTTCAGAGCTTCACTGTACAGGGTTTCTATTGTGCTTTCCGACGGAGGCTGGTCGGGACTCCCAATCCCAAGATTTATTACATCAGCGCCCGATTTGCGCATCTGGTCTATCTGCTTCAGCTTCTGCGAAAAATAGTATTCCTGGACACTATTTGTCCTTTCTGCCGGTTTAACTTTCATACAATTCCTCTCCTTTATTATAAATGCCGAGGACCTCAAGATCCCTGGTAAAATTTTCAAGTGTATTCTTCACCAGGCCCATATCATGATCAGGCTTAAGCTCGATATCGAGGTAAAACATATATTCCCAGTCGCCGTTCAACCTGGGTACTGACTGTATCTTTGAAAGATTAATATCAAGCTCGGCAAGCCTGACAAGAACGGCAGCGAGCGATCCTGGCTTATGACCGGTTGAAAAACATATCGAGACTTTATTTCCATCGGTGTTTGATTTTTTTTCATCGCCAAGTACCAGGAACCTGGTGTAATTTTTCTTATATGTCTCTATCCCCGGAGCCAGTATTTCAAGGTCGTATAATTCAGCAGCGCTGGTGGGTGCAATTGCCCCGACATTCATAAGGTTGTTCTCTTTTATGAATTTCGCGCTGCCGGCTGTATCGTCACTCTCGATCAGGGTGACACCGCGGAGATGGTTCAGGTATGTCATACACTGCGACAGGGCAATGGGGTGCGATCTTATTTCCCTGATTGCAGCAATCTGCTGACCCGGGAGGGCCATCAGGTTCTGAACAACCCGGAGGTTATGCTCACCGAGGATCTTCATTCCCGATTCTCTTATAAGCGTATAGTTATACAGGATGCTCCCCGACCTGGCATTTTCAATTGCCATAATTGCAAAGTCGGCTTGATTCTCCTTCACAGCCATCAGTGTCTGATCAAATGTTGTGCAGGGTACCATTATAAGATTCTCATCTTTGAAGTATTGCCTTGCAGCAACTTCATGGAAACATCCATGCTCACCCTGAATTGATATTCTCATATTCTTCAATATTAAAAAAAAAGTCCCCTTTACCGGGGACCTTGCATCTTATATTTCATTTAAGCGTATACAATAATCCCCTCTTACTTCTTAAAATAAAAATAGAAGTAAAAATAAGCGGCGATCCAGTTGTATACTTTACTCATTCTTTGTTATGTTGGATTACAAAAGTAATGCAATTTTCAAAATAACAACCATTAAGGCAAAAAATCTAATTAATATATAGAAAAAAGGGTTTATTGCTTATGGCGATCCTTCAAGACAGCCTCAATATCTGACAGAGTCACCCCTTTGGCTTTAAAAAGTATCAGCAGGTGGTAAAGCAGGTCGGCAGCCTCATTCCTGAAAAGGGTCATGTTGTTATCTTTTGCTTCGATGATGAGTTCAACAGCTTCCTCACCGACTTTCTGTGCTGCTTTGTTGATCCCCTGTTTAAAGATTTTATTAGTATAAGAATC
>PMBC01000211.1 GCA_003152835.1 Bacteroidales bacterium | reverse complement strand
AAAGTCTGTGAGGCAGTCACCTGTCTGTTGATGTAATAACTGCTCAGTGACACTTTTCCTCCCAGGGAAAGTCCTTTTGTGATAAAGTTGAGATCCTGCTTTAGAATAAGGTCGGTGAAAAGTGTCGATCCCAGTTCTTTATTGAACTGACCCGAATTTAAATTATAATATGGGTTCGAGGTGTACTCACCGGACGGGAAGGCAAACCTGTCTGTGTTTGCATCGGGATAATTAAGGTCGGGTATCTCTTTAAGAACCCATGCAGGGTAAAAGGCAGGGCACCTTGTTCCTCCCGTGGAGTAAAGATCCCTCCATGTACCGCTGTTCGGGTTGTTTTTCATGTTCAGAACACCACCAACATTCAAAGTTAAAATGGTTGACTTTGTAATATTGAAGTCGAGGTTGATCCTGTAGTTGAATTTATGGTTATAATACCTCATGTCATAGTATCCGTCTTTCGTCCCCTTAAAAAAGTCGCCGGTATACTGGTACCCGAATGAGAGGAAGTATTTTGCGAATTCCGTACCGCCGCTGATATTCAGGTTTGCGCTGCTTACCGGTGCGTATGCATTGGTACAGGTTTTAAACCAGTTAACATTCGGGTACCGGAGAGCCATAAGAGGTGATGAAGGACTCTTATATTCTGCAAGCACATCTTTCGACATAAGGCCCGTAAATGTCTGGTTATTCATCAGCGCAACGTTGTACATTGACATTGTGGTGTAAGCATCTACGTTTTCGGGTATTCTTGTAGCAAACTGAAGTCCGTAAGAAGCTGAAAAGTCCATCTTCGGCTTTCCCAGCGAACCGCGTTTTGTAGTCACAACAATTACGCCGTTTGCACCTTTTGCACCGAATACTGCGGTTGCCGAGGCATCCTTAAGAACAGAAATTGTATTGATCTCATTCGGATCAATATTGGAGAAATCCCGTTCAACACCATCGACAAGTACCAGCGGGGCGCTTCCGTTCCAGCTCGAGAGACCGCGGACATACAGAGATGCATTGTCTGCTCCTGGCTCAGATTGAGTCTGGATAGTGAGCACGCCTGAAAGCTTACCTGATATGGCGTTTGTTATTGTCGTTGCACCAGCCTGCATCAGTGACTTGCTGTTTACTTGTGTGATGGCACCGACAACACTCTCTTTTTTCTGGGTACCGTACCCGACTACAACAACTTCCTGTATCTGAGTAACTTCCAGAGCAAGTGCTGCAGTGACCGGAGTGCCGGGGGTTGCCAGAACTTCCTGCGTTGTATAGCCAATAAAGGATATCTGCAGGGTAACCGGCTGCCTGTTGGAAACAGGGATGGAAAAACCACCGTTTACATCTGTCAGAGCACCTATGGTTGTACCTTTTACCAGAACTGTAACACCAATAAGTGCTTCGCCTGTTGCAGCATCTGTTACTTTTCCGGTAATAGTCTGCTGCTGAAAGGTACCTGAACCGTCGGGGGTTACTGCACCCACCGATAAGGTCGCCATTGAGCATATTAGAAATAAAATGCACAATTTTGTCATAATCTGTGGTTTATGCCATAGATTCCTGACAAAATTCAATCGCTTTTCATTATTTTTTTTCATGCATTTAAAAAAATTAGACATTAATAATTAAGCCAGGTTAGTGGTAAAATCGTGTAGGTTAACGGGAATTTGATTATCCCGGGTTTTTTCGCTTTCGTTTGCTTTTCATAAGATTCAGGTTGGTTAGTTTATATTAAGAGTTATCTCTTACAGATAGAGAATCTGATTCCATTAACACGGAAATGCCTTGTTTCAAGTGATTGTACTGGAGAAATCGGGTAAAGTTTATAATCATCCTTCCAGGTAAAACATTCATAACAAAAAACTCCCTAATGAACAGCATCAATGAATCTGAGCTGATCAGGGCAAATTTAAAATCCTATAAATGCTTCTTAAATACCAGGTTAAGAGTATTTCAGGTTAGGTTAGCATTTTTATCTCATACAATGTTAAAAATAATTAAATTAAATTCCAATACTCTCAATGAATTTTAACTTTAAAAAAAATAATATAGAATCATTCCAAAATAGACTATTCCGCAACCGTTTGAATTAATGTATTCTGATAAATAAATGAAGCTATATAATATAAGGTATAGCGGTACAAGGGTACAAGGGTACAAAAGTACAAAGGTACAAAGGTGTTAGGGTATGATGGTATTATGGTATTAAGGTATTAGGGTATTAAGGTGTTAGGGTATTAAGGTATTAGGGTATTAAGGTATTAGGGTAATAAGGTATTAGGGTAATAAGGTGAAGAGAACCAACTGATTGATAGTTTATTATTAAAACTTTGAAATATAATGAAAAAACAAAATCTCATTTTCGTGCTCACAGGAGCGTTATTATTCCTTACTGTTAATTTATTAACAGCAGCGGATAAGAAAAAGAACCAGCCGGCACCACCGGCACCGGCAGCAACTTTATTCAATGTTCTCGATTTCGGGGCAAAGGGTGACGGAAAGACCCTTGATTCGCCATCAATAAATAAGGCAATCGAAGAAGCTGCGATAAAAGGTGGCGGAACTGTATATTTTCCTGCCGGGACATATCTTTCAGTATCCATCAGGTTGAAAAGCAATATTTCTCTCTATATTGATCAGGGAGCAACTATCCTTGCAGCTTCAGCATCGGACGGATATAAATATGATCCTCCGGAACCAAATGTTTGGGGCGATTCACTCCAGTACCAGGATTTCGGCCACAGTCACTGGCATAACAGCCTTATCTGGGGCGAGAATCTTCAGAATATTTCGATCCTCGGTCCCGGGATTATCTTTGGTAAAGGGCTCGTCAGGGGTACTAACAATACCCCGGAGGGAAGCGGTAATAAAGCAATAGCACTCAAATGGTGCCGTAACGTCATTATCCGTGATGTTTCAATCCTTATGGGTGGATGGTTCGGTATCCTCGCAACAGGTGTCGATAACCTTACCCTCGACAACCTTAAAATTGACACAAACCGCGACGGGATGGATATCGATTGCTGTATTAACGTACGGGTTTCAAATTGCTTCGTAAATTCCCCGCAGGACGATGGCATTTGCCTCAAGAGTTGCTATGGCCTCGGCGTTGCCCGTGCCACGGAAAATGTCACAATAACCAACTGCCAGGTTTCCGGTTATGAGGCAGGCTCGCTTCTCGATGGCACATACAAGCGCGACGAAAAAAGGGCAGCAGGCGGAGGTCCGACAGGACGAATAAAATTCGGAACCGAATCGAACGGCGGATTTAAAAATATCACTATATCTAACTGTGTATTTGATTTCTGCCGCGGGCTGGCTCTTGAATCGGTCGATGGCGCACTTCTGGAAGATATTACTATCACAAATATCACAATGCGCGATATTGTCAATGCTCCTATCTTTTTAAGGCTCGGCGAAAGGATGCGCGGTCCGAAAGAAGCTGCAGTTGGTGAAATACGCAGGGTAATGATTTCCAATATAACTGTTTATAATGCAGATCTTAAGAACGGCGTAATTATCTGCGGAGACCCGGGTCATGATATTAAAGATATCCGTCTTTCCAATATCAGGATATATTATAAAGGAGGAGGGACAGCCGAACAGGCTGCCAGGGAGGTTCCGGGCTTTGAAAAGGAATATCCTGAGCCTTACAGGTTCGGTATACTGCCCTCTTACGGATTTTTTGTAAGACATGTCGACGGCATCCGGTTCGACAATGTCGAGGTAAGCTTTAAGGAGAATGATCTTCGTCCTGCATTCTTCCTCGATGATGTGAAAAATGCTGAATTCATATTCGTGAAGGCGCAAAAATCAGAGGGAGTACCATTTATGTCGGTGAAAAATGTTACGAACCTGAGTTTCTTCCGTTCGCTTGACATCATTGACAGGAAAATCGAAAAAGCAGATAACGAGAAAATGTAAAAATAGTCATTAATGAAAAATCCGACTTTAATATCTGTAATCTTATTCTTATTCATTTCAATTGACTCACCGGGCATTTCACCGGATAAGAAAATTGAGAAAAAGGCGATCCGTTTTCTCAAAGAGGAAACCATTGCCATGGCTGATAAAGCCCTTGTTGAGAAGCCAATCACTATTACCGACTCTGTATGCAGCCGGAGTGCCGGAGGGAAGCATGACTTTTATTCGGAAGCCGACTACTCCTGGCCTGACTCTTCAAATCCCGGCGGACCTTATATCAATCGCGACGGAATGACCTATCCCGGAATCTTCACTGCACATCGCTATGCAATGATAAGACTTAGCCAGATTGTCGGCTCTCTTGCTTCAGCATACAAGATCACCGGCGATGAAAAATATGTAGTGGCCGCCTTCATTCACCTTAAAGCCTGGTTTGCCGATACAGCTACAATGATGAACCCGTCGCTGTTATACGGTCAGGCCATTATAGGAAAGAATACAGGACGGGGAATAGGAATAATTGATACAATACACCTGATGGAGGTTGCCCAGGGAATCCTTGTTATGGAGAATGCAAAATGCATCGACCGGAAACTCCTTGAAGCAATTAAATCGTGGTTCAGCAATTATATTAACTGGCTGCTTACTCATAAGTACAGTAACGATGAGATGAATACAAAAAACAACCATTCCACCTGCTGGGTAATGCAGGTAGCTTCATTTGCCAGACTTACCGGCAATGAGAAAGTCCTTGAAATGTGCCGGAAGAGATATGAAGAGATCCTTCTTCCCAGTCAAATGGCCGTCGACGGAAGCTTTCCGCTTGAACTAAATCGGACAAAGCCCTACGGGTATTCTTTATTTAATATGGATGCAATGGCTATGGCCAGTCTGATTCTTTCCGACAGTAAAAATGATTTGATTAATTTCAGGACTGCCGATGGCAAAACCCTTAAAAAGGGAATAGAATTTCTTTATCCTTATGTAGCTGACAAGAGTAAATGGACCTATAATCATGATGTCATGCACTGGGATGAATGGCCCGTAGCCCAGCCATTTCTTCTGATCGGGGCATATGAATTCGGGAACAAAGAGTGGTTTGAAACCTGGAAGCGGCTGGAGCATTTCCCCACCGGGAGCGAGGTAATAAGAAACCTGCCGGTACGTAATCCATTGTTATGGCTTAATTAAAAAAATGACTAATATTAAATCTGAAAAACTGGTCCGCTTTATCTTAATTTAAAATGAAAAACACAATTGCTGCAATAGTATTATTACTGGTAATTGGTCAGAGCATTTCTGCCCAGAAGATTCTTACAAAAGATGAACGCATGGACTGGTGGCGTGAGGCAAGGTTCGGAATGTTTATCCACTGGGGTGTTTACTCACTCCCTGCCGGCACCTGGGATGGCCGGCAGATAGGCGGTATAGGCGAATGGATCATGAACCGCGCCAAGATACCCGTAGCCGATTACCAGAGAATGGCAAAAGATTTCAACCCGGTAAAGTATAACCCGGATGCATGGGTGCGGATGGCAAGGGACGCGGGCATGAAATACATCGTCATTACCTCAAAGCATCACGACGGGTTCGCCCTCTTTGAGACAAAAGCCAGCAAATGGAATGTTGTTGATGCAACTGTGTATGGCAAGGATCTTCTAAAGCCTCTTGCCGAAGCTTGCAGGAAATACGGAATAAAACTTGGATTCTACTATTCCCAGGCACAGGACTGGAATAATCC
>PMBC01000046.1:53316-102927 GCA_003152835.1 Bacteroidales bacterium | reverse complement strand
TTCCTCTTCAGTAATGTTCTCAGGAAGATTCTCACAGAGAACAATCTCCACTTTCTTTTTTCTGAGCTCGTTGAGGCACCTGTTTATCAGGATTCTTTTAAGCCAGGCACCGAAAGTTGATTCAAACCTGAATGTTCCGATATTGCGAAAGCATTCAAGGAATGCTTCCTGGAGCCTGTCCTCTGCATCTTCCCTGTTATTCATCATCCTTAAAGCAAGGTTGAACATGGCTTTTGAATATTGATTATAGAGCCTGAACTGGGCTTTAATGCTGCCTTTCCTGCACTCCTCAATTAATGGGGTTACTATGTTATTATCCTGATAATCCACCTTTGTTCTTACTTAAGTTAAAGACAGATTGCCGACCAATGGGTTGCATAAATTATCGGCAAATTGATGCCTGATGCAGGAAAAATATAATATCAGTTGCAACTGGCAAGAAACAGCAAGATATAAAACTATCCCAGCATTTTTTTAATTTTTCTCAGGGCGCCTGGTCTGTTAATGAGGTAAACACCTGAAAGGATCAGCAGTACAGAAATGAACATTGTCGGTGCAGGATGCTCATTGTCGGAAAGACCCCACATAGTTGCCACAATCGGAATGAAATATGCCACTACCGATGCAACCATAGGTGAAGTGTCTCTGACAAGAAAATAATATATTGCATTNNGCATGGAGGTCTGTGCTAAGAAGAAGAGCCAGCGCGAATGGACTTAGCACAAAAAAAGAAAGGGATGTTATCTGCAGTCCATTCAATCCTTCGACTGTGCTGACTTCATTATTACTGATTCCGTTCATAAGTGTGGCAAGTACCACAAAAAGGCCATAATAATTAAAATTGAAAGAGCCGCTATAGAGTAGTCCTGCTGCTCCCAGAAACCCCAGAAATACTCCGGCAATCTGCGACCTGATAGCTTTTCTTTTATAGAAAATAATGCCTATTACCAGAGTAAAGGCGGAACTTAATGTGTTTAGCATGCCAGTGAGAGAACTGTCTATCTTTGTCTGGGCAAGAGGATAAAGAAACGCAGGTATTCCGCTTCCGAAAAAGCCTATTATTAGAATAGAACGGAAGTTATTCTTATTAAGTTTTGGCAAGCTGCGCAGGGCAACCGGGAGCAGGCATACAAATGAAATAAGGATTCTAAGGGAAGCCATCTGATATGTTGAGAAAGACCGCAGTCCCTTTTTCATTAGAATGTAACTGGTGCCCCATATCAGCGACAAAAGAGCAACAGCCAGCCAATGCCATATTTTACCTTGTTTCTGCATACGAAGGAAGCTGCAAAAATAGTATAAGATGCGAAAGGTTCCGGCTTTTAAGGAATCTTTTTACATAATCGTGGTATTCGACACATTAAAACAGCAGTTCATCCAATTTTTCCCCACGCTGGTGAAAATGGACAAATTATTATTGCTTTTTGATTCTTTTTAGTATATTTTTACAAGTGTGATTTCAAATGATGAATAAAAATATCCTTCCATGAAGCGTTACATTCTCATCCTGATCACCTCACTTTTTGTATTCAATGCAACCGCACAGAAGCAGGAAGTGATCTCAAGCGCCGGTGGATATTATACTGCCACAGGCATTACATTAAGCTGGACGCTTGGAGAGACAATAATTCCATCCTATGGACCAACCAACGGACTAATCCTGACTCATGGTTTTCAGTCTGTGCTAAGGACGGTAATTGTTGAGGAAAACCTTGATACCCAGGTTAAGGTCGTTGTCTTCCCTAACCCTGCCAGCGACTATTTAAATATCAGTTTTGCTGAGCCTCTTGACGCGGAAGTTAACCTGATGCTTATTGACGCCCAGGGAAAACTATTTAAAACTCAGGTTATCGAAGCCGCTGCTTCTGAAATTCAACTTAACTTTCAGGATCTTCCCTCTGGCATTTACCTTCTTAGGCTCTCAAAAGGCAAACTTACCAACGTATATAAGGTTGTAAAACTCTAAAGAAGCTTTTTAATACTTTAAAGCAAATTTTCCATTCTTTTCATGGCTGCCCCTGACAGAATCGTCAGGGGCTTTTTTGTCTGTTAATTAGTGTTAAATCATTTTTAGCATCAGTTCCGGGTATTCTTATTTGTTAACTTGCATTACTAAACAGTCACCGGAAGATGAAAACATTTTCAGTTGCTTTATTCGCTTTATTGCTGGTTTCAGGATGCACCGACAGCGAGAATCACCTTAAAAGGCAGGCAGATAAAATCCATAATAATTACCTGACTGTTGATACCCATTGCGATACTCCTATGAATCTTGTAGAAACCGACTTTGATCTTGGAGTCAGGCATGATAAGGGCTGCGTTGATTTTCCAAGGATGAAAGAGGGTGGACTTGATGCAGAATTCCTTGCAGTTTTTACAAGCCAGGGACCAAGGAATGATTCCACCTACCGGAAAGTTTTCGCAGAAGCTCTTAAAATATTTGATGCAATCCATAAAAATGTTGAAAAGAACTCTGCTCTTGCTGAAATGGCTTATTCGCCTGATGATGCCTACAGGATAAAGAAGGAGAGGAAGATAGCTGCATTCATAGGCGTCGAAAACGGATATCCGGTTGGGACAGATATTTCAAGAGTCAAACAATTATATGATCTTGGCGCAAGATATATAACGCTTTGTCATACAAGTAATAACGATATATGTGATTCTTCAACTGATCCTGATGGTCCCGAAAACAACGGACTTTCACAGTTTGGGGCTGAGGTAGTGAAGGAAATGAACCGGCTCGGAATGATGGTCGATGTTTCCCACATCTCCGATAAGTCGTTTTATGATGTTCTTAAAACCTCAAAAGCTCCGGTCATTGCCTCCCACTCGTCATGCAGATCATTATGTTCAAGCCCCAGGAATCTTACCGACGATATGTTACTGGCACTCAAAGCTAATGGAGGTGTAATACAGATATGTATTCTCAGCAGCTATGTCAAGACTCCGGAACCAAACCCGGAACTTGATTCCTTGATTAAGGTTCTTAAGGGAAAATATGGAGATTTCAGGATTCTTTCTGACAGTCTGAAATCGAAATACCGTGCTGAAAGATGGGATATTCAGGATAAATATATGAAGCTTGCGACAGTTTCTGATGTCGTCGACCATATTGATCATGTTGTCCAGGTGATCGGGATTGATCATGTTGGCATAGGAACAGATTTTGATGGTGGTGGAGGCGTAAATGGATGCAGATCGGTGGCAGATATGAAAAACATTACCATCGAATTGCTGAGACGCGGATACTCAAAAAGCGAAATTGGCAAAATATGGGGTGGCAATGTAATGAGAGTCTTCCGTGAAGTAGAGAAAGCTGCCGGCAAAAGCTAGCACACTTCAAGCCGCACGCCCCATTATAATTTCACCTTCGAGAATCTTAGAGTCTTAAGGATCCAGTTTGGAAGAGATTTCTTTGGATCTCTTTTCCTGAGGTCAAGATACCAGCCAAGTTTTTTCAGAATAGGGACCTTTTGAGTTTCAACAAATTCAATAAGTGCACCATCAGGATCCGCAATATAGGCAAAATGACCAGCTGCTTCGCCCATATCAAAACTATTACCCTTGTAACTTTTCTTGGTATCAACGGTGAATGGGAATCCTTTCTCCGAACAATAATCTCTTATTTCATCTATTCCCTGTATATCAAAGCAAAGGTGAATGAATCCCGGATCACCCCATAAGCGTCCATCGTATATTTTTTTGCCAGGAACTCCTGTCGATGAGATCAGCTCCATAATACTATTTCCGAACAGCTTACTGAACGGACCGGTTACAGGCTCTGATCTTTTCAGCAGGACTCTTCTGAACCTGCCATTTCCTCCCGGCAAGCTGCCAAGGTCAGGAAATTCTCCTGTTTTGTCATATACAACAATATCGTAACCCAGAATATCAGAGTACACTTTTCTTGATTTGTCAATGTCGGAGACTCCTATCAAAGCTCCATATGTCCCGCCTGTTTCCCTATGTTCATTTAGAAACCACGAATCTCCAGCTACCATCTGGAAAATATTTCCATATGGGTCCTTTACAAAGAAGGTTTTTGCTCCATCAGGACCTGAATCAGGTTCATTTATAATTGAGATACCATTGTCTTTAAAATATAAATATGTGTCATTAATGTTCTTAACCTTTATTTTGCACGCAATGATCCCCAGGTCGCCAAGCCTTATTTCTTCTTTAATGGTCAGTGGTTCTCTTCCCTTGTGCTGCCAGATCTCAAAACCTCCTCCGCTCTGAAGGTTTACAGCAAGTACAGCATGCCTTCTTCTTGGCTCACCTCCAGTATATGGGAGCATCAGTTTTGCTTCAGCTTCATCTTCAAAGATCCTGCAATCCATTCCAAACTGGCGGATGTACCATTTCCATGCTTCTTCAACATTTTTTACGCCGATTCCTATCTGCTGAATCCCGCAAATATTAAATCTTTTCATTTTAATATTATTTATTATGTTGATTTTACCCTGTCGCCGATCCTGAAGAAAAGCCATGGCCAGATCCTTCTTATATACAGCATTATAAGTTCAGTACTTCCAACCAGGATCTCGTGTTTATTCCTTTTAATTCCCCTGATTATTATTCTCGCAGCTTTTTCCGGGGAGATTCCCTTGTTTAGCGCATCATCCATCTTGCCTTGCTCCTTTCCTTGCTGGTCCAGAGCATGAAAGGAAATGTTTGTTCTTACCCTGCCGGGGATAATGACTGATGTTCTGATATTATTTGGTTTATTTTCGAGGTAAAGAGTTTCGAAGAAACCATGTAGGGCTTGTTTTGAAGCTGAGTATGCCGCCCTGAGAGGGAATCCGAATCTTCCTGAAATGCTGCTGGTAGCGGCAATATGCCCTGATTTCTGGTTGATCATATAGGGCAGCACTGCTTTTGTAAGCGCAATTGTTCCGAAGTAGTTGATCTCAAAAATTTTCCTGTCGAGCCATAAGGGAGTCTCATCAATTCTTGCCCTCTGGCTTATTCCACCGATATTAATCAGATAATCAATTTTTCCGGAATCCTTCAACTGTTGTTTAACGATAATGTCGATTCCTGAAGTATCTGATAAATCAAAAGGCACACAAGTGATCTTATTAATATCGGGGCAGGCAGCTTTAACTCTTTCAAGCCCGGGAAGATCATTCGAAGAAATAATTACTATTGCCCTTCTTCCGGCAAATTCATAAACCAGAGCCTCACCGATACCAGAAGATGCGCCGGTTATCCATACTCTTTTCCCGTCAAACATTTTATCATTCCTCATAATTACAAACTTGCCACAAGATTAATAAGTTCATCATGATTCTTCTTAAGCGTAAGATACTCCTGGTTATTGTTATTTATATAAGTTCTGATCCTGAACCCTCCGGTGATCCGATTGAACTCAAGGTAGTAAAGCCACGCGATTAAACCCGATAGAGGCAGTGACAGGAATACCAGAACAGCAATCCACCAGGGAGAGAAAATAATGAATGAGAGTATGAGCGCAACCGGGGTAATAATAAAGGCAAGAGCCAGTGAATAACCGTATTTCAGTGATGCCCGGAACTGGACATCTTTAATCTTCCTTACCTGGAAATTTGGTATCTCCAGCAGAGTGAGGTTAAATATATTGCCATAAATAAACAGGGGCAGTGCAGCTATAAGGCCTGCAAAGCCGGCAATCAGCCATCCGAGTGGATGTTTCTTTTTAGCCAGGAGCCTGTTATCAGTATTCAATGCTTGAGCTTTTTCCTTAACCTGAAGGCTTAAGGCGCAAATTCTTTGATATAATGGCAGATCCTTAATTTTCAGCCTGTTAAGTTTCTCAATAAGGATTCTGTCCCTGAATAGTTTAGGGAAACGAACTTTATCGCTGAAACGGCCATTTATAATACTCCTGAGCTCGTCAATTGCCTCATAATCTTCTTCAGAATCAATATGCACCATTATCCTCTTCATCTCAGATGAAAGCTTGCTCCTGAGTTCATTGAGCGCAATTTCAGGGCTTTCCCTGTACAATGCGTTAAACTCTGAAACCTCAATAGGTCTCCCGTAGATGACAGTCAAAACCTGCCTGTACCTGCTGTAGTGAGAGAATTCAAGACCGACAGGAATAATTTTAATATTTAGTTTGAATTCCGAAGACTCCTCCGCCTGGAATGCTATCCGGCAGATCCCCTTCTTAAGTTGCCTTAGTCTCCTGAATCCATCATGAGTGCCTTCCGGAAGAATTACGAGACCATTTTTGTTCCTTAGGACATCGATAGTTTTGTCAAAAATCTCATCATTACCTTTCAGGCTTCCATAGCCGTCCCTCATCCTGTAAACGGGAAGGATTTTAAGAAAATAGAGAAGAGAGGCAATAAATTTCTTTTTAAAAATATCGGCCCGTGCAAGAAAAACAGGCTGTCCTTTCAGAGTAAAAACAACAGCAAGCGCATCCATCAGGGCATTCTGATGGTTGGGAGCAAAAATAAGATGATCATCAAGGTTGATTTGATCACGTCCAAGAACTATAACCCGTCTGTAAAAGACATTATTGTGCCAGAACTGAAAGCACCTTTTTGTTATTAAATACCAGAAAGAGTATTTCTCAATGTTTTCCTTACCCATTACAAGAAAATAAAACACTTTCAGGCTTTATAAGTCTGAAGCATTAAGATGTGACGCAAGTTAAAAAAAATGAATATGAAGTGTAAATAATACACTTACTTTCCGGAACCTTAATGAAATATTAAGTCTTTATACCACCATCTTAACTATCGCCAGAATCACCCTGCCATTTATCTATGATTCTCCGTTCCTTTTTTGTCGGACGGCCAGTTCCTTTTTTCCGGTAGACTGCAGGTGAAATCTTACGAACCTCGAGTTTTGCCTTTTCAGTTTCCGGAGTGAGGTCTTCAATAAAACCAGGTACAAGCTTTGCCGGCTGACGGTTCCCGACGGGTAAAATAATCTTATATAAAAAGGTAACTGGTGGTTTTTTGACGGTAAGGATGTCATTGACCATTATATTCCTTGAAGGTTTGACAGGGGTCCCATTAATGAGTATTCTGTTCATGCTGCAAGCATCCGATGCCATTCCCCTTGTTTTATATAGTCTCACTGCCCAGAGAAATTTATCGATCCTGACACCCTTGTTATTATTCATATCATTGTTTACTTGATTTTCTCCTGGTCTTCAGGTTCAGCTTTTTCATTTTTGGGTATTTTACCGGTCTTGTTAAAAGCTGTCATTGTAAGTTCAACACCTGAAGTGCAGAACGATTTAATCATTTCGATAACAATTGAGATCCTTGGGGTGAGAAAATTCTTCTCTTCATTAGTCCAAGCTCCCAGAACATAATCAACCTGATTGCCTTTTCTGAAGTTATTTCCGATACCGATCCTGAGCCTGGCATAATCATTTGAAGATAGTATTTCGCTTATGTGAGCCAGTCCGTTGTGGCCGCCCGGGCCGCCCTTTGACCTCAGTCTTATGCTGCCGGTAGGAAGCGCAAGATCATCAACAATGACAAGAAGGTTTCCGAGAGGGATATTCTCCTTATTAATCCAATACCTTACGGCATTGCCACTCAGGTTCATGAAAGTGGAAGGTTTTAAAAGGATCAGTGTCCGTCCCTTGATTTTTACCTGGCAGATGGAGCCATAACGTTTATCCGTAAAAGAAGTATTGGATGCCTTTGCCATGGCATCCAACACTGTAAACCCTATATTATGCCGGGTATCAGCATACCCGTCACCTATATTTCCCAGGCCAACTATCAGATATTTCATTGTGCCTGAATTTTATTCAATATTAACCTTTCTTTTCTTTCTCTTTCCCTTTCTCATCAGCAGGAGCTGCAGTTGCAGCTTCAGCACCTTCAGCACCTTCGACAGCAGCAGCTGCAGCAGCAGCTTCAGCGGCTTCTTCTTCTTCAGTTTTCAGGGCAACACGTGATGTAGCCACCGACACTACAGTAGTAATTTTAGGATCAAGTAGTTCTATTTTGTCGAACGTCAGGTCACTAACTTTAATTGAATGATGAATCTTGAGTTCGGTAACATCAATTATAAGATCTTCCGGCAGGTCGTTAGCCAGGCCTTTTACCTTAAGGTGTCTTCTCTTGACAATCAGTTTACCTCCAGCTTTAACACCTTCAGCATCACCTGTAACAGTGACTGGTATATCAATGATTATTGGTTTGTTTTCAAATATCTGAACAAAATCAGCATGAATAATCTTATCTGTAACAGGATGGAACTGTATATCATGAAGGACAGCATTAAATATATCTCCATCAAGATCGAGTTTTACAAGGTGAGCTTCATGGGTATAAACAAGATTCTTAAAACTGTTTTCATGAGCTTCGAAATGGATATTTGCGTCTTTCCCGTAAATGACACATGGCACGTTGCCAGCTTTCCTTGTTTTTTTGGTGCTTTTTTTCCCGAGTTCTTTTCTTAATGATCCTTTGATCTCAATTGTCTTCATTTGTTTATTTGTTACTGTGCTACTCAAAGCTGCTCGTCCGGCAACTCCCCATCACACGTTCGACATTTTAAAATTGGAGTGCAAATATATTACAAAGGAATCAGAATAAAAAATTTGTACTGATAGACTGATTCAGATTTACTGCCTGGATAGTTTTTGCAAACATCCCTGCTACTGACAGTACTTTGATTTTTTTGGATTTAATTTTGAACGGAACGGAGTCGCTTACAACGAGTTCCTCTATAGCTGAGTTGTCGATTCTCTCGACTGCATTTCCCGAAAGGATAGGGTGTGTGGCAAATGCCCTGATGCTTTTTGCTCCTCTCTCCTTCATCATATCTGCGGCAAGAACGAGAGTGCCTGCTGTATCTACCATGTCATCGATAATTACTACATCCTTACCCTCAACTTCACCGATAATTGACATTTCTTCAATGACATTCGGTTTTTTGCGAAGCTTATAGCACAGCACCATTTCAGCCTGGAGATATCGTGAATAGGCGTTTGCCCGCTTTGACCCTCCCATATCTGGAGCCGAAATCACAAGGTTCTTAAGATGCAGGTTTTCAATATATGAAGCGAAAATTGATGATCCGAAAAGATGGTCTACCGGCACATTAAAAAATCCCTGGATCTGGTCAGCATGCAGATCCATGGTGATAACCCTGTCGACTCCTGCAGTACTGAGAAGGTCGGCAGAGAGTTTTGATCCAATTGAAACCCTCGGTCTGTCCTTTCGGTCCTGACGCGCAAAACCATAATAAGGAATAACAGCGATCACCTTGTATGCAGAAGCCCTTTTAGCAGCATCAATCATCAGGAGAAGTTCAAACATGTTTTCTGCAGGCGGGTTTGTAGACTGGACGATAAAAACCATATCACCGCGAACCGATTCATCAAAGCATGGCTGAAATTCACCATCGCTGAAATCTGTGACAGAACTTTTACCCAGTTCAATGCCAAGTTCCGCTGCAATCTTTTCTGCCAGTTGCTTTGAGGATCTGCAGGAAAAGAGTTTCATTGGGGCTTTTCCAAACATTTTTTTTGATTTATAGCTGTTACAATTATTTTCTATCTGCAAAATTAACTATTCCTGCTGATATCAGACCCTGTTTGATAACTTGTTCAAATATTCCTGAATGAAACTGAGTATCTCATTTCTCCCTTCACTATTTTTTGATGAAGTGATGAATGTTACAGGCAGTGACTCCCATTTTTTCAGCATTTCAGCATCATATAAATTAATAGAATCCCTGAGTGCCAGATTGCCAACCTTATCACTTTTTGTAAAGACACGCGCAAATGCAACCTGGTTTATCCCCAGATATTCCATGAAGTCAAGGTCAGATCTCTGAGGCTTAAGCCTTGAGTCGAGAAGCACGAAAAGACATACCAGGTTATCCCGCTTCATGATATAATTTCTGGTATTTCTTTGCCATTTTTCCCTGAGTCTGGCGGGAACTTTTGCATAACCGTAACCTGGCAAATCAACTAGATGCCATTTGTCATTTATAAGGAAATGATTGATTGTTCTTGTCTTTCCGGGTTCCCCCGATATCTTCGCCAGTTTTGACCAGCCGGTAAGCATATTTATCAGCGATGATTTACCCACATTGGACCTGCCGATGAATCCGAATTCAGGCAGCGTTGAATCAGGGCACTGTTTCAGCGTTTCACTGCTTTTTACAAAAGTGGCTGAATGAATTATCATTTTTGCAGCTAGTTAAGGTCCTTGTAAGGCAGGTCTATCTTCTTGTATTCCAGATATTTATTGCCGAACATTGTCGTCATTGATGCAATGACATCTATATGATCTGGTCCGGAGTTACCTGTTTTTTTCAGATAAATAAATGACTTGTCGTTTCCTGGTCCTATATATTTATACATGGTAGTGTCGAACCGTTCACTGACGAAATTTCCCCGATAAAACTTCACTGCAGTATTTTTATCTGACAGGCCGAGATTGATTAAATAGGAACCTTTTTCCCTGTAATCATCTTTAATGGTCACCATTATTTCAGGGTACGGTCCAATAAGCTTGCCTTCAGGTGTAAACTCCTGGAAAAACTTCGTGCGCATTCCCTTGCTGTAGCCTATTTTTGCCTTTAGATTCCCGTTCCTGTAATATTGCTTCTGTATACCGTTAATTGTATCATGCTTATAAGGTGTAGTCCTGAATAACTGGCCTTCAAGGTAGTACCAGCGGACTGAATCCTCTTTAAGGCCTTTTTCATACCAGAATGTCTGGTAAAGCTGCCCTCCCATATAAAACGACTTCATCAGTCCTTCCCTGACACCATTATTGAATGTGATCTCTTTTATAAGTTTATTTCCGCTTCTGTACTGCTTTATACCTGTAAAACCAGTATCAGGAACAGCATTCGTTTCCGCGCTGGCATCCTTAACCTTTTTATCTGACTTTCTGCCGTTGCATCCTGCTACCAGGACAAGAGAAATAATTATAATGCAGGAAAGGGGGTTTGTTTTCATCTCTTTATATGATTATTTTGGTTGATTTGCCTCTTCATTTATCAGTATTTCAAGCACCTTCGTTTCCATTGAAGGCTCAAGTATGACATCCTTTATCATAGCTGGCAGCAAAACTGTTTCACCCTTGATTACGGGTTCCGAGTTGCCATCCCAGCGGATCAGAAATTCTCCCTCGGTGCAGGTATATATTACGAAGGAATCGATCAGGTTATAATCTTTTTCTATAGGTTCATTAAAGCTGATGATGTTTGTTGTAAAAAACTCACAATTGACAAGGTTCCTTGTTTTATTCAGGACCGGATCGCCGCGAAACATTATTTTGCCTGATGCATTATAATCAATTGCGTCCAGGGCAAGCTCGGTATGCAATTCCCTGGGTATGCCTTTATCACCCTTACGGTTCCAGTCAAATATCCTGTAAGTGATATCGGAAGTTTGCTGAATCTCGACGAGAATAATTCCGGCTCCGATGGCGTGAATTCTGCCTGCAGGTGTGAAAAAAACATCACCCGGAGAAGGATTTTCAATATTCAGAAGTTTTTCCAGATCTCCATTATTCAGTGAATCGACATATGTGTTTTTATTAACAGGTTCATTAAAACCTGTATAAATCTTTGAACCCTTGTCACTTTCAAGTATATACCACATTTCGGTCTTCCCAAATGCATTATGTCGTTCCCTGGCCATAGCATTGCCGGGATGCACCTGTATTGACAGGTTTTCTCTTGACTCGATAAGCTTAATGAGCAGCGGGAATTCATTTCCGAATTTTTCATATACTGAATCACCGGTTATGTCACCCATATATACTTCAATAAGTTCCTCTAGGTTGTTGCCTGCCAGAAAACCATTGCTAATTACGGATATATTTTCAGCGACAGCCGATATTTCCCAACTCTCGCCATATTTAATGGAGGAGTCGGCTCTTTTATGATAATGGCTAACAAGGGATGTTCCTCCCCATATCTTTTCCTTTAAGAGCGGTTCGAATTTCAGTGGGTATAATTCCGACATACAGTTGCGTTTTATAGGAAAGTGCCTAAAGTGCCTAAAGTGCCTAAAGTGCCTAGAGTACTTAGAATTATGATGTCCATATAACTTTAGGCACTCCACACTTTAGCTCACTCCAAACTCTGGCTTACTCCAAACTTTTCATTACTTTTGGGAATAATTGGACACAAAATTAACAAAAAATGCTGATTGTTGGAATAGCAGGCGGCACCGGTTCAGGAAAAACGACAGTTGTAAATAAACTAATGAATGTCTTTCCGAACGGAGAAGTAATTGTAATTCCACAGGATGCCTATTACAAGGATAGCGGGCAAATTCCCCTCGAAGAAAGGCAAAAGATCAATTTTGACCATCCTGATTCACTCGAATTCAGTCTACTGATCGATCATCTTAACCAGCTTAAAAAGGGGAAGTCAGTCGAAATGCCAATTTATTCGTATCTCACATGTCTCAGATCAAAAGAGACGATTACAGTCAATCCGGCGAGAGTGGTGCTTGTTGAGGGGATTCTGATACTTGCAGATCCGGGATTGCGCAAAATTCTGGATATTAAGGTTTTTGTTGATGCAGATGCAGACGATCGTCTTGGCCGTGTGATCACACGTGATATCGTAGAGCGCGGAAGATCCGTTCTAAAGGTGCTGAAGAGATATCATGATACGGTGAAACCATCGCACCTTCAGTTTATTGAGCCATCTAAACGATATGCTGATATAATCATCCCGGGTGGCGGAGAAAATCAGGTCGGAATTGAAGTTCTGATCACAATTATCGAAAAACAATTATCAAAATCAAGGGAAAATGCTAGATAGTATAAAAGTAGAAGATATCCTGTTCCTCGATATAGAAACAGTTCCGCAAGTGCCCTCTCTGAACCTGCTTGAACCTCCGATCCAGGCTCTATGGGATAAGAAATCCAGATTCTTCAGGTCTCCGGAGGAAACAGCGGAAGCAGTTTATGACAGAGCAGGGATTTATTCAGAATTCGGTAAAATAATTTGCATATCTGTCGGGTACCTCAAGGATAAAAACCCGTTCAGTTTCAGATTAAAGTCGTTTTTCGGAGATGACGAAAAGGTTCTTCTTGAAGAGTTTTCAGGTATGCTTGTTAAATTCTCAAAATCAAGAAAAGAATCACTTTTATGTGCACATAACGGTAAGGAATTTGATTTTCCATACATTGCCCGGAGGATGATTATCAATAAGCTGGTTATCCCTGAAATACTCGATAACGCTGGTAAGAAACCGTGGGAAGTCAAACTTCTTGATACAATGGACCTCTGGAAGTTCGGAGATTACAAGAATTACACCTCCCTTGATCTTCTGACCTCTGTTCTTGGAATTCCTTCACCCAAGAATGATATTGATGGCAGCATGGTTGCAAGGGTATACTATGAGGAGAATGATCTTAAAAGGATAGTCCGCTATTGTGAAAAGGATGTGCTGGCTATTGCACAAGTCCTTCTTCGGTTTAAAAATCTACCGGTCATTCCGGATGATATGATCGAATCAGTAACATCTTTTTAAATTTTTCGGACCGATCAGTTCATTATATTACTTTTTTACCTTACAAGGTCAAGTAGCGCTTCAGTGACTGCCTGAGGATTATCTGCCTGCAACCAGTGTCCTGCATTCTTTATGGTTTTAAGCTCAGCAGCCGGAAATATCCTGGTAATGTCAGAAAACTCTTCAGGCTTGATATAATCTGAGTTTTCTCCTTTTAGAAAGATCACGGGGAATCCAGTGATTTGATGGTTGCCAACTGCCGGGAAATGGACTCTTTCCACTATATTATCCAGATTATTCAGAAGCGCAGGGACATTAAGTTTCCACTCAAAATTATTCCCGCCGTTTCGGCGAAGGTTCTTCATTATCAATTCCCTGACTCTATCAGAATGGATATCTCGTTCCAAGGAGAGCTCCACTTCTTTTCTGGATAATGCTTTTGAAAGGTCGATGCCAAGCATCGATTTCAATATTAATAGATTCTCAATCCTGCCGGCAGCATTTCTTCTTTCATCTGTAAAAGGCGAGATATCGGCAATCAGCATACCATTAAGCATTTCAGGCCATCTAGATGAAAACAACATAGCTGTTTTCCCTCCCATGCTGTGCCCGGCAATCGAGAATTTTTTCAGGCCAAGGTCAGTTACAAGTTCAAAAAGATCATCGCTCATCGATTTATAATCGTGCCTTTCGTTATGCGGAGAATTCCCATGGTTTCTCAGGTCGGGCAGATATATTGTGCAATAATCGCTGATATTTTTTGCAATTGTAACCCAGTTGTCTGAAGATCCGTATAAGCCGTGAAGTATTACAAGCGGAGGCCCTGCACCATATTTTCTGTAAAAAAGTTTCACCGGCATTTATTGGGTTAGCTGCCTTTTATACATCTGAATTGCATTCTCAAGGCCAAGATAAAGAGCATCCGAAATCAGTGCATGTCCTATTGACACTTCCAGGAGCCAAGGTATGTTCTTATGAAAATATGCAAGGTTATCAAGATTAAGGTCATGACCTGCATTAATTCCCAGCCCGGCATTATTTGCTATTTCTGCAGCTTTTATAAATGGCTCGATGGCTTCAACCGCATTCCGGCTGAACCCGGTCGCATATGGTTCAGTATAGAGTTCTACCCTGTCGGCACCTATTATTTTGGCATTTTCAATATTTACAGGTTGAGTATCGATAAACAGTGAGGTTCTTATGCCTTCCTTCTTAAAAGTGGAAACTATGTCAGTAAGGAATATCCTGTTTCTCAGGGTATCCCACCCGGCATTGGATGTGACTGCATCATGCCTGTCCGGAACTAATGTCACCTGGTCAGGTTTTACCGAAAGAACCAGATCGATGAAACTATCAGTAGGGTTCCCTTCAATATTGAATTCAGTCTTGATAATCGTCCTGATATCCAGTACATCCCTGTACCTGATATGTCTTTCATCGGGGCGTGGGTGGACCGTAATTCCATCAGCGCCGAAAAGCTGACAGTTTATAGCCGCATTGAGGACATTTGGAATATTGCCTCCCCTTGCATTCCTTAATGTTGCAATCTTATTGATGTTCACACTCAGTTTTGTCATATAATAAACAGGTTAATTATACGTAATGATATTAAATGCAAAATTAACAGAACTGTCGTTTTTTTATTACTTTAGTTGAAAATTAACCCAGAATGATTGCAGGTGATCTGATTTCCGAGATAATTCCCTCACTTAAGACCTCCGATACAGGGCAAACAGCCCTGAACTGGATGGAGATCTTCAGGATATCTCATCTGCCGATTGTCAATAATCAGGATTTCCTGGGGTTGATTTCCGATACCGATATCTACGATATGAACCAGCCGGAAGAACCGATCGGGAATCATGAGCTTACATTGCTAAAACCATATGTAACAAGCAGTCAGCACCTTTTTGAGGTCATCGGAATTGCATCGCAGTTAAAATTATCGGTTGTTCCCGTACTTGATGAGAATAATCATTATAAAGGTGTTATTACTACCAATGATCTTGTAAAGTACATTGCAGGTATCTCTTCCATGGATCAGCCAGGGGGAATAATTGTCCTCGAAATGATCGAAAGAGATTATTCCCTTTCCCAGATTGCACAGATTGTTGAAGGCAACAATATTAAGGTGCTGAGCATGTATATTACCTCACCGGCTGACTCGACCAGGCTTGAGGTTACACTTAAGGTGAATACTACTGACCTCTTATCGCTGATAAAGACATTTGAGAGATATAACTATGATGTAAAAACCTGGGTCACTACCAATGATTCAATTGACAGGTTTTATTCTGAAAGATTTGATCTGCTGATGAAGTATTTAAATATATAACAGGATATGCTTCAAAGAGTTGCAATCTTCAGCAAGGATAATAATGCAAAGACCAGGGATGCGGTCAGAAAGCTTGTCGATGAATTTTCCCATCATAAGATTCATGTGCAGGTGTTTCATAATTCCAGTGATCCTGAAACATTCAGCGACAAGCGGGCAGAGCAGTTCAGTGACCTTGCCACTCTGTCTTGTTTGCCTGATATGGTTTTAAGTGTCGGGGGTGACGGTACTTTTCTGGAAACAATGCTTCGAATTAAAGATCTGGGCATACCTGTGGCCGGTGTAAATACAGGCAGAATGGGTTTTCTCTCAAATATACCCGGCGAAGAGATTGCCATTTCGGTTGATCAGTTATGCACCGGAAGGTTTGAAATAATAGAACGGGCACTTCTTGAGTTATCCCACCCTGCCAGATTATTTGAAGGGGTATCGGCTACCGCCCTGAATGAAATTACCATTCAGAAAGCCAATCTAAGCATGATCACTATTCATGTTTATGTGAATGAGACATTTCTGAATACCTATTGGGCTGATGGACTTATAGTTTCAACAGCTACAGGTTCGACTGCCTATAATTTAAGCGTAGGCGGACCAATCCTTTCTCCGGATGACCAGAGCATGATAATCTCACCTATCTCTCCTCACAATCTTACCATAAGACCGATTATTATCTCGGGTGACTGTAAGCTGAAGATGGTTATGGAGGGAAGGACTGGGGAGTACCTGGCGACATGCGATTTCAGGTTCAGAAAGGTGCCTATACAAGAGGAAATTCATATTATGAAAGCTGAGTCAAAATTGAAAACTGTAATGCTTACCGGCAGAGACTTTTACAGCACCCTGAGGAACAAGCTCATGTGGGGTGCAGATAAAAGGAACTGAAACAATTAAAGTGCTAAAACCTGATGTTGTTTAATATTTGATTATTATATTTGTATTGTCAAAAATGAAAGTGAATCATGAAAAGGTCCATTTTAGCTATATTGATAATATGTTTTGCTTTACCTGTTTCCAATGCACAGCTTTGGAAGATGAGGAGATGGGAAGCTGAAGGTGGGATAGGGCCATCATTCTTTTTTGGAGATATCGGCGGGTTTAGCAGAACTAAGAATTTCCTCGGTCTGCGCGACATGAGTTTCATGCAGACAAGATTCGATATTAATGGCAACCTGAAATACAGGATGTCCAGGGATGTCAACCTCAGACTCAGCTTGACATACGGGATGTTCCATGCTACAGATATCAGGGGTTCAAACGAAGGACGTAATTATGAGGCATCAACAAGCTTTTTCGAACCTGCTTTTATGGGAGAGTATTATTTTATAAAGAACTATGCTGAAAACAGTTACCTGTTCCTGAAACAGAAACAGGGAATTATGAGGAACCTTTTCAAATCACTCGACTTCTATGCTTTTGCCGGATTCGGAGGTATCTCTTATAATGTTAAGGGAAATGCTTCTCTGGTGGCTCGTGGAATGAAAAACAGCGGATTCGCGGCAGTAATTCCCGCAGGATTAGGTACCACGCTGATCTATTCACCAAACATTAATTTTGGCTTAGAGGTTGGAGGCAGGTATGCATTCACCGATTTTTTAGATGGCTATTCAAATCCACAATATTCGAGGGCAAACGACGTTTATTATTTTTTAAACTTTACAATTTCTTATAAGCTGAAGTCAGGGCCTCATGGTTTGCCCTCACTCAGAAGATAATGAGCGCAATCGGTTTTAATGAAAAGATTACCCTGGATTTTCTTGTTTATCAGCATTTCAATAACCTGTGCAGGACAACGTAATTCTGATTATGGAGTTTTTGCCGGGATATCCTCATATCTTGGCGATATAAATCCGAACAGGCTCCTCTATTCTCCTCTGCCGGCAGGAGGGATCTTTTATCGCTACAACTTCCATCCAAGATACTCTATTCGCGGAAATTTACTGGTAGGGGGATTGAGAGCAGATGACCTCGATTTCAATAACAGCTTCCAGCAGACACGAGGCGCTTCATTCTCAGGAACTGTAGAAGAATTTTCAGCTCAGTTTGAATTCAACTTTCTTCCATATGCCACCACCGGGAAATTATGGGATTTTTCTCCCTATTTTGCCGTTGGCGCCGGTATAGCAATATTTAATACATTTTCAGTTTCTTATAAACCGGTTATTCCATTCTCATTTGGGTTTAAAGTTAATATTTACAAAAATCTTGGGCTCGAAGCTGAATATGATTTTCGTAAGACTTTTTATGATAACTTTGACGGCCTGAAAGATTTGGTTGACCCATCCGATTTTTCCTGGCTCCATAATAATGACTGGTATACATTTACGGGCTTTGCAGTGACATGGAAATTTTATAATAAGCTTGCCGGATGTCCTGCTTACAATGATGTGGAAAAGAAAAGAAAGCATTAATGCATGTCTCTGCGACAAGAAATATCTGTTGATAAGCTTCCAGCCCATGTTGCAATAATAATGGATGGTAACGGAAGATGGGCCTCCCAGCATGGCAAAGAGAGGATATTCGGCCACCAGCAGGGGGTAGAATCTGTACGTTCCGTCATTGAGGCTGCTGCTGAACTCGGTATTAAATACCTGACCATTTATGCATTTTCAACTGAGAACTGGGGACGACCTGATGATGAGGTGACAGCATTGATGGGAATCATGGTGCAATCACTTAATGATGAGACTGACACTTTACTGAAAAATAATATCAGGATGAGTGCCATTGGAGATTTTACAAGGCTTTCAGACGATGTTAATGAAAGATTATCTGAAACTATCAGGCTTACTTCAACGTCTACAGGATTAAACCTTGTGGTCGCGCTTAGTTACAGCTCGAGGTGGGAAATAACTGAAGCTGCCAGGAAAATGGCTGCTGATATCAACAATGGTTCGCTGAAAAACGAATCAGTAAATGAAGCGGAATTTGAAAAATACCTTAATACTTATGGCATTCCTGACCCTGATCTGATGATCAGGACTAGTGGTGAATTTAGAATTAGTAATTTTCTTTTATGGCAGCTTGCGTATGCCGAATTATATTTTACCGAAAAACTTTGGCCTGATTTTCGTAAGGAAGATTTTTATGATGCTATAATAGACTTCCAGAAGAGAGAAAGAAGGTTTGGGAAAACTAGTGAACAGATTTTGGAAAAATGATTAAATGATTATGATTAGAGGATGTAAACGGGTTATTGTAGCACTGATTCTGATTTTTACGGCCGTCTCAGTAAATGCACAGGAGAAACAGAAAATTTTTAATTTTTCACAGGAGAGTGACTATATTATAGGTGGAGTCTCAATTTCAGGGATAAGGTACCTCGATATAAATGCTTTGGTAGGGATCTCCGGGCTGAAAGTGGGCCAGGCGGTCACTATACCGGGTGATGCTATTACTGCAGCAGCTCATAAACTATGGCAGCAAGGACTGTTTTCCGATGTAAGGATCTCTATTGATACTCTTAAATCAGATACTGTTTTTCTCGATATTTTTCTTCAGGAGCGACCAAGGGTCTCTGCCATAAAATTTAACGGAATAAGAACTTCTGAAAAAGATGACCTGGTGAAAAAGCTAAACCTGCCCGTCGGATCCCAGATAACCTCATATATTCTTGACAATACCAGGAAGATCACCAGGGACCATTATATCGAAAAAGGATTTCTCAACACTACCGTTGATTTTGTTGAGAAAGATGATCCTGACCAGCCTAATAATGTCATTTTAAGCATTAATGTTGATAAGAAGGAAAAGGTCAAGATCGGAGAGGTTAATTTTATCGGCAACGAATATTTCAAAGCATCGAAACTACGTCACCAGATGAAGGGTACAAAGGTAAAGAACTTTAACTTTCTTAAAGTCTCAAAATATATTGGTGAGAAATTTGATGAAGACAAAATAAAGCTTGGAACTTTCTATAACGATAACGGTTTTAAAGATTTCAGTATAATCTCCGATTCTCTTTATAAGATTTCGGATAAAAGAGTGGGCCTGCAAATTAAGATTGATGAAGGAAAGCAATATTTCCTGAGGAATGTCGATTGGGTTGGCAATAGTGTTTACAGGAAAGAGGATCTCAATAAGGTTTTTAATATAAAACATGGATCAGTCTATAACCAGTCGCTGATCCTTGACAGGCTCAAGGGAGCAGGAGGTTCTGAAGATGCTGTCAGCAACCTTTACCTCGATTACGGGTATCTCTTCTCTGATCTCACACCGGTTGAATCTAAAGTTGAAGGCGACTCTGTTGACCTTGAGATCAGAATTTTTGAGGGAGATCAGGCGTACATTAATGATGTGATAATATCAGGCAACACCAGAACAAATGAACATGTTGCGAGACGTGAATTGTATACGCTTCCGGGCGACCTGTTCAGCAAGGAGAAAATCATGAGATCGATCCGGCAGCTTGGCGTACTTGGCGAGTTTGACCCGGAAAAGATTAATCCAACACCTCTTTCCGATCCAACGAACGGAACAGTAGACATGCTTTACAAACTTGAGGAAAGAGCAAACGATCAGTTCGAGATTTCAGGCGGCTGGGGAGCCGGCATGCTTGTTGGTACAATAGGGGTGAGGTTTAATAATTTCGCCATGAAGAATTTCTTCAAGCTTTCTGAATGGAGACCCTATCCTTCAGGCGACGGGCAGTCACTAAGCATCAGGGCACAATCCAACGGGCGATTATATCAGTCATATAATATATCATTCGTCGAGCCCTGGCTCGGAGGAAAGAAGGCTAACAACTTCTCTGTCTCACTTTTCAGATCGATTCAGACAAACAATAAGAAAAAAGGAGAAGATGGCTATATGTCAATGATGATGGACGGAGCTTCAATAGGGCTGGGAAAGAGATTGGAATGGCCTGATGACTTTTTCTCAATTTATGGAGAACTAAGCTACCAGAAGTATGACTTGAATAATTGGACGTACATGAGGTTTCTTTTCTCCAATGGACAGTCAAACCTGCTGAGCCTCACAACAAAACTTATGAGATTCTCCACCAGTCCAAACCTTATTTACCCTCGAAGCGGATCCTCATTTACGCTTTCTCTCCAGGTTACTCCACCTTATTCTTTTATTAGTGGAAAAGATATGTCGGATGTTACAGATCAGGTCAAATATAAATGGATAGAATTCCATAAATGGTTATTCAAATCGGATTATTATTTCCCGCTAACAAAGGATGACAAGATGGTCCTCAGAGCGCGATTTGATTTTGGTTACCTGGGATATTACAATAAAGACATAGGTCCTTCACCTTTCGAAAGCTTTTATCTGGGAGGCAGCGGTATGAACGGATATACTCTCTATGGACACGACATTATTGCTATGAGAGGTTATACCGATGGATCACTTACCCCTGTTGATGCAACAGGAACTCCCACAGGAAATGTCTATTCGAAAATTACCTTTGAACTGAGGTATCCGATATCGCTTAACCAGCAGGCTACAATCTATGCACTGTCGTTTCTTGAAGCCGGGCGGTCATGGACCAGGCTCAGAGAATATAACCCATTCAAGATGTGCCGTTCCGCAGGCGTCGGCATAAGGGCAAATCTGCCAATGTTCGGGTTACTCGGTATTGACTGGGGTTACGGATTCGATCCGGTTCCTTCCGGTGCATCAGGCGCAAATAAATCACAATTCAGTTTTATTATAGGTCAGGAATTTTAAATGGACATTAAATTTTTAGTCATGAAAAAAATAAGTTTAATAATAGGGATGGTACTTCTGACATCGGCTATGGCCGTGGCTCAGAAGTACGCTTTCGTTGATTCTGAATATATCAGGAAAAACATACCTGCCTTCAATACTGCGCAAGAGCAGCTTGATAAGCTTTCAAAACAGTGGGAGAAAGAGGTTGCCGATGGTTATGCAGTTGTTGAACAGATGTACAAGTCATATCAGAATGAAGCTCCATTGCTTTCACAGGATATGAAAACAAAGAGGGAAGAAGATATCATCTCCAAGGAAAAAGAAATGAAAGATCTTCAGAACAAATACTTTGGTGTTGAAGGTGACCTTTTCAAGAAAAGACAGGAACTGGTGAAACCAATTCAGGATGATATCCTTAAAGCCATTAAGGATATAGCTGTTGAGGGAAGCTATGCTGTGATATTCGATTCTTCCACCGGAGGCAATATCCTCTTCGCAAACCCGAAGTTTGATATCAGTGATCAGGTACTCGAAAAATTAGGTTATAAGAATTAATTAACTATTTTTGCATTTAAATTTTTAAAACGATCTGAAATGAAAAGATTTACAGCGATTGCAGCCCTGATTATTTTTGTTGCTGCAGCCGGCCACTCACAGAACCTTAAGTTTGGTCATGTTAACAGCGATGAGCTTATTCAGGCCATGCCTGAATATGATTCTGCCACGGCAAACCTTGAGAAATTCCGTAAGGAGCTGGTAAATGCTCTTGAGCTTATGACAGTGGAACTGAACAATAAGAACGATGCTTATTCTAAGGAAAGTAAAAACCTTACTGATATTGTAAAGCAAACCAAGGAACAGGAACTAATTGATCTGAACAGAAGGATTCAGGATTTTCAGCAGAATGCCCAGACACAGCTTCAAAACAAACAGGTTGAACTTTTCCAGCCTATATATACAAAGGTCGATAAAGCAATTAAAGATATTGGCAAAGAGAATGGTTTCCTTTATATTTTTGATGTTGCCAAAGGTGCCCTCCTGTATTTTGATGAAACAAAGAGCACAAATATCATGGCTCTTGCAAAAGCAAAGCTCGGATTAAAGTGAGTTAACTAATAAATACCAGTGACCATTCGCCAGCTGGCGGATGGTCATTTTTTTTAATGCCAGCAAAGTGAAAGAACAACCTATCGGTATTTTTGATTCAGGCGTCGGCGGTCTTACAGTTGCTCACGCTATTAAGCAGATATTGCCATATGAAAACCTTGTGTATTTTGGCGATACTGCCCATCTCCCATATGGCGATAAATCTGCCGGAGCGATAGAATCATATTCAAGGAAAATAACTGAATTTCTTTTGGAACACAACGCGAAAGTGGTTCTAATTGCCTGTAACTCGGCTTCAGCTTCTGCTTTTCACACTCTGAAAAAAGAATTCGGCAGCCGAACCCTGCTTATCGATGTTATCGACCCGGTGGTTGATTATATGGGTACAAGGGATTTCAAAAAAATTGGAGTCATCGGAACAAAACGTACCATCAGTTCAGGGATGTACGAAACAAAACTGAAAGAAAAAAATCCCGGAACCGGAGTCGTATCAATGGCTACACCGCTGCTTGTGCCAATGATCGAAGAAGGATTCATCTTCGATGATATAAGCAATGCGATCATTAGAGCCTACCTTAGCGATCCGTCGCTTGCCGGAATCGAGGCCCTTATTCTTGGCTGCACTCATTACCCGATTATCAAAAACCAGATAAGCAAAATATTCAACTTCAATGTCGAGATCGTCGATTCTGCCCGGATAGTCTCTCTTTTACTGAAAGAGACGCTGGAAAAACACAATCTTCTTAATAGCCCCGGAAAAGTAAGAGACCAGTTCTTTATTTCAGATTATACTCCATATTTCGAGAAGATAGCCAGAATGTTCTTCGAAGGAGATATAAACCTTAAGAAGGCAGATATCTGGAGCTAAATATGACCAAAATCATACTCAATTCTCAATAATTATAATTTTTTAGAACTTTAAAGAGCTAAATTTGTTCATCTTAAGCAATTGATTAAGTGTAATAAAGCCTCAATTCTAATATTTAATTTTTATCATGGCTAAAAACCCGCAGGTTATTAAAAGAGAAGAGGTGGTAATCCGCTTCTCTGGTGATTCTGGTGATGGAATGCAGCTTACAGGTACCCTCTTCTCAGATACTGCAGCCCTGTTCGGCAATGACTTGTCGACATTTCCTGATTACCCGGCAGAGATCCGCGCCCCTCAGGGAACAGTGGGCGGAGTATCAGGATTCCAGGTACATGTGGGTCACTCTGAAATAAATACCCCCGGTGATTATACCGATGTTCTTGTTGCAATGAATCCAGCAGCAGTAAAAGCAAACGCCAGATGGGTCAAACCAGGAGGAATAATAATATTTGACAAGGATAATTTTACCGATAAAAATATTGAGAAGGCAGGCTATAAGGGTGATCCGGTAATAGAGGAAAAGCTCGATAGCTTCAACGTTATTGATGCTCCTATCTCATCAATGGTCAAGGAGGCTCTTAAAGATTTCGGACTCGATCCGAAATCAGTGCTCAGGACCAAGAATATGTTCGCACTGGGTATGGTCTACTGGCTCTTTGACAGGAAACTGAAATATACCGAGCAATACTTCGATAAGAAATTTATCAAAAAACCCGAAATTGCACAGGCAAATAAGGTAGCCCTCAGGGCAGGCTATTATTATGCCGAAACAATTGAGGCCCTTAACCCTGTCATTAAAATTGAACCAGCTCCAATTCAAAAAGGTACCTATAGGAATATCTGCGGAAATACAGCCACCGCCTGGGGTCTGCTGGCTGCAGCCGAAAGGGCGGGACTGAGGGCATTTATTGGTTCATACCCCATAACGCCTGCTACCGGTATTCTTGAAGATATGGCTGCACGGAAGGACCTGGGTGTAAAAAGTTTTCAGGCTGAGGATGAAATAGCCGGAATCTGTACTTCAATCGGCGCAAGCTTTGCCGGTAACCTGGCAGTGACATCAACCTCAGGTCCCGGCATGGCTCTTAAATCTGAAGCTATCGGGCTGGCAGTTATGGCTGAACTGCCTTTGGTAATCATTAATGTCCAGAGAGCAGGGCCATCAACAGGATTGCCGACCAAAACAGAACAGGCCGACCTGATGCAGGCGCTTTATGGCAGAAATGGAGAATGCCCTTTGGTAGTAATTGCAGCCAGCACACCTTCCGACTGTTTCCACTTTGCATACGAAGCAGCAAAAATAGCCCTGGAGCATATGACCCCGGTTCTCCTGCTCACCGACAGCTACCTTGCCAATAGCTCTGAGCCATGGAGGATTCCAGTTATGAAGGATCTTCCGGAAATAAAACCGCCATTTGCCGATACCAACGATAAGCCTTTTCTGCCCTATAAACGAGATTGCGAAACTCTTGCGCGTTCTTGGGCACTCCCCGGAACTCCCGGGCTCGAGCACAGAATAGGAGGTCTCGAGAAAACTATGAAGGGTACAGTATCATATATCCCTGAAAACCACGAGATGATGGTTAACTTCAGGGCCGAGAAAGTGGCAAAAGTCGCTGAAAAGATACCCGATCTGAAAGTGTATGGTAAAGAGTCAGGTGATCTTCTTGTTGTAGGATGGGGCGGATCACGCGGATATCTGATTACGGCAGTCAAGGAATTGCAGGCTGAGGGTTATAAGGTCAGCCAGGCCCATTTCAATTATATCTTTCCTATGCCAAAAAATGTCAGGGAGGTATTCAGTAAATATAAAAAGATAGTCGTAGCAGAACTTAACCTTGGCCAGTTTGCTGATTACCTGAGAATAAAATACCAGGAGTTTACATACCATCAGATAAATAAGGTTCAGGGACTCCCGTTTACTATAGGCGAGATAAAGGAGAAATGTATTAAAATACTGGAGGAAAAATAAAATGGCTGAAGCACAATCATTACAATATACCCCCAAAGATTTTAAAAGCGACCAGGAGGTCAGATGGTGTCCCGGATGCGGAGATCATGCAGTCCTGAATGCTGTTCAGAAAGCTCTTCCTGAGCTTGGAATACCAAAGGAGAAAGTTGTCTTCATCTCCGGCATAGGATGCTCATCAAGGTTTCCGTATTATATGGATACGTATGGGTTCCATGGGATTCATGGACGAGCCGCTGCCATTGCTTCAGGCGTCAAAATAGCTAATCCTGATTTATCAGTCTGGGAAATTACAGGTGACGGTGATGCTCTGGCCATTGGTGGAAATCATTTTATTCATGCCATCCGGCGCAACATTGATATAAACCTTATCCTTTTTAATAACGAGATATACGGTCTAACCAAGGGACAATATTCACCAACTTCGGAAAAGGGGCTGGTGACCAAGACATCTCCTTTCGGGACTGTTGAGGAACCATTTTCAGTCGGTGAGCTTGTAATCGGAGCCAAAGGCAAATTCTTTGCCAGGACAGTCGATTCAAACGTTACCCTGTCAACGCAGATCTATATTGAAGCCGCCAGACATAAGGGCACATCAGTTGTTGAGGTTCTTCAGAACTGTGTCATCTTTAATGATGCAATTCATGAAGTTGTAACAGGCAAAGAGGTAAGAGATGACCGTACAATTATCCTGAAACATGGCGAACCAATGATCTTCGGAAAAGATAATGGCAAGGGACTTGTGCTGGATGGGCTAAAACTCAAGGTGGTAAAAATAGGTGAAAACGGCATAACAAAGGATGACCTGATGGTACATGACGCTCACGAAACCAACCCTGGCATTCAGTATATGCTGGCACATATGGGGTATCCTGATTATCCTGTAGCACTTGGGGTTATAAGATCTGTAACAGGTAATACATATGAAACAGATGTAGAGGATCAGATAAATTCAGTCCGCGAGAATTCTAAAATAAAATCCATGGACGATCTTCTTGTGAGCGGTTCAGTCTGGAAAGTAGAATAAGAAAAACCCCATTCTACAGGGAAGGGGGTTTTTAATTTTCATTTATTAACTTTAAATCCTGAATTCCAGTTTGCGAATGATGGATGATAAAGATAATATCCCCCATGAATATCACCGGTTGCTTCACGATCAGCAGGAGCGGTTAAAGGAACTGGCTTGCATAAATCAGACGACCTATATTCTTAAGGAGGGAAAACCAATTGAGGAAACCCTTCAGCAAATTGTTTTGCTTCTGCCCGCTGCCTGGCAATACCCGGAGTACACCTTTGCAAGGATTAAATTCCTTGATAAATCTTTTGAAACCCCTGATTTACAGGAGACAACCTGGAAAATGATTCAGGAGTTCAATACAATTGATGATGAAAAGGGTACGATTGAGATATTTTATAACAAGGAATTCAGCATTGAAAACGAAGGTCCGTTTTTAAAGGAAGAAAGAGACCTCATTCAAAACATAGCAAGCCTTATCACTGGCTATATTAACAGCTATAAAGCCCGCGACATAATCCGCATGGCTCAGGTCCCGAAGGAGAATGATACAGACATAACAAATGTCTCAAGCAGGAAGCTGCTCCAGAAATTCCTGGAACGGCATAATGCTGAACGGGACGTTTTTCACGATCTCCAGCCATTTAAGGTAAAGGAGATATTGCTCGTTGCAAACTTGTATGATGCTTATTCAATTGAAGGCGAAGGGAGATTCTCTGACCACATGCTCGGGGAATATTATCAGCTTAGCCTTACATCTCTCCCAAGAGTTACCGGTGTTACGGGAGAGGAAGAAGCTTTTAACAGACTGAAAGCCAGGCATTATGATTTGATAATTATAATGGTTGGAGTCCATAAGGAGAGTCCGCTGGTACTATGTAAAAAGATTAAGGAAAAGTACCCGTACCTGCCAACTTTCCTGCTTCTGAATAATCCTGCCGATGCTCCCTTTGTAAAAAAGCAAAAGGCTCTGGGTGTTCCTTTTGATAATTATTTTGTATGGACTGGAGAATCGAAAGTCTTTTTTGCAATGGTGAAATTGCTCGAGGATCAGGTGAACGTCGACAATGATACAAAGAAAGGACTTACAAGGGTCATTCTTATTGTGGAGGATTCGGCAGAATATTATTCCAGCTATCTTCCAATGCTCTACACTCTTGTTCTGGAGCAGACAAGAAGCCTTATTGAAGATGTTTCGACAGATGAGCTTTATAAAGTCCTGAAGCTCCGGGCAAGACCAAAAATTCTTCTGGCTTCAAACTGGGAGGATTCCATAACCATCTATAATAAGTACAAGGATAGCTTATTGTGCGTCATTTCAGATATGCGCTTTCCTAAGAACGGAGTACTATATGATACAGCCGGTTTTGAACTCATACAGCTTATCAAGAATGATTTGCCGAACCTGCCGACTGTGCTTCAATCATCTGATTCTGAAAATGCAAAATTCGCTTTCACCCTTAAGTCAAATTTTATAAACAAGAACTCCGAAAGCCTGCTCCAGGACCTTAAATCTTTCATCAACTATTACCTTGGCTTCGGACATTTCGTTTACAGGGACAATAAGGGACGCCAGATTGCAGTGGCTAAATCGATGAAGGAGTTTGAAGCTTATCTTGAAACCGTACCTGAAGATTCTCTTGCCTATCATGCCATGAAAAATCACTTTTCACTCTGGCTCATGGCAAGAGGTGAAGTGAAAATTGCCAAACTCATTAACCCGATACAAGTCTCTGATTTCAAAAGTCTCAGGGAGCTCAGGGAATTCCTTATTGATATTATAAGGAAGCGCAGGAGAGAAACTAATAAGGGACGCGTAATTAACTTTGAAGAATCTGCGGTAATTGACGAGACAAATGTTGTAAGTCTTGCCGGAGGATCTCTTGGCGGAAAAGGAAGAGGACTTGCTTTTGTAAATACCCTGATTTACAGTTTTGAGCTGGGCCGCCTTCTTCCGGGAATAAATATTAAAACGCCAATAACAGCTATTATCGGGACCGATGAGTTCGATATGTTTATGGAACGCAACCATCTGTGGGACAGCGTGAAGAGTGAAAAAGATTTTAACGTTCTTCAGAAGCTGTTTATTGAAGGGAGCCTCAGCTATACCCTTGAGAAAGTCCTGAGAGTGTTTCTACGGCAGATTGACAAACCTGTGGCAGTACGCTCTTCAAGCCTGTTTGAAGATTCGATGAGTCAGCCATTTTCAGGGATTTTCGGCACCTATCTCTTGCCGAATAACCACCCTGATTTCGAAACAAGGCTGCACCAGTTATCTGATGCAATAAAGCTTGTCTTTGCTTCAATTTATTCGAAGAGCGCAAGAACATATTTTGAAGCAATTAATTATAAGATTGAACAGGAAAAAATGGCTGTGGTCATCCAGGAAGTTGTGGGCCACCGGTTTAATGATACGTTTTACCCGCATATTAGCGGCACGGCGCAGTCATTTAACTTTTACCCGGTTGCACACATGACCCCTCAGGATGGCTTTGCAGTTATAGCCGTAGGGCTGGGCCACTATGTTGTTGAAGGTGAAAGAGCCTTCAGATTTTCTCCGTCCTACCCGTCTCTCGATATTGTATCTCATAATGATCTTTATAAAAACTCACAGGTTCATTTCTATGCCGTCGACCTCAATAAGAAGGACCTGAACCTTCTCGAAGGTGAGAATGCCGGGCTAATCTCACTTAACATAAGTTCGGCTGAAGAACATGGAACTCTGAAACATTCAGCCTCAGTTCTGAATACAGATAATGATACAATAATTCCTGGCCTCGATACTCCGGGCCCAAGGGTTATTAATTTTGCCGATATCCTGAAATACGATTATATACCTCTGTCGGCGACATTAAAAATAATCCTTGACGTTGTGGCCGAGGCAACCGGCAACCCTTCCGAGATTGAGTTTGCAGTTGATCTTACAAAAGACAGAGAGGGAAATGCTTCTTTTTATCTTCTCCAGATAAAGCCACTTGTTGGCACCGGTGCAGGTTATGATATTGATCCGGAAAGCATAAACCATGAAGATCTGATTCTTCAGTCAGGAAAAAGTATGGGGAACGGAGTTATTGACAGTATTTCAGACGTGGTATATGTGGAGCCGGAGAAGTTTGATAACCTCCGTACCGCACAGATGGCTGAGGAAATTGATGCTATCAATGATAAAATGCTAAAGGGTAACACCCGGTATGTATTGATTGGACCCGGCAGGTGGGGAACCAAGGACAGGTTCCTCGGAATTCCGGTTGCCTGGCCCCAGATATCAAATGCAAAAGTAATAGTGGAGGTTGATCTCCCTGATTTCCATCTTGATGCCTCACTTGGTTCTCATTTCTTTCATAATGTAACATCAATGAATGTCGGATATTTTTCAATAAACCAGGAAACAACTGATGGGAAAATTATCTGGGATAAGCTTGCCAGCCAGAGAGTTATTGAAACAGGTAAATTCTTCAGTCATATAAGGTTTGAAAAACCCCTGACCATTCGCATGGATGGTAAAAAGGGGATAGCTGTAATAACAATGAATAAGTAAACCTATCTGACCATGACCATCATAGACGGTATTCAGGATCTTCAGAAGTACGATTTTACGGATACCTCCTTCGACTTGCTGATGCAGAAGCGAATACACCGGGTACTTATAATATGCAGTAATTATGATAACTACATGCTTGAGGAGGATGGAAGGATCGATGAGCAGATTTTCAATGAGTATGTAGCGCTGAACCTGAGGTACCCCCCTGTCTTTATTCAGACAGATAATGCTGAAGATGCATTCAGGATTCTTGCAGATGGAAATGTCGACCTTGTCATCTCCATGCTTTCCCTGAAAGGAACCGATGTTTTTGCCCTCGCTAAAAAGATAAAGACAAAATACGAGAATACCCCGATAGTTGTTCTTACTTATTTCTCACGGGAGGTATCGCTGAGGCTTGAAGGCGAGGACCTGAGCGCAATCGATTATGTTTTCTGCTGGCTTGGTGATGCGTCTCTGATTCTTGCAATAATCAAGTTGATCGAGGATAAAATGAATGCCGATTATGATATTGAACACATAGGAGTTCAGGCCATAATCCTTATCGAAAACTCAATCAGGTATATCTCATCATACCTTCCTAATATTTACAGGATTGTTCTTTTACAGTCGCTTGATTTTCAGCGCGAAGCACTAAATGAGCATCAGCGTATGCTTAAAATGAGAGGCAGACCAAAAATATTGCTGGCAAATAATTTCAATGATGCCGAATCTCTGTACAAAAAATATAAGTACAATGTTCTCGGGGTAATATCCGATATCAGCTACAAAAGAGACAATATACCTGATGAAAATGCCGGCTTTGAACTGTGCAAGGTGGTAATGGCTGATGATGACAAAGTTCCGTTCCTGCTTCAATCCTCAAACCTTGAGCATAAGAAAAGGGCTGAGGAAATGGGTGCGGGATTTATCCATAAATACTCCAAATCGCTTTCGCTGGAATTGAGAAATTATATAATCCAGAACCTGGCTTTCGGTCCATTTGTATTCAGGAATCCGGACACACTCGAGCCAATCGCCATCGCAACGGACCTTCAGACTCTTCAGCAGAAAATACTGACAATTCCGGATGACTCGCTGGAGTACCATGCTACCCGTAATCATTTCTCAAAATGGCTGAATGCAAGGGCTTTGTTTCCAGTTGCCCAGATGTTCAAATACATCAGGAAAGAGGATTTTGAAACTATGGATGATATGAGGCGGTTCCTGTACGTTGCCATCTCTAGTTTCAGGCTTGGTAAAGGCAGGGGGGTAATCGCCAAATTCGACAAAGTGAGTTTTGATGAGTACCAGGTTTTTTCCAGGATTGGCGAAGGATCGATTGGAGGTAAAGCCAGGGGACTTGCCTTCATTAACAGGATAATTAAGAACTATAAATTATTCAATAAATTCCCGGATGTCCTTATAACAATACCGCGAACGGTAGTTCTCAGCACGGATATCTTCGACGAGTTCATGGATCACAACAATCTTTATTCGATTGCTATGTCAGATCTGCCTGACGAGGAGATACTTAACCGTTTCATTAATGCGGAACTGCCGGGACGTGTTTACCAGGACTTCTATGCTTTTCTTACTGTCTCAAGAAATCATCCGATAGCTGTCAGGTCTTCAAGCAAACTGGAAGATTCGCATTACCAGCCGTTTGCAGGAGTATATTCTACCTATATGATTCCCAGGCTTGCCGACAACCAGATAATGGTAAAGGCCTTGTCTGACGCAATTAAAGAGGTTTATGCATCAGTTTATTACAAGGCAAGCAAAGCTTATATGACTGCAACTGCCAATGTGATTGATGAGGAAAAAATGGGAATAATCCTCCAGGAAATTTGCGGTAACCGACATGGCGATATTTTCTACCCGACACTCTCAGGTGTTGCCAGGTCGATTAATTACTATCCAATAGGTTCTGAAAAAGCTGAAGATGGGATCGCCAACGTTGCCTTTGGACTTGGCAAACTGATTGTTGAAGGTGGTATGTCGCTCCGTTTCTGCCCTAAGATTCCGAAAAAGATCCTTCAGCTTTCATCACCCGAAGCTGCACTGCGGGATACTCAGAAAGACTTCAGAGCCCTTGACCTGAATATAAGCAGCTTTGTTCCTTCTACCGATGATGGCGTCAATATCATGAGGATCGATATCAAGGATGCGAATAATGACAGTGCGATGAAATATCTTGCTTCTACATACGACCGTACAAATAACATACTTCGTGATGGCATCATTCAGAACGGCAAGAGAGTTATTACTTTTTCCGGCATACTCCAGCATAAAACATTCCCTCTGGCTGAGATACTTTCAACTCTTCTTGAGGTAGGGCAGCAGGAGATGAATAACCCGATCGAGATTGAATTTGCAGCCAATCTCGAAACTCCTTCCGGAACACCTAAGATCTTTAACTTCCTTCAGATAAGACCAATAGTTTATTCAGACGATACCTATAGCATAAACCTGGATAACATTAAAAAGGAGCAAACAATTATTTTTTCAGAGTCTGCCCTTGGCCATGGATTGTTCAAAGGCATTATGGATCTTGTCTATATAAAACCCGAATCATTTAATGCTGCGCAAAACAAGAATGTTGCCCGGATAATAGAGAATATTAATTCTTCATTTGTGAAGCAGGCATTGGGATATGTTCTCATTGGTCCGGGGAGATGGGGTTCAACTGATCCATGGCTTGGCATTCCGGTTAAATGGCAGCAGATATCGGCGGCAAGGATAATCGTTGAATCGGGCCTGAAAAACTATCGTATTGACCCAAGCCAGGGAACTCATTTCTTCCAGAATCTTACATCGTTCAGAGTAGGCTATTTCACAATAAATCCTTTTATAAACGAAGGTCATTATGATGTTGATTTCCTGAACCGTATGAAGGGTGTTTATGAAGATGAATTCGTCAGGCATGTCCGTTTTGAGAAGCCTCTCGAAATAATGATAGACGGGAAAAATCATAAGGGTGCGATTCTGAAGCCGGTATAATGGCTTGCCGGAACTATTAATTCAATGAGTCTGTTTTTCAAAATGTAAATTTATTGTTTGGATAAATCGGCGAAGATCAGCGTGATCTGCGGGGAAAACAAAGAATTTTCCGCAGATCTCGCAGATTCGCTCAGATTCATGCTGAGATTCCTTCTGTAGCGATATCCCTGTTGATTTTTTTAATAAGGCCCTGTAAGACGTTTCCGGGTCCCACTTCCGTAAATGAGGTTGCACCTCCTGCAATCATATTGATAACTGATTGGGTCCATCTTACAGGAGAGGTAAGCTGAGCTACAAGGTTGGCTTTTATAATATCCGGATCAGATGAGGGTTGTGCATTTACATTCTGGTAAACAGGACAGATAGGTCTGTGAAAAATAGTTGCATTAATGGCTTGCTCAAGCTCAACCCTTGCCGGTTCCATAAGCGGTGAATGGAAAGCGCCTCCGACAGAAAGCTTCAACGCTCTTTTTGCTCCTTTTTCCTTAAGCACTTCAATAGCCTTATCAATGCCTTCATTTGACCCTGATATTACAATCTGTCCCGGGCTGTTGTAATTAGCCGGAACCACAACATCAGCTATTGCAGCACAGACATCTTCAACAATTTTGTCATCAAGCCCAAGTATGGCTGCCATTGTTGACGGAGTTTTTTCACAGGCTTTTTGCATCGCCTTAGCTCTCTTTGATACCAGCACAATTCCATCTTCGAAATAAAGCGCTTTATTAGCAACGAGAGCCGAAAATTCACCAAGAGAATGACCGGCAACCATTGCTGGTTTGAAACTCTCTCCCAGAAGCACTGCAAGTATTGTTGAATGCAGGAATATTGCAGGCTGGGTCACTTTTGTCTGTCTCAGATCTTCATCTGTTCCTGAAAACATCAGGTCGGTGATCCTGAATCCGAGCAGTGAGTTGGCTTTTTCAAACATTTCCTTTGCAACAGGTGATTTGTCGTAAAGGTCATTCCCCATACCTGGGAATTGTGCTCCCTGTCCGGGGAATATGTATGCCTTCATAATTGTGTAAATAAATTAAGTTCTGATTACAGGAGCGCAAAAACAGATTTTTTTTAGTGAAGCCTCGATCCGATAAGATGTATAAACTCTTCGCGTGTGTTTAGTTGATCAAGGAATATTCCTGTAAATGCCGAAGTTGTGGTCACCGAGTTTTGCTTTTGTACTCCCCTTATCTGCATACACATATGCTGTGCNNATATATGCCACATGTGCCTTACCGAAAAAGGGAAGCATATGATGCTCGCACATTGAATAGAAATCGATATCTTTCACCAGAACCATCTGTTTGTATTCCTCCTTAAACTTAGCAGAGTTGATTATTTTGCATGGATTCTGGCTATAGCCCATGGTCATAAAATTCATTGCTTTTGCTACTCTTTCAGGTGTGCGGAGTAACCCCTCTCTCTCCGGATCCTCACCAATAAGCTTTAATATTCTGTGATACATTGATGCCATTTCTTCTATGGTCTCTGCGTTCCAGGTCTCAATCTTATTATAACCCTCTGTGGTCATTCCCGATCCGTCATTAATTTTCTCGATCTTTTTAGCCATAATATTCAATAAAATTATTTTCTGTCTCTTCAATCTTAATGCAGTGGAGCAGTGCACCCTGTTTTCCAATTTCAGGCTTCAGCTCGTCCCAGATGGCAACTGCCAGGTTCTCGGTTGTGGCAATTCTACCCCTCATGAAATCAACATCAAGATTAATGTTCCTGTGGTCGAGCTTCTCAATCACTTTTTCACTGATTATCTTTTTCAGGATGTTAAGGTTCATTACAAAACCATAATTTTCAGAGGGTTCACCTTTGATGGTAACCCAGAGTATATAATTATGTCCATGCCAGTTTGGATTGGAGCATTTACCGAAAACCTCCAGGTTTTTTTCATCGGACCAGTCCTGCCTGAACATCCTGTGTGCAGCACTGAATCTTTCTCTGCGCGTAATGTAGATCATCTGACAGTGAGATTTAAATACAATATTAACCAATAAAGTTGATCTAACTAAATCCTAAAAGCAATATATTTATATCACTTAAACTGATATGGCTTTTAAAGTTCTCCTCATTACTGCCACTGATGCCGAAGCTGAGGCATTAAGGAAAATTCCGGAAATAAAACCTTGTATGGACGGGTTTTTACTGGGAAATAATGAAATAAGCCTCCTGATAACAGGAGTAGGATCAATGGCAACCTCGTGGGCAATGACCAAATGGCTGTCTTCGAATCCGAAGCCAGACCTTGCAGTTAATATTGGCATAGCAGGCAGCTACAACATGGACATTTCAACTGGAGAAGTGGTAGTCCCTGTCTCGGATTGTTTTGCAGATGCCGGGATAGAGACTGGCAACGGTTTTATTACTCTTGAAGAGGCTGGACTGGCTGATCCTGACAGGTTTCCATTTACCAAAGGAAGGATAATTGCAGAAAATAAGTACACTGCCCTTGCATTGACTTTTTTGAAACCTGTAAACGCTATAACAGTGAACAGCGCAACAGGTTCAGACCTTACTATCGACAGGTTATTAAAAAAATATAATCCCGATATAGAAACTATGGAAGGTGCAACTTTTTTCTATATTTGCAGCGGGGAAAAGTTGCCTTTTCTGGCATTAAGGTCAATCTCAAACAGGGTTGAACCGCGAAATAAAGACAAATGGAATATCCCGCTTGCTCTTTTTAGCCTGTCAGAAAAGTTGAGAGAATTCCTTTTAATGGTTTAATGAAAGAATGAAACTGACACTGGGTTTTTCGCCGTGCCCTAACGACACCTTCATTTTTGATGCAATGGTGCATGGCAGGATAGATACGGAGGGGCTGCAATTCGATTATTTGCTGGCGGATGTTGAGGAGCTTAACAGGAAAGCTATTTCCGGCGATCCTGATATTACGAAAATGAGCTTTTACGCTTATGCTTATGCAGCTCAGAATTATCTGATCCTCGACTCGGGAAGTGCACTCGGATACAGGAACGGACCACTTCTGATCAGTAAAAATAAAATTGATCCTTCAAAGCTTGCCACCGTCAGGATTGCTATACCTGGAAAATACACTACTGCAAATATGCTTTTCAGCATCGCATGGCCGAATGCTCTGAATAAAACTGAATATCTTTTCTCATCGATTGAGGAAGCTTTGATAAAAGAGGAAATGGATGCTGGATTGATAATCCATGAAACAAGGTTTACATATTATAAAAGAGGGCTTCACAAGATTGCCGATATGGGAGAGTATTGGGAGAAGCTTACAGGCTTGCCAATTCCTCTTGGGACTATTGTCGTTAACAGGAGACTTCCTGAAGATATTGCCTTGAAAGTTAACAGGATCATCAGAAGGAGCCTTGATTATGCCTACCATGATTCTCTTGCATCGTACGATTTTGTAGTCGCCAATGCGAAGGAGATGGACAGCACTGTGATGAATAATCACATCAAGTTATTTGTTAATAAATTCACAATGAACCTGGGCAGGGATGGTAAAAAAGCCATTTTGGAACTTTTCAGGATTGCAGGTGAGAAGGGATTAATCCCCGCACTTCCCGACCGGATTTTTCTTACTGCACATTGAAATACAGCTCTTAAAATTCTTACATTTGATTCGGTATTGAATTTGAAGTAAAATTAAAAAAACCGAATCATGGCCTTTGAACTTCCAAAACTTCCGTACAAGCTTAATGCTCTTGTTCCTCATATCAGTGAGGAGACGCTGGAATTCCACTATGGGAAGCATCATCTTGCTTATGTAAATAATCTGAACGGTCTTATACCGGGAACTCAATTTGAAAAAGCCAGCCTTGAAACCATTATAAAAAATGCCGATGGGGCAATCTTTAATAATGGCGCCCAGATCTGGAACCATACTTTCTATTTTGAATCATTTTCAAAAAACGGGAAGAGAATACCAGATGGGAAACTTGCTGAAGCAATTAATAAATCATTCGGATCATTTGAGGCCTTTAAAGAGCAATTTACAAAGGCTGCTGCCACTCTCTTCGGTTCAGGCTGGGCCTGGCTTGCAAAAGATGATGATGGTTCACTCCGGATACTTCAGGAACCGAATGCCGGGAATCCCCTTAAAAAGGGACTTAAACCACTTATAACCTGTGATGTATGGGAACATGCCTATTATATCGATTACAGGAACAAACGACCGGATTATATTAAGTCATTCTGGGAAATCATTGACTGGAATGTCATTTCTAACCGCTTCTGAAAGTGATCCGGAACATCATTTATTTACATAATGTCCTGAATTTCGATTCCAGGCAATTAAATTAATCTTAATCTCCCTGTAAACAATCATGAAAAAGATTCTGTACTCTCTGGTATGTCTCTGCTTTGCATTTGCCAATCTTACCGGGCAACAGTCAAAAGTAGTTGACCGGATAATTGAACTTGGCAAGACCGATAACCGCACTATGCATCATCTGGATGTACTTACAAATCGTTTCGGAGGACGTATTACCGGATCTGATGCATATACAAATGCTGCACAATGGTGCGCATCGGAATTTAAAAAATGGGGTATGGAAGTAATTATGGATGAGGCAGGCACACTTCCGGTGGGCTTTGACCGCGGACCATGGTTTGGACGTCTTCTTTCCGATAACGGAATGGATCTTCACTTTGCCACACCTTCATACACTTCTGGCACAAAGGGCGTTGAGCGCGGTCCGGTCCTTATTGAACCAAAGAGCAGGGATGAATTTGATCGCATGAAAGGTGCGCTGAAGGGTGCCTGGGTGCTTATCAGCGGCAAGAACACCGGATGGCCCATAGATTTTTCGCAGCATGCCGATTCAATCAGAGCTAAAGTTTTGGTTTACAATGATTCCATTTCAAAGCTGAACAGGGAAATAACAAGGCAGAATTATGAAAACCGCGATAAACCTCCGAAGGATCTTATGCCACTCAAAGAGGAACCGGCACTTTTCTACCACGAAATGTGCGAAGCCGGGATACTTGGGGTCATCCAATCGGCTGCTGTTCCAATCAGAGTCCTCTATGACAGGAAAAACCTTGATAAGTTGACATTCGAGACACTTCCCACTGTATGTGACATAAAACTCGATGAGAACCAGTACACCGTTATCGAAAAGATGGTTAAGGAACGAAGGTATTTCCTCCTTGAATTTGATATACGCAACCATTTTAAGCCTGGTCCGGTAAAATACCATAATGTTATCGGTATAATCCGTGGTTCCCAGTATCCTGACGAATATGTAATGATGGGCGGTCATCTCGACTCATTTGATGTTGCTACAGGCGCTGTCGACGACGGCTCAGGTGCGACTCCGACAATGGAGGCTGCCAGGCTCATCATGGCAGCAGGAGGGAAACCTAAAAGAACCATTCTCGTCTGTCTTTGGGCGGGGGAGGAATTCGGCCTTTATGGATCCAGACACTGGGTTGAAACGAACAAGGATAAGCTTCCAAAAATATCCAACTATTTTAATCGCGATGGCGGACCTTTAGTTGCTTCAGGGCTGAATGTTCCTGAAGCCATGTACGACGATTTTGAAAAGATATGCAAGCCGCTCAGTGATATAAATCCTGATTTCCCGTTCAAGCTTGTGAAAAATACCCAGCCTCCGCGCCCAAGACCAATTACGGCAGGAGGATCAGATCATGCATGGTTTGCAATGAACGGTGTGCCCACACTCTCATTCGATGCGCCAGATTCCAAAGGTTATGACTTTAATTACGGAGAGATATGGCATACCGAAAATGATTACTATAACAAAAGCATTCCTGAGTACCAGGAGCATACGTCAATTGTAACGGCAGTTGTGGTATATGGTCTTGCAAATCTTGACCACCTTCTTTCGAGGAAAGGACTTTTTGCTGAACAGGAAGAAAAAAAGTAAAGCACGATTAAACTGAATTGCAGATGAATTTAATGCAACTTGTTCTTAAAACCCGATCGTACAGACGGTTTGATGAATCTCATCGGATTGATTATAAACTGCTTGAGAATATGGTTGAACTTGCGAGATTCTCTGCCTCTGGGGCAAACCGTCAACCATTAAAGTACCTCATTTATAATTCTGCTGAGGATTGTGCGAGGGTCTTCCCTTCCCTGGTTTGGGCTGCCTACCTGAAGGATTGGGCTGGCCCGGATGAAGGTGAAAGACCATCCGGGTATATAATTATTCTGGGTGACAAATCAATAGCAGAAGGATTCGGGGTTGACCATGGTATTGCAGCTCAGAGCATTATGCTGGGAGCAACAGATGCCGGCCTCGGAGGATGTATGATCGCTTCTATCAGGCACGACCAGCTTCGTTCTGAACTCTCAATTCCTGAAAATTTTGATATACTTCTTGTTCTGGCACTCGGGAAACCTGTCGAAAATGTAATAATTGATGAAATGAAGGATGGCGACGTCAGATATTGGCGGGACCCGGAAATGAGTCATCATGTTCCGAAAAGAGCCCTTAAGGATCTGATCATAAAATTGTAATTATTTTATATGAGGAGACTGCTCATAATGATATTACTGCCTGCTGCATTAAGCAGTTCAATGTACGGGCAGGAGTCAAATAACCAGGGCAGCAGGATGCTTTTTCAGGGTATAGTGATGGAGAGGCAAAATGAGGCCCCGCTGGTAAATGCGCAGATATTTATAAACAGGTCATTTTCGTCGGTCAGCAATGACGATGGCAGGTTTGCATTTTATGCAGGGAGGAACGACACCGTAACATTCAGGCTCCTTGGCTATAAACCGGCATTATTTTATATAAGCGACACTCTTGCCGGAAGAGAATTCGTTGCAGGTGTTTACATGAGTGCCGATACCCTGTCAATTGACGAAGTGGTAATTCTTCCAAGACTTGCAACCCTGAAAGCCGATATGTTCAGTACCCGAAGTGAGACAAGCAGGCAAAACCAGAATGCCAGCAACAACCTGGCAATTTCTGCTTATCAGGCCAGAATGACACAGAATAAACTTGGTGACCCTGCGATTAATTATGAGGTGATCAGACAGAGGCAGAGGGAGGATGCCTACTCAAAAGGACAGATTCCCTCTGATAAAATGGTAGGGTTAAGTCCATTATTGCTTATTCCGGCCGCCTATATGCTTCTTCACGGGCTTCCTGAGAAACCTCCCCCGCTCCAGCCACACCTGACAGAACAGGAGGTGAATGAAATTCACAAAAGGTATATGGAGTCTATAAGGAAGAAGTGAGAATGGGATGGTTTCTCGGTCCTTGGTCCTCGGTCCTAGTTTCTCGATCCTGGTAGTTAGTATACCGAGTACCGAACACCGAGCACCTGAACAGCCTTATCCCTTGTTGAAAATAGCTTTGATAATATGGCTCGCCATTTTAGGATTCTCCTTCAGGCGTCGCGTCGAATAGCTGAACCACTTTTCACCGAAAGGCACATATACTCTCATTGTATGACCGTCATTTACAATGCTTTCACGCAACTTAGGTGTCACCCCGTAAAGCATCTGGAATTCATAGAGATGTTTTGGGACATTATATTTCTCCAGAAGTCTGCAGGCCCCTTCAACCAGCGGTTTATCGTGTGTTGCAATGCCTACGTGGATCTTGTTTTTTAACATGTATTCAAGATCTTCGAGAAAATGCTGGTTTATCTCTTCATATTTTTTGAATGAAATTGCAGCCGGTTCAACATAGATGCCTTTGCAGAGCCTGAAGCTCAGTGGTGCATCCTCACTGTTCAGATCTGAAAGACCTTTAATGTCGTCGAGAGTTCTCTTCAGGTAGGCCTGAATAACCAGGCCGACGTTTGCAGGGAATTCTTTCTTCAGCCTTCGGAACAGGTCAATCTCCATGTCTGTGCATGGCGAATCCTCCATATCTATCCTTATGAAGGATTTATACCCAGCAGCTTTAGCCACAATCTCCCTTACATAACGGTAACATACTTCCTTATCGATAAGTAATCCGAAGCTTGTTGGTTTAACTGAAAAATTACCATCAATCCCGTTTTTGTAACTTACATCAATTGTGTTGAGATATTCTTTCTTATTAACTTCTGCCTCATCAAGCGTCTTAATGAATTCCCCGAGAACATCAAGCGTAACTTTAACATTTTTGCTGTTCAGATCCTTTGAAACCCTCATAGCATCATCGATAGTCTCACCTGAAATATACGAATGAGAGAAGATCCAGATAAACTTTTTCGGAAAATATGGCAATATTGCCGCAATGAATTTGTTAAACATGGTAGTTATTGATAATTAATAATTATGTGTAAAATTTGAAATGCTAATAAAAACCATCCTTAATTATTTTTTAATGACCTTTGTCATTGAAACCGGGAGTTTTTAAAAAGTGAAATTATTTATTTTGAATTAATTTTTCAGATTATGCAACCATTTATTTATATGATATGTCATAAAAATGTCCTCAGTGTATGACGAGCGACCCTCAGATAATAGAAGGATGCACAAAGCATGACAGGAAGGCGCAGCAGTTGCTGTACGACAAGTATTCGCGCTTCCTTCTTGGAGTTTGCCTAAGGTATGCATCTGACAAAGCTGAGGCTGAAGATATATTGCAGGACAGTTTTTTAAAGATATTCTTTAACATAAAAGATTATTCTGGTACAGGTTCTTTCATAGGCTGGTTAAGAAAAGTCACGGTCAATACGGCTATCACCAATTATCATAAAAATCTGAAATATAGATATCATATTGAAATTGAGGATTTCGTATCGGCCGAGACTGGAGTTGAAAGCTTTGAGGAGGATTTTTTTACCTCAGATGAACTTTACAAGGTGCTGAATGAGTTGCCTGCCGGTTACAGGATGGTTTTCAACCTTTATGCGGTTGAAGGTTATAAGCACAAAGAAATAGCAAAGATGCTCGGGATAGATACCAATACGTCTAAATCGCAATACAGCAGGGCAAAGGCAGCTATCAGAGATAAACTTGAAAAACTTGGTAAGCTTAAAAGCAAATATTCTGCCAGTAATGATTAATTAAACGATTAAACAAAATCGTGAAAGGGAAAGTTGAAGATAAAATGTTGAGGGATCTTTTCAGGCAAAAGCTTGAGAATGCCGANNCGCTTCAATCCTTCACGTTTCAACATATGGTATGCAGGTGGAATTGCAGTTGCCGGAACTGCCCTTGCTATCATTCTTGCTTCAGGTCCGCATAAAAATGGTCTTTCCAGCGCCTTGAAAATCAGTAATAAAACAGAGATATCTGACCAGAACCCCGGCGGAATTCAGTCCTCCGGCAAATATATTGAACTTGAGGCTCAGACTCCTTTAAAAGAATATGATAATAATTCGAAAAAGGTTGCACGGACAAAGATAGGAGCAGCCTTTGAAAAGACAGAACCTGTAAGATCCGGTTCCGCTTCAGTGCCTGCCGATGAGATAAGATCTGTAAATGGAAAAGGTATTTTCCAGGGAAATGATTCTGTGACTAATAACCTCAGAGGACAGAATCTGATCACTGATAATATGGCTACAGCATCAGTAAATGAAGGATGCGCACCCTTAAAAGTATCGTTCAAAAACACGATTACAGGCTGCGATTCAAGCCGCTGGACCTTTGGTGACGGAGGTTCTTCAGCTGAAAAAAATCCGCAGTGGCTGTTTGATATACCTGGAGAATACACTGTTACTCTCACTGTATTTGGGAATGGAAACCTTCGTTCCTCTTCATCACTGATTGTAATTGTCCATTCCGCCCCCACGGCCAGGTTTGAATTTTCACGTGAGAGTGATGGTCTGCCCAATTATGAGATCACTTTTCACAATTACTCTTCTGATGCTGTCAAATACAAGTGGAACTTTGGTGATGGATCATCATCGGACCTTTTTGAACCAAGGCACATATATAAAAAACCAGGCCGGTATAATCTAAAACTTCTCGTTACAACGGATTTCGGATGCTCCGACTCGGTTATTGTTAAAAATGCATTTTCAGGCTCAGAAAATTATATCAATTTCCCGAACGCGTTTATCCCGAATATGAATGGACCATCGACAGGTTATTATTCACAGAAAAGCGATGAATCTGCACAGGTCTTTCACCCTGTTTCTTCAAGTGTATCTGAGTACCAGTTACGGATTTTTAGTCGCAGGGGGATACTTATCTTTGAAACCAACGACATCAATATAGGCTGGGATGGGTATTACAAGGGTCAGCTGTGCGACCCGGGTGTTTATATATGGAAAGTCCGTGGAAATTATCTTAACGGCGAACCGTTTACGAAAATGGGTGATGTCACTCTGCTTAAAAATTGAGCTTTTCTGCTAAGACTGCCTCTGAATTATCATTCTCAATCATCAAATAATTCAGTAAATTCATCTGAATTTTAAATTTGTTAATTAATAAATCAGGCTAGGTATGTCACATTTGGCTCAAAAAAACGTTAAATCATAAGGAATTGTAATTTGATTTAACTATTTTCGTCAGTGTAAACCTATACGGATAAATCTTGCTAAGAAGAACTGTATATATACTAATAACAGTATTTATCCTATTTTCAGATTGTTATGGACAGGACCCGACTTTCTCACAGTTCTATGCGAATCCTCTTTATCTTGCCCCATCCTTTGCAGGTGCTACGCAGGAATACAGAATCGGGATGAATTACCGGAACCAGTGGCCTTCAATTCCCGGAGTGTTTGAGACGTACAGCATTTCATTCGATAAGGCGATGCCTAATTTTAATTCAGGCATCGGTGTGCTTGCCACTTACGATGTTGCCGGATCGGGCGATTTAAGTACCACAAATATCGGATTGCTATACTCCTACGATTTTAATATAAACAAAGACTGGCACTTTAGACCTGGGGTTAATTTTAAGTTCTATTACCTTGGTCTTGATATAGCAAAACTGGTTTTCAATAGTCAGATTACAGGAAGCGGTACAACACCTTCCATTTCTCCTCCGCCATTTGATAATGTCGCCGATGTTGATTTTGCAACATCCTTCCTGGCATACAACGACAGGTATTGGGGAGGATTCACACTCGATCACCTCCTGGCACCCAAGACCTCATTTTACGCGAATGACTCAAAAGTGCCGGTCAAATTCAACCTTTTCGGCGGGATGCAGCTTATTAAAAAAACAAGGCTTAGAGTCAAGCTTAAGGAGGTGCTTTCCATAGCCGTGAATTTCCAGAAGCAGCAGAAATTCTACCAGACCGACCTTGGACTATATTATTATAAGGATCCGCTTATCTTCGGTCTGTGGTACAGGGGAATCCCATTTGTAACATCACAGGCTGGCGATGCCGTAATAGGCCTGATTGGAATTAAAACTGAACAGCTTCACATAGGTTATAGCTATGATTTTACGATTTCAAACCTGATCAGTTCCACCGGAGGAGCCCATGAGATATCGCTTATTTATGAGTTCAACTCATTCAAGATCGGCCAGCAGCGGAGAAGAATCAGGGCTATCCCATGTCCTGAATTCTAGAGACTCCAGGCTCCTTTACCTGCTGAATATTTTACCATAATCATGATTAAGAAATTACAATCGGTATATAGCCACGTTTGTGTAAATATCTTATATTTGCGGCTGACTATTGTTTAACAAATATCCTATAACCCAATGAAAAAACTTACTATAGCGCTCTTTTCAGTATTATTCCTTGCTGTTGCAGCTCTCTTTTACCTGAATCTCTCAGGGCATAAAAAAAGCGGCAAAAACATCAGCAAAACTGATGTTCAGGCACAGGGAATCGCTTTCGTGAATATTGATACTGTTATCTATAAATTCGATATGTTTTTTGACAGAAGAGCTGACCTGATGGCAAAACAGAAGAATGCTGAAGCTGAACTTAATTCCAAAGTAAGTCTATACCAGAAAAATGCAAATGATTACCAGGACAAGGTCAACAAAGGATTAATAACCAGAGCCGACGCCGCTCAAAGAGAACAGGCCCTCTATCAGCAGCAGCAGGAGCTAAGTACGCTCCGCGACAACCTTCAATCTAACCTGGTCGAAGAAGAACAGGTAATGAACAGGCAGATCATTGAGTATATTACCTCATACCTTGAAGCAAATAAAGCCGATTATAACTACCAGTATATTCTCGGAAAAAGTTTCGGCAGCGTTGTTCTTTATGGCGAAGGCGGGCTTGATATTACCCAGAAAGTTCTCGACGCGATCAATAAAAAGTACCAGGCTGAGAAAAAATAACGACGATGGGTTTTGCCACTTCGTGGCTTGACAAAAGAGCATTATTCCCTGAATTCATTAATGAACCGCCTGATAATCAGACAGGAATAATTGTCGTTATTCCTGCATATAAAGAACCGGGCATTGCTGAATTACTTGATTCTCTGGTCAAATGCAATGAACCCGCATGTAAGGTTGAAGTTATTGTAGTTGTGAATGCACCGGCAGATGCCGAACCTGAAATCAACCTCGACAATAAGACCTGTATCAGCAATATTGAAAGCTGGAAGAGAGAAAACCAAAGCTTCTTCCGGCTTTATTCTTTTGATGCAGGCCAGCCCTCAAAAAAAGGATGGGGCGTCGGGCTTGCAAGGAAGACAGGCATGGATGAGGCCCTACGCAGATTTAACTCAATTGAGAGGCCAGGTGGTGTGATCGCAAGCCTTGATGCTGACTGCACCGTGGAGAAGAATTATTTCACAGCACTCTTCAGTGAACTGTTCAGCAGTAAACATAATAAAGCCTGCTCAATATATTTTGAACATCCGCTTGCCGGAAAGGATTTTTCATCTGAAATATATGACTATATCATTCAATATGAGCTTCATCTGCGTTATTACCTGCAGGGACTAAAGTATGCAGGATATCCATACGCTTTTCACACGGTAGGATCTTCAATGGCTGTCAAAGCATCATCGTACGCGAGTTGCGGAGGCATGAACCAGAAGCAGGCTGGCGAGGATTTTTATTTCATTCAGAAGCTTATGCCCCAGGGTGGTTATTTTGCCCTTAATACTACAACCGTCTATCCTTCTCCGCGTGAATCGTCAAGGGTCCCTTTCGGTACAGGTGCTGCAATGAGAAGCCTTATGAAGTCATCCGGTAATTATTATATGACATATAATATTGAGGCTTTTAAAGAACTCAGGCACCTATTCAGCTTAACGGGAGAATTTTACAGATCTGATGATTCTCAGATTTTCACATTGAGGAATTCTCTGCCTCCCGGCCTGAAAACATTTTTTCGGGAAGATGAATTCCTGACTTCTTTAACCGAAATAAAGGGAAACACCTCTGGCCCGGATTCATTCTGCAAACGATTCTATTCCTGGTTTAACATGTTCATGATAGTCAAGTACCTCAATCATGTAAGCTCAGGGATGTTTGATAAGCAACCAGTTGCAGAAGCTGCGCTTATGCTGCTGAAGATCACCGGTAAAAAGACTGATTATGCAAGCCTGCAGGAATTACTGGAAAATTACAGGTCATTGGAACGCGGAGTCAATTATTCTTCCTTGTAATCCTTCGGTCCTCAGCTGGAGTAAGCACAATAAACAGATCTTCGTCAGGCTTTTTCATCAGGTACTGTTCCCTTCCGAATTTTTCGAGATTATGATTGTCAGTTTTCAGCTCATTTATCTTCTTCTTGTCCACTTCAACCTTATTCTGAAGATATTCACGGTCCTTCCTGAGCCTGTGAAGCTCTCTCATATCCTGAAACCTGGAGATCAGATTGTTTGAGTCCAGAAGAAGGATCCAGACAAAGAAGATGAGTATTGTGAGAATATATTTATTCCGGAAAATGGGAGGAACTTTATTTATGAATCTGAACCTTAACATTATAGTGCAAATCTACAATTTTTTTTTCAACCGCCGCTCATAAGATAGATCATCTGAACATTGTCGCCGTCATGAATTATTGTCGATTCGTATCTTTCCCTTGGAATAAGGAGGCCATTAATCTTGACGATCCTCATTTTATAAGAGAATTTCTTAAGTACCAGCATTTCGCTAATCAATAAAGTCTCCCCGGGGAATTCTTCTGCCCTGTTATTAAGAAATATTTTCATTGTCTGAAATAATCTCTGGTTCTTTTCATGAGGATCTCGACAACCGTATTCGCCTGCATATTTGCAACAATTCCAACTCTCGGAGCCATAGGTGGCATTTCTTCACCGGCCGTTGTTGATTCATCACCGCAGATATACAGTGTTTCATCGATCTTACGGAACTTTATGGCTTCATTCTTTCCCCAGCCGGCAAGACCTGAACCCATAACCAGTGGAGTCCCGGGCATCCTGGTCTGTACAGTTTCAGCCAGCATCTCTTTCATTTTATCACTGTCGAATGCCTCGACAATCACATCGCAGCTGGCAAAAATCTCCGGTATATTAAGTTTATCCAATTTTTCCGTGTGAGCAATTACGATGATATCAGGATTTATCCTGGCTATATTCTCTTTTAGTGCGACGGTTTTAAACGTCCCGACCTGGGATGCGAAATAACATTGCCGGTTCAGGTTAGCTGGTTCAATAACGTCGAAATCGGAGATTACAAGAGTGCCGACACCGCTTCTGGCAAGCGCAACAGCACAATTTGAGCCCAGACCTCCCGCGCCGGCTATACCGACTCTGAATCCTGCAAGATGATCTTTTATTTCGGAGAATCTCATCTGAACCCGGTTTTCGGAATATTTTAATAAACTGCCTTCCCGGGCATATCAATTATTTACCTGGTCCGGCTTTCACACTATCGAGTTGAATATCCCATAGCAGGGGAGTATAACCCGGGACAATTTGCCATATACCCTCAAATCCGTAGGCGAGGTTTGATGGGGTCAACAACCTTGCTTTTCCACCTGCCTTCATGTATCTTAATCCTTCATCAACTCCTTTAATAACTAGTCCAACGTCAGTACCCATAACATGTTTATAGGGAACATTTACAGGATCGTTTGTGTCCCAGATCACATAATCAAGGAATCGTGCCTTATACTTGAAATAAACGGTATCATAATCTACCGGAGTGCGGCCGGTTCCTGCAACCTGCTCAAAATAGTAAAGGCCGCTTGGATATAAAACGAATGTTGTATCACCAAGTGATTTTATATAATCATCAATCTGCTTTCTTTCCTGTTTTTCCCATGTGTTTTTTTCGCAGCCTGTCACAAAAACCAAGACCAACAGAAACAGAAAAACAGGTATTTTAAAATTCCTCATTAAACATCAGTTTATTGTTTGCGAAAGATAACAACCTTTAACCTTTTTACAAAGTTACCTCAATTGAACGGAAACCCTCCGGATTTATTTTAAATCTGTTGCCTGAAATCCACTTTCCTGTTCAATAGTTATTTCAGGAAGGAATGTGCTGATTATCATATATGCATGGTTGTTTATAATGATTTAAGTCATGACCTCTTTTACCAAAATAGCTTAAATTTGATTTTATTAACTTTTAATGTTTTATAAACCTGTTTCGTTATGGACATTAATGCAATAAAAGCTGAGCATATACTCATTAAGGAATGGGATTATATATGGACCCCGCTCAACAAGGGTTATACTGATAAGATTCTTTATATTAATGTTGGTTCCGGGGAAATAAAAGAGAAAAATGTACCTCCGGTGATGAAGGAAAAATTCATCGGTGGGAAAGGTTATGGCCTTAGACTTTTATGGGATGCCACAAAACCGGATACAAAGTGGAATGATCCTGAAAATGAAATTATTATATCTTCAGGACCCATCGGCGGTATAACCCAGTATTCAGGTACCGGTAAATCACTAGTTGTAAGCCTGTCGCCTCAGACAGATTCTGTAATGGACAGCAACGTGGGAGGTTTTTTCGGACCCTTTCTGAAATTTTCAGGATTTGATGCTCTTGAACTTCAGGGCAAAGCCCAAAAAGATGTAATTGTTTATATTGACGGTATCAACCATAATATAAAGATTTTTGAAGCCCCTGCCGAAGCAGTCGACAGCCACCTTCTTGCCGAGCAGCTTACTGAGATTTTTGCTGATAATGATAATGAGAAGAAAAACATTGGGGTGGTATCTGCCGGTTCTGCTGCCAACCATTCACTTATAGGAATGCTGAACTTCAGCTTTTATGATTCGAAAAGGAAGAAAGTAAGGCTGAAACAGGCAGGCCGTGGAGGAATAGGCACTGTATTCCGCAATAAAAAAATAAAAGCCATCGTCTGCAAGATCCCCGGAGTAAAAGGCAACCTTAATAATGTTGTCAATCTTGAAGCAATCATGGAAAGAGGTAAACGATTCAACCGCGAGATTCGCGAGCTTGACGACAAACAGTGCCAGATGAGGCAGGTAGGTACAGCCCATCTGATGGAGGTAATGAATGACCATGACCTCCTTCCAGTCCATAATTATAAATTCGGAAGCCACCCGGATTCCTATAAAATAGATTCATCCGTCTGGAAGAGAAACTTTACCCAAAATAATCCGGACGGCTGCTGGATAGGATGCAATATGTCGTGCAGCAAGGGCATTGACGATTTTGAGCTGAAAACAGGACCCTACAAGGGACAAAAAGTAATCGTTGATGGTCCGGAATATGAGAATGCCGCAGGACTTGGTTCAAACTGCGGGATCTTTGACCCGGGGTATATTATTGAAACCAACTTCTACTGCGATACCTATGGAATCTGCACGATTACATGGAGCACACTCACTGCATTTATTATGGAGTGCTTTGAAAACGGTATCCTGAACATTGAGAGGACAGGCGGACTTGAGCTGAAATT
>PMBC01000046.1:0-53268 GCA_003152835.1 Bacteroidales bacterium | reverse complement strand
TTTGCTCTCACAAACAAGGGCCCCCAGCACGATGAGGCCTGGCTTATTTTCATGGATATGGTCAATAACCAGATCCCGACATTCGAGAACAAGGCTGAAGCCTTGCATTATTTCCCTATGTTCAGAACCTGGTTCGGGCTGGTCGGACTCTGCAAGCTACCCTGGAATGATGTCGAACCTGAGAATAATGCACAGACTGACGAACCGGCAAAAGTGCCTGAGCACGTCGATAACTATATAACAATATACAAGGCAGTTACCGGGCGTGAATTCGACAAGAAGAGGCTTATTGAAGATTCAGAAAGAGTATATAATTTCCAGAGGGTTTTCAACCTTCGCAGGGGCTTTGGTACACGTATTCACGACAGGCAGCCTTATCGTGCTGCAGGACCTGTAACGAAAGAGGAGTTCGAATCAAGAGCAGAAAGATATGACAAGCAGCTTCGCGAAAAAACCGGTTTGAACACTGAAGGGATGACAACCGAAGAAAAAATGAAAAAGCTCCGTCAATACAGGGAAGCCCAGTACGAATCTCTTATCGACGCCGTTTACAAGAGAAGAGGATGGAATAATAACGGTGTGCCAAAGATTGAATTCCTCCAAAAAATCGGGATGGATTTACCGGAAGTAATTGAAGTCGTAAAGAATTTTCAATAGCTGAGCCGATGGCGACAATGATTGCTTTCCTGCGTGGAGTGAATATGACCGATCATAACATGATTAATCAGATACCACTTTAAATGAAAAATATTTTACTAATTATAGGGGCTGTTGCATTTATCACTGCCGGATGCAGGAATACAAAATCCGATGAGATTATAATCTTTCATGCAGGGAGTCTTTCGGTACCTTTTAAGGAGCTTGCAACAGAATATGAGAAGCTTAACCCGGGAATAAAAGTTCTTCTTGAACCGGCTGGCAGCCTGATTTGCGCCCGTAAGATCACTGAGCTGAAAAAACCGTGCGATATTATCGCGTCTGCCGATTATTTTGTTATAAATGAGCTTCTTATCCCGGATTATACAAAATGGAGCATCAGGTTTGCTACCAATGAGATTGTCATCGCTTTCCAGGAAAAGTCGAAATATGCTTCAGAAATAAATGCATCAAACTGGATAGATATTCTGATGAAGGATGATGTGACTTTCTCAAGGTCCGATCCTGATTCCGATCCGTGCGGTTACAGGACAATCCTCTCATTCAAGCTTGCAGAGAAACATTATAACAGGCCAGAACTGGCCGACCGGCTCGCTTCTAAGAACAGGGATTTCATAAGGCCAAAGGAGGTCGATCTGGTAGCTCTTATAGAAGCTAATGCCGTAGATTATATGTTTCAGTATAAATCGGTTGCTATCCAGCATAATCTGAGATATATTGAATTGCCTCGCGAAATAAACCTGGGCGATCCGGCAATGAACAATCTTTATAAAACAGTCAGCCAGGATGTTACCGGCAGTACCCCCGGAAGCAAAATTACTGTCACAGGGGAATATATTAACTACAGCCTGTCTGTTCTGGATAATGCTCCCCATTATAAGGATGCTGTAAACTTTGTATCTTTCCTGCTTAGCGACAGGGGAATGGATATCTTAAGGAAGAACGGCCAGCAACCTATACAACCTAGTAATTCCGAACAGCCGGATGCGATACCGGAAAGCCTTAAAAAGTACCTCAAATAAGAATCATCTCAGTAATTCAGAATGTCAAGAAACACTCCATTTACCTGGATACTTTTAATACTATCTTCGCTGGTGCTGCTCTTCATTCTGGCACCGCTTGCTGGAATGTTTCTTCATACAGGAGGTTCAGAGCTTCTTGAGACAGTAAACGATCAGGAAGTCAGGGCGAGCATCTGGCTTACGATCTGGGTAGCTTTTGCCGCAACTTTCTTTTTTGCAATCGGGGCAATCCCTCTTGCCTGGCTTTTGGCAAGAAAAAAATTCCCCATGAAAAACATCGTTCAGGGAATTATCGACCTGCCTGTTGTCCTTCCGCATACTGCAGCGGGAATTGCTGTTCTTGGCTTCATATCACGAGATGGGCTGCTTGGCAAGGTGGCAAATAGTGTAGGTCTTACACTTATTAATAATCCGGCTGGTATTGCTTTGGCAATGGCTTTTGTGAGCATCCCTTTCCTCATCAATTCTGCCCGCGACGGTTTTACTGCGGTCCCTGAGCGTCTCGAAAAGGCAGCTTTGAGTCTTGGTGCCAGCAGGACAAGGGTATTCTTTACAATTTCATTGCCTCTTGCCTGGAGGAGCATTATGACCGGCTTTGTGATGATGTTTGCACGCGGAATGAGTGAATTTGGCGCTGTTGTGATAGTTGCATATCACCCTATGGTTGCCCCTGTGCTTATCTATGAAAGATTCAGTTCATTCGGACTAAAATATGCAAGACCAGCTTCTGTTCTGTTTATTATCGTGGCACTTGCTGTATTTATACTTCTGAGATTGATTGCTGTAAGGAAAAAGGAAACTCATATTGTCCCTGATGCTGAAGCTTGATAACATATCGAAGAAGCTTGGAAATTTTAATCTGGCTGAGGTCACAATGGAAATCAGGAAAGGAGAATATTATGTCCTTCTGGGCAGATCGGGATCAGGAAAGACACAATTGCTTGAATTGATAGCCGGGCTCAATGACCCTGATTCAGGAAAAATATGGCTTGATAATGAGGATATTACAACCAAAAAAATTCAGGAAAGAAATATCGGGCTTGTTTTCCAGGATTATGCGATCTTTCCCAATCTGACTGTTTTTGGCAATATTGCCTATTCGCTTCATTGCAGAAATACAGATAAAGAAGTTATAAAAAATGAAGTTACAAGGATCGCAAAGGAGCTAAATATCTGTCACCTGTTGAACCGTTTTACAAATAATCTGTCAGGAGGTGAACTGCAGAGGGTAGCTCTGGCTCGCACCCTGATCACTTCTCCCAGGCTGCTTCTCCTTGATGAACCCCTCGCATCAATTGACGCAAGCCTTAAGGATGATATAAAAAGAACATTCAGGCAGCTTAACAGAAAAGGACTTACGATTGTCCATGTCACTCATGATTACAGTGAAGCCGTCAGTCTCGCTACAAGGATCGGTGTGATCCATAATGGACGCATAGTTCAGGAAGGTCTTCCTGATGACGTATTCGGAAAACCAGTAAACAGGTTTGTTGCAAGATATGCCGGGATAAGGAATTTTTTCAGAGTAAAATTCAGAAATGAGGGCCGGTCATGGAAGGCAGAGTGTAATGGGAACCTTGTTCTGAATCTGTCAGAAGGCAAATACCCTGAGGAGGGTTTGATAATAATCAGAAGCAACGCTATCAGCATTTTTAAAGCAGACCCTTCAAATGAAGCTGGAAATTGCTTTAGAGGAGTCGTTAAGGAGCTATCGCCAAGTGAGCAAGGGATGGAACTTCTGGTAGAAGCTGGAGAGATGTTTTATGTCGATGTTCCCATGAATGATTTTAAGAAATTGCAGATAACGGAAGCTTCTGATGTTTGGATCTCATTTCCTGCTGAAGCCTGCACTGCCCTGCCAGGCGGTGGTTAGAGAAGATGAGATATCGGGAAGATAAAAAATTGAGTGGGAGATAGGGAGAGTGGGTGAGTGGGGGACTATATTAGAAAAGGTATAAGAAATGAAAATGATAACATTTGAAAAGGCTTATGAGATTGTGATGAATTCAGCCTTCAGCACTGGCACCGAAAAAGTTCCTTTTACAGACTCTTATAACCGGGTCCTGGCTGGCAAAATTGTAAGCGACATTGACATACCTCCTTTCGACAAATCGTCGATGGATGGGTTTGCCTGCAGAAAACAGGATCTGGCAAATGATCTTGAGGTTATTGAAACCATTCCTGCGGGGAAATCTCCTTTAATGGCACCTGGCATAAATCAGTGCTCCAAAATAATGACCGGAGCCCCTGTACCTGAAGGTGCCGATTGTGTAATTATGATCGAGGATACGGAAGTCCTGCCATCCGGCAAAATAAGGTTCACCAAAGCATTTACGAAGGAAAATATTGCTATCAGGGGAGAGGACATTAAAAAAGGAGATACGGTCTTAAATCCAGGGATGAAGGTCAGCCCTCAGCATATCGCTGTAATGGCTTCTGTTGGTCATACCACGGTGACGGTCAGCAGAATGCCGCAAATAGCTGTCATAAGTTCAGGGAGTGAACTTGTTGAACCAGCTGAGGTACCAGGTGTTTCACAGATCAGAAACAGCAACTCATTCCAGCTTATGGCTCAGGTTGAAAGAGCGGGGGCAATCGGCAGATATTACGGAATTGCCAGGGACGATGAGGATGTTACTTATAATTTATTAAGCAAGGCACTTTCGGAAAACGACATCGTTCTGATCACCGGCGGTGTTTCGATGGGCGATTTCGATTTTATTCCGGCAGTTCTCGAAAAAGCTGGTGTAAGGATACTTTTTTCAAGGGTAGCCGTACAGCCAGGCAAGCCGACAACTTTCGGCATCCATAAAAAGGCAATAGTTTTTGGCCTCCCCGGGAATCCGGTATCTTCGTTCCTTCAGTTTGAACTGCTGGTAAGGCCATTGATCAGCGAAATGATGGGGTATGACTGGAAGCCGCTTGAAATTCATCTTCCTCTTAAAGAAAAATTCTCGAGGAAATATGCCGACAGGATGGCTCTTATTCCTGTTGCCATTACTGCTGACAGAGAGGTTCTTCCTGTCGAATTTCATGGTTCTGCCCATATTTCTGCGATATCTGATTCGTTCGGTATTGTTTCATTGCCTGTTGGAATAAAATCAATTGAAAAAGGAGAAATTGTAAGTGTACGACAGATTTGACAGAGAGATAAATTACCTGCGCATTTCGGTAACCGACAGATGTAATCTGCGATGCCGTTATTGCATGCCTGAAGAGGGTATCCGCCTTCTCCGGCATGAGGATATCCTTACTTTTGACGAAATTAACGGATTCACGAAAGCGGCGGTAAGGAATGGCATCACTAAAGTAAGGATTACGGGAGGTGAACCTCTTGTCAGAAAGGGAATTGTATCGCTTGTAAGTATGATTGCAGCTATTGAAGGCATCAAGGACCTATCCATGACGACAAACGGAGTACTGCTGAAGGAATTTGCCATTGACCTGAAAGATGCAGGACTTCATCGCGTGAATATCAGTCTCGATACGGCAGTTCCTGAAAGATTTTCGCATATCACAAGGGGTGGAAATATAGATGATGTGATGGATGGAATAAAATCAGCAAAAGATGCCGGGCTTCTTCCGGTAAAAATAAACTGTGTCATAGTTGATTCGCCGGAAGAAGAAGATGCAAGGAGTGTTGCTCAATATTGCAGTGAAAATAATCTGGAAATAAGGTATATCCGGCAGATGGATCTTGTGAGGGGACATTTTTCCACAGTGGTTGGCGGCACCGGAGGTAATTGCGCATTATGCAACAGGTTGAGGCTTACATCAGACGGGAAGCTGAAGCCATGTCTGTTCAATGATATATCATTTGATATCAGGGAAATGGGTTATGAGGAGGCAATTAAGAAAGCTGTTGACCTCAAGCCGGAATGCGGATCAAATAACTCATCAGGAAAATTTTATAATATAGGAGGCTGAAAACAATGAAAAAACTGACACATACCGATGATAGCGGAAAGGCTGTAATGGTTGATATTGGAGAAAAAATCATCCAGTCAAGGATAGCCAGGGCCTCAGGTCACATAACTCTGGCACCTGAAACAATCAGGTTAATCGAAGAAAACCAGCTTAAGAAAGGAGATGTCCTTACTGTGGCTCAGTTAGCAGGTATCAATGCAGCCAAGCAAACATCATCACTGATCCCGCTATGCCATAACATTGCTATTGAGAGCGTTTCTGTCAAACTGGCTGTCGATAATTCCGGAGTTAAAGCAGAATCCGAAGTGAAATGCACGGGAAAAACCGGAGTTGAGATGGAAGCACTTACATCAGTTTCTGTTGCGTTGCTCACTGTTTATGATATGTGCAAGGCAGTCGATAAGAAAATGATAATTGATCACACAGTACTTATTGAAAAGATAAAAAAATGAATCTGCCTCCAAAATTCGAAGTGCTTGTCATTACCCTCAGCGACAGAGCTCACAGGGGGGAATATGAAGATTTAAGCGGACCGCTGGTCAAAAAAAGAGTTGGTGAATATTTTGAAACAACAGGATGGAGTTTCAACATAAACATGACACTGATGCCTGACGACTCTTCAATGCTGAAGGAGATGCTGGAAAATGCTTCATCCGTTTATAATATTATAATAACAACAGGCGGAACAGGAATAGGTCCGAGGGATATAACTGTTGATACAGTGAAACCAATGATTTCAAAGGAGATACCTGGCATTATGGAAATGATCAGGGTGAAATACGGGATGGAGAAACCCAATGCCTTGCTCAGCAGAGGCGTGGCAGGAATAATCGGCAAAGCTCTTATCTATACGCTTCCGGGCTCGGTTAAAGCTGTGGATGAGTATATGGATGAGATAGTTAAGACACTAACTCATACAATAATGATGCAGCATGGCATCGATAATCACCGTAATCAGTAAGAGAGGTGGTTCAGTGAATTGGCTGTCGCTGTCCCTATGATCCTGTCATATCGGCCACGGGGATTCCTGAAATAGACTATCACCATATAATCATTTTCAGTCTCGTAGTGACTTCCTTCAAATTTCGAAGCAACACCTTCATTATCGCCATCCCTGAGAAAGACATACTCGTAATTGTACCACCCCTGCTTTAAAAGCATGGTGCATTCATACTGGCTTTTTTCGGGATTGTACTTCATCAGGTTAATTCTGTTGAACAGCCAGTTGTTAAGGTTGCCGGAAATATACATCTGCCCTCCTGTTAACGCGGATGCTGACGGGAGGGAGAAAAAGACATTTAAATAATCGGCATCAGTATCAGGGTCCTTGCCTTCCTGTGAAGCAATATAATACTTGCCGTTGAAATCCTTCCAGTAAAAATATGGTTTGAACTCCCTGTTTTCCGACGGCTTCAGGAAGACATTATAAAATGGAGAAAGAAAATCGATCCTGCTTATATATTCGGAAACATACCTTATGCTTTTTATGTCGAAGTATCTGAATTCATTTCCACCCATGAATATGTTATTTTGAGATAATGAACTATACTTTAGTTCATTACTGCTAAAATATTCCGGTTTAAGATTCCTTTTTGCATTGTTCCACCTGCCGTTCTGAAGCACGAATGAATATATATCCCTGTAGGGGTCAGGGGCATTGATCCCATTCATAGCAACAGTAAAATCAACCTGCTGCCTTGCATTATCACCAGAAGTGAGCTGCGGCCGGTGCATATCAATTTTGACATTCACTGCATCTTCTGACACAATAAACCGCATTGTCAGGACTGGCTTTTCAGGTTCATTATATGGATATATACTAATGATATAATTTCCTGAGATAGTGAATTTTACTCTGTCATTAGGAAACGAGATTCTGTAGTGAAAGTAGTCGACAGTTGTGTTGAAAGAAGGGTTATAATCGTCAATGGGATTCTCATAAAACCCTTCGAGATAATCATTTGGGAATATGTCTGACTTTTTCCAGTCCTTGTCGCAATGAATGAATGAATAATAAAACGTTTCAGCCTGGTTGTCAAGAAGATCAAAGTGCAAAGATAGCTTATCATCGCTGCTAAGCTTCATGACAGGGAACGACAGGTTCCATCCTTCCTTGTAAAGTTGAACTGTTTTTATCTTATCACTGAATACTTTGTCAGTATATATAGTTGTATCCGGCTCACTGCCGGTTAAGATTCTGACAGGAAGAATTAAGATGATATAAAAGAGAAAAATTCTTCTCATAATATTATTTATGAAATTGTATCTACAAAAATAGTGCAATTCTATAATATGTACCTTGCCGTCGGTTTTAACCGACAGTCGATTATTGCTTTTTATATTATTTTTGGAAGTAAAATGAAAAAAAGGTCACATATCGGATTGTTGTTCTTCATCCTGGTCATTACTTCCTGCGGTAATAATAAACTTCAATATGCAACGATAACCGGTTTTGCACAGGGAAGCACCTACAGTATGGTTTTTGAGAATTCAAAAAATCTTGATCCCCGGGATGTTAATAATAGGATTGAAAAGATACTTCATGCCTTCGATATGTCTCTCTCGGGATACATTGATTCTTCGATAGTTTCGAGGGTTAACAGGAATGACACAGTTACCTGCGATTCATTCTTTATCGGAAATTTTATAATATCGAGGAAGATATGGCAACTGACTGGAGGAGCATTCGACATAACCGTTGCACCACTGGTCAGAGCATGGGGGTTCGGTCCTGATTCTCATAAAAACATTTCTGATATAAAGCGTGACTCGCTGCTGAAACTTGTTGGCATGGAGAAAGTGGAACTCCGTAACAGAAAGGTGATTAAGAGCGATCCGAGGGTAAGCCTCGATTTCAACGCTATAGCCCAGGGTTATTCGGTTGATGTTATCTGTAGATTTTTTGATGGGCTGGGAATTGAGAACTATCTTGTTGAAATCGGCGGTGAAGTAAGAGCCAGTGGCGAAAAAGCCGGCAAGCCATGGAGGATTGGAATCGATAGGCCTGTTGATGATAACATGATTCCCGGAAGTGACCTGGAAGCAATTATCAGATTGAAAGACAAAGCTCTTGCGACTTCAGGTAATTACAGAAAATTCTATATCGAGAATGGTATAAAGTATTCACATGAGATCGACCCTAAAACAGGCAATCCGGCCAGGAATTCGCTTTTGAGCGCCACCATACTTGCCAATGATTGTGCTACGGCTGATGGCATTGCTACCGCCTGTATGGTAATTGGCAAAGACAAAACTATCGGGTTTCTTGCTCTTCATCCTGAATATGAAGGGTACCTAATCTATTCTGATGATAGTGGCAATTTCAAAACATGGACTTCAAAACAACTGAAAAAATTTATTTCGGAATCCGGAGATAAATAGCCTGTCGCCGGCCAATAAATCTTATTATTTAAACAACTGATTCAATTATTTGTTTATTGATTACGATTAAAATGATATCAAAGGATTTATGAGCAGCATAAAACAAAACAGGGAGACTATCCTGTCTGACTTCCGGCTTGCCAGCCTGAGCAGGAACCTGAGCATTATTGGTCGCCGCGAAGTGCTTTCGGGAAAAGCAAAGTTTGGAATATTCGGCGATGGCAAGGAAATAATACAGATCGCACTTGCAAAACAGTTTAAAAATGGCGATTGGCGTTCAGGATATTACAGGGACCAGACCTGGATGATGGCTATGGGTCTCTATAATTCTCTTGAGTTTTTCCACCAGCTTTATGGCAATACTGACAGGGAAATTAACCCCGGAAGCGGTGGGAGGGTCTTTAACAATCATTTTTCGGTCCCGAACATAAATCCTGATGGAACCTGGCGTGACCTTACAAAACAAAAGAATTCATCTTCAGATATTTCTCCCACAGCTGGTCAGATGCCAAGATTGATTGGACTTGCATACGCTTCAAAACTCTTCAGGCAGAATAAGGAACTTCACCGGTTTACAACTCTTTCAAATAAGGGAAACGAAGTCGCTTTTGGCTCTATCGGCGATGCCAGCACATCTGAAGGTTATTTCTGGGAAACGATTAATGCAGCAGGCGTTCTTCAGGTTCCGATGGCAATCTCTGTTTATGACGACGGTTACGGAATATCTGTTCCAAAAAAATACCAGACAACCAAGGGAAGCATTTCAGATATCCTGAAGGGATTTGAAAGTGAACCCGGTCGCCCGGGAATAATGATTCTTAAGGGAAAAGGATGGGATTATCCGGGGCTCGTAAAACTATATGAGGAAGGGATCGCAACTTGCCGCAGGGAGCATATTCCGGTATTGTTTCATATTGAGGATGTAACACAGCCGCTTGGCCATTCCACTTCAGGTTCGCATGAGAGGTACAAAAGCGAAGAGAGACTGAAATGGGAAGAAGAATATGATCCGATAAGGAAAATGAGGGAATGGATCATTGAAAGTAAAATTGCAACTGCGGAACAACTTGACAAATTAGCTGCAGAGACTGAAGACGAAGTAAAAGAGTCCAGGAGGAAGGGATGGGAAATGTTTCAGGGACCGATAAGAATTGAAAGGGATGCCCTGGTAAAAATTATCGGCGACCGTACATGCAAATGTCATGAGGAGTCAAAAGAGGCCACTGTTGAAAATATCTCAGAAGATCTGGTAAAAGTCATTTCCCCGATAAGGAAGGATAATTTTATGGCTGCCAGAAAGATACTGAGGAATGTATGTGAATCATGCAATAAAGCAGACAACCTTAAAGAGGAGCTTCACGGCTGGTTAAAGCGCAACTATGCAGACGCATCATTCAGCTATGATTCGTTCCTGTATAATGAAACACCATCTTCTGTTATGAATGTCAAACCGGTTGCTCCGCTTTATTCGGATAATTCACCCGAAGTGCCTGGCAGGCAGATTTTGAGAGACAACTACGATAAACTTTTCACAAAATACCCCCTGCTTGTAACTTTCGGCGAGGATACCGGTAATATTGGTGGTGTAAACCAGACACTGGAGGGTTTACAGAAAAAATTTGGTGAACTGCGCATCACCGATACCGGAATAAGGGAAGCAACGATACTCGGACAGGGCATTGGCCTGGCTCTCAGGGGACTGAGACCCATTGCCGAAATTCAATATCTTGATTACCTCATGTATGCTCTTCAGCTTTTAAGCGATGACCTGGCAACAACTCATTATAGGACTGCAGGAAGGATGGTCGCACCGCTTATTATTTCAACCCGAGGGCACCGGCTTGAAGGGATATGGCACTCCGGGTCACCTATGAGCATGCTTATCAATTCCGTAAGAGGAGTCTACGTCTGCACACCCAGGGATATGACAAGGGCAGCAGGATTCTATAATACCCTGCTCGAAGGGAATGACCCTGCTATTGTCATCGAACCTCTTAACGGATACAGGCTGAAAGAAAGGATGCCTGACAATATCGGCGAATTCAGGCTGGAACTTGGAGTACCTGAGATACTTAGCACCGGGTCTGATCTTACACTAGTCACATACGGCTCAACTGTCAGGATTGCCGCTGAGGCAGTAAAGCAGCTTGCTGTTCATGATATTTCGGTTGAACTTATTGATGTTCAGACTCTTGTTCCGTTTGATAAAAAAGGTATAATACTCGATTCGCTGAAAAAGACAAGCAGAATATTATTTCTCGATGAGGATGTACCCGGAGGAACAACAGCCTATATGATGCAGGATATCCTTGAAAAACAGGGAGGATGGCAATACCTCGACTCTTCTCCGAGAACGCTAACCGGCAAAGAACATCGCCCGGCTTACACTACTGATGGTGATTATTTCTCAAAGCCGAGCGCTGAAGATATTTTCGATGCAGTATATGCCATTATGAAGGAAACTGTACCACAGAAGTACTAACCTGTTTTCCCTGTGTCCTCACTGTGTCCCGATAGCTATCTTGACTCTGTGGATCTCTGTGTAACAAATAAAATGAAGAACTTACACAGAGTGACACAGAGGAGCACAGTGTTCCACAGAGTCATTCTCTTGTACCAATAATTTTCANNCTTGTTCTCATTTGCTCCGGATAGATATTTTTCAAATATTTTAGCATTTAATAACGTAGTGAACATTTTTGGTACTGATATTGTTAGAAATATGTAAATTGGCACAACAACTATTCACTATGCAGACGGAGCCTGATCTGTTTACAATATTACCTGAAGACAAGATACCTGAGAAAGGCAAGATACTTATTTCTGAGCCCTTCCTACCGGATACCTTCTTTAATCGCACTATCGTCTATCTTGCTGATCATAACAGTGAAGGCTCCATTGGGTTCATACTTAATAAGAAGCTTGAAATCAAAGTTTGTGATGCCATATCAGGTTTTGACAAATGCCGGGAATATCTTTGCATGGGAGGACCCGTTGCTCCGGATACTCTTCATTATCTGCACATTCTGGGTGACATAATCCCCAAAAGCGTATGGGTAAGTGAAAATATCTTCTGGGGCGGAGATATTGATTTTATCAGGAAGATGATCCGAAACGGGAAGATTTCAGAATCTCAGATCAGGTTTTTCCTTGGTTATTCAGGGTGGTCGGCAGGGCAGCTGGAACGCGAGCTCATGGAAAATTCATGGGTGATAGCAAAAGTCAAACCTGATATTATTCTTGATAACCAGTCAGGCAACAGCTGGAAGAAAGTTGTCCGAAGCCTTAATAACAAGTACCGTTTGTGGGCAGATTTCCCCGAATCGCCGGAAATGAACTANNCCATAGCCCTTTGACTTCATATCGTAAGTCCGTAACAGGCTGATTACCTGCACTGTCTTTGATACATTATATTTCGCAGCTGATACTTCGTAATCCTTAACAAAATAGGGGTTCACCTTCAGCGAGGCGGCAACATTGTTTTTTGATTTGTCGGTAAGGTAATGATAGGTAAGAAGCTTGCTGAAATAACTGAACAGGGATGCGATTGAAAAGGTGATAGGATTATCTTTTGGATTATTTGCAAAATAGTGAACAATCATATTGGCTTTCAGAATATCTTTTTCACCAATCGCTTTCTGAAGTTCAAAATTGTTATAATCCTTGCTGATACCAATATTCTTCTCAATCAGCGCAGTTGTGATCACCGGTTTCCCCTGTGGAAGAGTAATTATCAGCTTATCGAGCTCATTGGCAATTTTGTGGAGGTCAGTGCCAAGGTATTCAGTCAGCATTGCGCTGGCTGAAGGATCGGTTTTGATACCCTTAGCCATCAGGTAACGTTCTATCCAGGCCGGAACCTGGTAATCGCGAAGCCTTGATGATTCAAAATAGACTGAATGAGTTTCAAGAGCTTTGTAAAGCTTTGTTCTTTTGTCGATAGTCTTATACTTGTAATTAATTACCAGTATGGTGGAAGGCAGAGGTTTCTCGATATAAATTACAATATCCTCGATCTTTTTCACCGTCTGGGCTTCCTTTACGATAACGACCTGGTGGCTGGACATCATCGGAAACCGGCGCGATGTCTCAATTATGGCAGGGACGGTAGTATCTTCACCATAGATTACAACCTGGTTAAATGATTTCTCTGCCTCAGCAAGAACATTGGCTTCAATATAATCAGTTATAAGATCGATGTAAAAGGGCTCCTCACCGGCAAGAAAATAAACTGGTTTGAAGATCCTTTTATTAAGATCAGAGATTATCTCATCATAATTTGATGTCATATCAGAACCTCAGGTGCTTTACTGAAATGCCATTGTCCTTTATTTCCCTCAGCGAATCAATCCCGATCTTAAGGTGGGTTTCGACATATTTGTCAGTCACCTTCTTGTCGCTGGCTTCTGTCTTAATACCTGTGGATATCATTGGCTGATCAGATACAAGAAGCAAGGCTCCGGTCGGTATCTCGTTCGCAAATCCGACAGTAAAAATGGTGGCAGTCTCCATGTCAATTGCCATCGCACGTGTCTTTACAAGATATTTCTTGAAACGGTCGTCATATTCCCAGACCCTCCTGTTAGTAGTATAAACGGTGCCGGTAAAGTATTCTTTTTTGTACTTTGTAATAGTTGCCGAAATGGCGCTTTGTAATTTAAACGCCGGAAGAGCAGGAACCTCATTCGGCAGGTAGTCGTTCGAGGTACCATCGCTCCTGATTGCAGCAATCGGGAGTATAAGATCACCAAGCTTATTCTTCTTCTTGAGTCCACCGCATTTTCCGAGAAACAGAACCGCATTCGGGTTCACTGCGCTCAGGAGATCCATCAAAGTCGCAGCATTCGGACTTCCGAATCCGAAGTTGATAATTGTAATACCATCAGCTGTTGCACTCGGGAAGTTTTTGTTTCTTCCTTCCACTTCAACATTATTCCACTTTGCAAACAGCTCGACATAATGAAGAAAATTTGTGAGCAGAAAATATTTACCGAACGTGTCAATCTTTTTTCCAGTATATCGTGGAAGCCAGTTATTAACAATTTCTTCTTTGGTTTTCATATTTATCAGTCAGTAAATTTTATCTCAATATATTTGTATTCAGGACGAATTATACCTTTGTGTAACCTTGTGCCTTAGTGCCTCAGTGGCAGAAAAAAGATGCCACAAAGACACCGGGACACAAAGTTGCACAAAGAATTATCCGCTTTCAAAAGTACAAAACAAAGTTGAAAGAGTTAAATCTGCCGCAATATTCATTCAGGATAACCGGTGAAGAAGGCCGGGAAATGATCCTTGATACTATCCGGAAGAAATTTGTGAGACTCACGCCTGAAGAGTGGGTTCGGCAGAACTTTGTACGTTATCTTATCGAGGAGGGCAAGTATCCCGCCGGACTTATTGCCATTGAGGTGATGTCAGCCTACAATAAACTGAAGAAACGCGTTGATATCCTTATTCATGACAGGTCAGGTAAACCCGTTATGATTGTCGAATGCAAATCGTGGGATGTCAGGCTTGACGAAAAGGTATTTGATCAGATAGTCTGTTATAATATGGGATTCAGAGTCCCGTATATTGTAGTTACAAACGGCATTGATCATTATGCCTGCCGCATAGATGCTGACTGGACGAAATATGAATTTATGCTGGTGATACCTCTTTATAAAGATCTGTTAACCTGAAGAATATATGATCAGAGTAACCTGCGCCATAATCAGGAATGAAGAGAATGAGATCCTTGTAGTTCAAAGGGGAGAAAAGACAGATCATCCTTTTAAATGGGAATTTCCGGGCGGAAAGATAAATGACGGGGAGAACGAAGAGGAATGCATCATCAGGGAAATAAGGGAAGAATTGTCAATGGATATTGTCATATGCAGCCGGCTGGAGAACGTGGATTATGATTATGGAAAGAAACAGATATTGCTTGTCCCGTTTGTTTGTGACACTCTTGATGCTTTGCCGGTTCTTTCGGAACACCTTGCTTTCAAATGGCTTCCTCCATACCGGTTGAGGGAAGCCGACTTTTCAGAAGCCGACATTATTGTGGCTAATAATTATCTTAAAATACAGCCACTCAATGAGGGAGTATCAGTACATCCACGCATTACTGACAACAACATGGCTAATGATGAAGAGCTTAAATCGATGGTAATTGACATGATGGGGATGAAAAACGCTGAATGGGTGGCAACATCTGCAATCGAGAATCCCGCTATCTTCAGGAAACTGCTTGAGTACTCTTATTCTGACGACAAAAAGCTGGCATTTCATGCTTCCTGGATTCTGACCAAGGTGTGCGACAAATATCCTGAAATCATTGATCCATTCCTTCCGGAGATAGTTGAAAAGCTGGGGAAGATTGATAATGAGAGCGCTCAGCGATCTTTCCTGCGCATAATCTCCCTGAGTGAAATTAAAGAGATAAGCAGCAGGCACCATGGGCTGCTGGCAGATCATTGTTTTGCGGCATTAAAATCCGGATTCTCTGCTATTGCAATAAAAGCATATTCGATGGAGATCCTTTATAAAATGGCTATAATATACCCTGAACTTGCAAATGAACTTTCTGCAACAATTATTATGCTCCAGGAAGATGGATCTGCAGGAATAGTGGCCAGGGGCAGGATTATCCTGAAAAGACTTGCTGAAATATCAGCAAACAAGAATTTCAGGAACCGGAATCAGTGATAATCCAATACTTTTTATCGATGAAGGCAGGCATTCCTTCATTATCTAGTCCAGATAAATAACTTTAAGGTTACGGATCTGGTTTGCACCTGACAGCCTGATAATATAAATCCCTCCCTTCAATAATCCTCTTGTGGAGCTATTGCCTGCCCAGTCAATAGAATATGGACCGGGTTTTAAAGTCTGATCAGTCAATGTTTTAATCAGTCTTCCCTGAAGGTCATAAACTTCAAGCTTATACTTTCCAGGCCTGGAGACTTCAATCCTGATTGTGGTATAATCCCGGAAAGGATTTGGGAAGCAGCTCAGAGAACATCCGGTTGAAGGATCTTCTTCAGTAGAATTCACATCAGTTACGAAATTCCTTTCTCCAGGGGTTCCTCCATTCAGACTTGCTTTCCAGTTTTCACCTAAATTATTATCAAGAAATGGACTTGTCAGGGCAATGGAGGCTCCTGTTCCATTTGCATCAGTTGGCCAGGGTGGATTTGGAGTGTAGTTTACAAAGTCGATAAGATTTCCCTGGGGATCATATAAATTAACATCATCTCCCGAACTGCTGAGGCCAAAATTCAGATCTCCTGTTATATTTTTCACATTAGGGACTAATTTCCTGAATGCTGCAATATCGCGGCAAACAACAACATACATATCTGGTGTAAGAATCAGGTCTGAAGGGAAAATAAATCCGGATTCAGGTCCTGAATCACTGATAATCCAGTTTTTAAGATTTACCGATGCGTTTCCGGCATTATAAAGCTCAATCCAGTCCTTAGTATCTTTATCAGGCGAAGATTTATAGTTGATCTCATTTATAACTATTTTAATATCACTGCTTTCTGCAAATTCAAATACCGCTCTGAACGAGGCAGATGCCTTCATATCATATTCAATTGTTCTTACATATGTGATCATGCTGCTACCTTCCCATCTTACGAATTTATATCCCGGAGCCGGAATTGCAGTAAGCCTGATAGGCACATTCTTAAAATATACGCCGGAAAAGGGATACTTATCCGGAACGATTGAATTCACCCTGACCTTTCCCGATCCGGGATTGCTTATATCTACATATATCTGAAGCTGCATATCCAGACCCAGAGTGGTTCTCAAATGATCCCTGGCATAAGAGGGCCGATTACTGGCGTAATTCTTGATTTCTGCAATATTATTCTGCCAGTTGCTGTAGCTCATTCCCCACCGGGTGAGATGATCATTAATTTCAGGTATATATATTTGCGTAAGTGAATCAACAGTAGCATTTATTTTTCCAGCAGAGAAAGTAGTGTTAATCCTGTCGGCGTACTGATTTACAAATTCATTTTTGAAGCCAGGATTTGACAGCATCCTTCTGAAGAGAAGGGTCGACCATGGAGGATTAGGCCAGCTGGGGCCATCCGTGGCCAGTGCAAAAGAAAGGGTGTTAAAAGTGTAGGCATAACTATCCCAGATTGAAAATCCGAAATCCGTGTCAAAAATGATCCACCTCCAGAGACTGCCAGGGCCATATGTGTTCCAGTATCTGATATTGTTTCCGGGCCAGTCCTTGTTATTTATATATATTTGGGTAAGCTGATACTGAATATAGTTGTTTATATCGATCAGAGTACTTACCTGAAGGTATTTCTGCTCAGTCTCCAGAGTATTCAGGTTCAGAAAGTTGGTCATCAGGTTGTATGATGCGTTGGTTCCTTCAATAATACTGGCGTCGTTTTCAAGAAGGTTTACATTGTCCGGGTTTACATTATGATTTTCACTGAGGTAATTGGAATTTATTTTTTCGCGTATGTTAAGGATTCCCCAGTATACGCCGTTAATATAAACTACCGATGGCTGAAAAGCCATCCGGTCAATATCCATGTCCCTGACCAGCGTGGATGTCAATCCATCCCTGAGAATGCCCTGATTCCAGTCATTTCCTCCATTTCTTAGAACAATATTTTCAAATTTATCAATGGGTTTTTCCTTAAAAAACCTGTAATTGAGTGACCCTTTTCCATATACCTTACGTGCATAGAGTGCTAATGATCTCTGATCATTGGCACGCGACCAGTTGCCGAAGATCTTGAGCCCTATATCCTGATCGATCTGTTTAACTCCATTAATATCATATAATTCCACGTGGGCTTTTCTTTCCCAATCCTGCCAGAAGTTTGCTCCGAAATATGGATAATCAGCTGATGCATTCGGCCCCATAACATAGATTCCGGTATAGTAATCCCACAGGTTTTCAGGATTCGTGCTCAGGCATATAACGGGTAAGGTGTGAGATTTAGTGATATATGTGTTGGTGGAAATCACTCCTGGTAATTTTCTGGAATTCAGCGCTCTCGCCCTGACAACACAATCTTTTGAAATTAGAACAGGGCTTTTATAAAGCGAGTCATTAATAGTGGGTTCAGACCCGTCAAGAGTGTAAAATATCGAGTCTGACGGATAATCTGAGGAAAGCTGAAGTTCAAATCCTCCCGGGAAATAACCTCCTTTAACCGAAAATTTAACAGTATCGCTGCTTGCAAGTGTACTGTCGCCGTCAGTGATATTGGCCGTTCCGGGAGTAGGAGTTGCAAAATAAAACCAGGAATCTTCACCATCGGGTTTCCGGCCATAGGAGACATCTGCCACAAGCGGAATCGGAGGAACGGAATCTATTATTGAAGAATCAGGTCTGGAAAGTATAAGCGTTTCTCCTTCATTGCTTATCTTAAAATTAGCATGTAATTTATTGCCTGTAAGCTTAATATAAGCCGGTAGATTATCAATGTAGCCGGCGCCCCTTAGCCCGAGGGTTAACATCGGAATCAGGCTGAAATCAGAAGAGCTGGAGCCGTTATTGTGTCCCTGTATTGCAATAACATTTACTCCTTCAACCAAGAAAGCGCCGGGATTAGTTATTATATAATTTTCCGGAGCGCCGCCGCTATACATGGTTGCTTCTCTTGAAGCACTTGCTGACTGGTTATATGAAACTTCTGTCCCGGCTGCGCCAAGATTGCTCCGTGCAATCTCATGTCCGTTAATGTAGGCTACGAACCCGTCATCATAATCAATACTAAGCACCAGTTCCGCAATATCCTGAAGATTAGTAATAACGAACTCTTTATGGATGAATAGACTTAAAATATTATTTAAGACAGTTGAGTCGTCGTTATCACCATAACCGAATCCGCTGGGTCCGGTATTCCACCCGGAAGCGTCGAAACCGGTATTTTTCCACGAATTTCCAATCTCCGATGAGGGTACAAAGTATTGCCAGGCAGCACCTCTAAGGATAATAGTCTGAAAACTGAGAGGAAGCTCAGTCCGGTTTTTCCCGGATGCAAAAATCAGCAGAAAATTATCGGGTTTTAGAGAAATGGCTGGTAAAGTCCACTTTTTTAGGTTATGTGCGTTATCAGAAAGGCAATACCCTTCCAGGTTTGCTGCAAGAGCAGAGGAATTGTATAATTCGATCCAGTCGCTGTGGTCACCATCCTCATCAGTGATTCCGCTGATATTTAAAGAAGAGAACTCATTAATGAGAACCTGTGAAGACAGCTGAACCGAAAAGAACAGGAAGAGAATGTATAACAGCAGACGACGCATCAATAGATCTGTTTTGCTAAAAAGATGTCGTCAAAGGTAATGAATTACCTGAAATTGTAATTACCAAATTACATATGGAGACGGACCTGATTATTTATTTTCCAAGTGAATAATCCAGTCAGCCATTACCTTAAGAACATCCGGAGAAAAAGTCTCTTCAATATTGCCATATTCTGATGGTAATCCGGTTTTGGTATGCTGAAAGAGATGATTTAGTCCTGGAAACACATGTGTGGTATACGAATTATTCTTTCCTGATATAAGTGCTTTTTCAATTGCAGGCGGGTTTACATCAGCTGCGACCTGAAGGTCTTTCTCTCCATTTAGTATAAGAACCGGGCACTTTACCTTTTTCCAGTATGCTGAAGGATCAAGCGTAAGAAAATACCTGAACCATGAGCTGGTAAGTGTTCCGAATTGTGATTGAAGCTGCTTCATTGCCTTTTCACTGTCCTCAGGAGTGGTCTTTTCCTTTGCGAGGATCTTTTTTATGGCAACTGTCATTTTTTCTTCCGCAATCTTATTGTCTTTTTCCTGCTTTATGATTGAGAACAGTTTCTTATTTGTCGAGATACCGGTTTGAATATCCTTTTCAGAAACCCCCGCTGCCTTACTTATATCGTAATTCTGACGGTGAAGAATCTCTTCTCCTTTGGCACCCGGTCCGGCGATCGAAACAATAAATGCAACCTCTTTATTTTGCGCTGCAATCATTGGAGCTATCATTCCTCCCTCGCTGTGCCCGGCCAGTCCGATCTTCTGAGGATCAATCAAGCTATTGTTTTTCAGGTATATAAATGCAGCCTCAGCATCTGTTCCAAGATCCGCCGTCGTGGCTGTAGAATATACACCCTGCGACTTTCCGACGCCCCTGTCATCATACCGGAGAACAGCAATTCCATTACGTGTGAGATAGTCAGCTATAACCCAGAACGGCTTGTGACCCATGAGCTCTTCGTTTCTGTTCTGCGCGCCGGAACCTGTTATCATGATAACTGCCGGGAATGGACCCTTCCCATCAGGGATTGTAAGCGTTCCGGCCAGAGTGATATTGAATTTATCATTTATAAAAGTCACATCTTCAGAGGTATATGGGAAAGGTGGTTTTGGTTCCTGAGGCCTGTTAAGGGTAAAGAGACCAACAAGCCTGGTCAGATTAAGGTCGAATGTTTTTCCAGCCTGCTTCCAGGTACCTTCAATAAGAGTATCGCTTTTCATCGTTCCATTATATTCTCCAAGAAGAAGCGGTGCTTTTATGTTCAATTCTTTTCCGTCAAATTTCACCGGACCCACTTTGATTCCCTTCACTCCCTGGTCCGGACTGTCCATTGTAGCAATAAGCGAATCCTTTCCTGCAAGTGAAAGATTGAATATCACCCTCAGGGAAATGCCGCCTGCCGGTATCTTTCCTATCCAGGAGCCGGTGATGGCTTTATTCCCGACATTGTCCTGTGCAGCCAGCTTACACGGTATCAGCACTGTTAACATTACTGTCAGAATTGAAAGTGTCTTTTTCATAATTTTTTAGTTAATCTTCAAAATTAATCTATTAAACTATACTTACATAATAGTTTTCCTTCTTCCACCTGAACTCCTTTCAACCTTTTCAATGTCTTCAACTTTTCTTTTGTACTTTTACGGATCATTTAATTTCAAAATAATGCGAATCATAGATACAAAAGGACAGCAATGTCCTGCCCCTCTTATAGCAACAAAAAGAGCACTAAAAGGATCTGATAGGGGGGATTCCTTTGAAGTTATTACTGACAATAAAACAGCGCTCGACAACATTTCCAGGTTTCTTACAGACAATAAGACTACTTATTCCGTTACCGAAAAGAACGGTGTATGGACCATAACAGTCACAAAAAGTGATCAGGATGTCACTTTGACAAATGCAGAGGTTTACTGCGCACCTGAAATACCTCATTTTTCGCAGGGCGATTTTATAATTGTATTCAATTCCGATAAAATGGGAGAGGGAGAGGAAGAGCTGGGACGTTTGCTTATGACAAACTTTATAAAAGCAATTCAGGATCTTGATGTGCTCCCGGGCAAAATGATCTTTTATAATAATGGAGTAAAACTTGGCAGCCTCGATTCTCCTGTTTATGAGCATCTTAAGGAGATTGAAAAAATGGGGGTTGGCATGCTGTTCTGTGCCACCTGCGCTAAATATTATTCGCTTGAAGAAAAAATTAAGGTGGGCACCCTGAGCAATATGTTTGAGATTGCACAGGTAATGGCCTCCGCAGGTAATATCATAAAACCCTGATAATCAGTTATTCAAATGAAAGTTGATCTTCTTAAGATGACAGAGAATGGAGGGTGTTCTGCAAAGATATCCCCGAAGCAGCTTGAAGAGATACTTAAATTCCTTCCTCTCCCGGCCGATCCTAATATCCTTGTAGATATTGATACTCATGATGATGCAGGCGTTTACAAAGTGAATGACGAACTGGCGCTGGTGCTCACAACTGATTTCTTTCCTCCGGTTTGCAGTGACCCGTATGAATTCGGACAGATTGCTGCAGCTAATTCAATAAGTGATGTTTATGCGATGGGTGGCGATCCGGTTGTTGCTTTGAATATTATGATGTTCCCCGCAGTCAGTCTGCCAATGGAGGCTTATGCAGAAATCATCAAAGGAGGAGCTGACAAAGCTGCTGAAGCCGGTGTAAGAATTATCGGCGGTCATACCATTGATGATTCGCCTCCTAAATACGGACTGGCTGTTGTCGGCTATGTTCATCCGGATAAAATAGTAACCAATTCAGGAGCCAGACCCGGCGATTCGCTGATTCTTACGAAACCGATTGGCACAGGGGTTATTCTTGCCGGACAGCGACTCGGACTGGCAACTGACAGGGATGTTGATGAAGCAAAAAGGCAGATGAAGCTTCTTAACAGATCAGCCGCAGAAGTGATGAAGAAATTCAATGTCAGGGGAGCGACTGATATAACCGGATTCGGGCTTGCAGGGCATGCACTTAAGATGGCCAGGGCTAGCAAGGTATCAATTTCAATTAATATGAAACAGGTTCCTTTGATCGGAGAAACCTATCGGATTGCCGATGAAGGATGTATCCCGGGTGCTGCATTCCGGAATCTTGATTATGCTGAAGCAGATACAACTTTTACAGCCGGTATTGACTATAACCTGAAAATGCTGGCTTTTGATGCCCAGACATCAGGCGGCCTGCTTATAAGTGTTCCGGAAAAAATAGCCGGCAATGTGCTTTCCAGTCTCCTGGCTGCAGGATTGGCTGAGTCATCAATCATAGGTCATGTTACGGGGAAAGAGGATAAATATCTGCTCCTTGAGGATTGAGCAATAAGATTTAAAGTTGTCCCCATTCCCTAAATCCTTTTTTAAGCCATTAAACTTGTAACAAAAACGTAACAGGTATTAATTATTTATAAGGTTAAGTGTATGTAATTTTGTGCTCATGAATTTGAACGTAGAACCTTATTTGACAGGATATTGGGCAAACAAGGAGTTAACAAATAACATCACTTAATCAGAAATGACTTTTTTATACATTGTAATAGCACTCGCTATAATATTTGATTTTATTAACGGGTTTCATGACTCAGCAAACTCAATTGCGACAGTAGTATCCACTAAAGTATTATCACCTTTCAATGCTGTATTACTGGCGGCAGTTTTCAACTTCATTGCATTCATGGTCTTTCCAATGAAGGTTGCGACTACCATACAGAAGAATGTTATTGATCCTGCGGCTGTCAACCTTATAGTAATAGCAGCTTCTCTTGTTGCTGCAATAATCTGGAATCTTATTACATGGTGGTGGGGCTTACCTTCGAGTTCTTCACATACTCTTGTCGGAGGAATGGTAGGGGCTGCCCTTGTCAGCGCAGGTCCCGGTGCTATAATTGGCGGAGGTGTCCTTAAGATAGCAATATTTATTGTTGTGGCTCCACTTCTGGGGATGGTCATGTCATATATAATTTCAATTGTTGTCATAAACATTGTTAAAAAGCAATCCCCTTTTATTGTTGATAAACATTTCCGAAAGCTTCAGCTGATATCTGCAGCTGCATTCAGTCTTGGACATGGCGGAAATGATGCCCAGAAATCAATGGGAATAATCTGGGCAGCCCTGATATCGATGGGGTTAGCTTCCCCGGCAAGTACCAGACCTGCCTTCTGGATAATATTATCTTGTCAGTCTGCAATTGCTCTTGGAACACTCTTTGGCGGATGGAGGATTGTAAAGACTATGGGCCAGAGAATTACAAAGCTGAAGCCTTTTGAAGGATTCTGTGCTGAAACTGCAGGCGCTTTAACACTCTTTGGTGCGACTCATTTTGGAATCCCTGTCAGCACAACACACACAATAACAGGTGCCATAATGGGTGTTGGAGCCATAAAAGGTGCCTCTGCAGTAAAATGGGGTGTCACCCGGAAAATTTTCTGGGCCTGGATACTTACAATTCCAATTTCTGCCATGATTGGTGCTGGAGTATATACTATTCTCAAGGCCATTCTTTAGATAATTGTCTTTCAGACTTAATTTTTCCTCAGTCGATCCAACCGCATGGCAGATTAGAACCCTTCCGGCTAAACCATCATGCAGAATTTCTTTGTAATAATATTGAAACAATCACTTAATCCAATTGAGATTCCATTGTAATTATCCTTATCGACTTTTGTAGCATGAAAAACTACTATTCAAATTAAAACCTAAAACATGAAAAAGACCTTTACAATGTTGTTTCTTTCCGTCATCGGATTATGCGGATTCTCACAAACTGCTGTTATAGATTCATTGAAGGAAGTTATCTCCAATCATGAGGGTAAACTTAATGCCCTGGATGATAGGGTTCTGGTAAATGAAGCCGACCTTGCCAAACTGAACAAGATAAAGATATCAGGATATGTTCAGGCACAATGGGAATATTATGGCAAAGATCTCGTAAAGACAAACGAACCGACAAATACATTTTATATTAGAAGAGCAAGGATCAAATTCACCTATGAACCTGCCGACGGAGTAAAATTCGTACTTCAGCCTGACTTCAGCACCGGGAACCTCTCTTTAAAGGATGCTTATGCAGTAGTCAATCTTCCTTTTCTTAAAGACTGGACACTTTGGGCAGGTCAGTTCAACAGACCTGATTATGAGGTAGAGTATTCTTCAAGCCAGAGAGAAGTCCTTGAGCGTTCAAGACTGATCAGGGCTATATATCCTGGCGAAAGGGAGATCGGAGCTAAACTTGAATACATCGGATCAAAGATTCCAATTAAGTTTCAGCTTATGGCTATGAACGGCAACTTTACAGGCACAAATGCGAAGGATGTTGACAGCAAAAAAGACATTATGGCAAGGCTTGTATACTCTATAAAGATGCCATCAGCCGGTCTTGGAATCGATTTAGGCGGAACAGGTTACTTTGGCGGTAACAGGGCCAAGACAAACCAGTATGTTCTTGAATCAAATGGAGTAGCTGACAGTGTAGCAGTCGGTGACTATCTTAAAAAACAGTGGTTTGGTGCAGAAATACAGGTATTTGCAGATGTTCTTGGCGGACTTGCCCTTAAGGGTGAATACATCACAGGAACCAATTCTACTCCCAGCACAATTGCTTCTACTGCAACTATGGCTGCAAAAAAGGCTGATCCTAATAAAGTCAATAATTTCTCAGGATACTATGTTTACCTGATCAAGAACATTGGCCAGAAGAACCAGTTTGTAGCAAAATATGATTTTTATGATCCAAACACAAAGCTTTCAGGTGATGCAGCCGGCTCAAGCGTAAATTATAAGACACTTACTCTTGCATGGCAGTGTTATGTGAATGATAATATCAGAATATCGCTTAACTATGAGATGCCTCAGAATGAGAAGAGTGCTTCTGTGAAGAATATTGCAGGCGTTGCCAGCACGCAGCTGAGTGACAATACTCTTGGGATAAGGATACAGGCTAAATTTTAATTTACAGATACGGTTTAATTATACTAATAATAACAGAAATGAAAATTATCAACAAAATCGCCGCAACACTGATGGTCGTGACACTATTCTCAGGTTCGGCATTCTCACAGGCAAAGATCACTGTAAAAGGATCTGATACCATGGTTATCCTTGCTCAGAAATGGGCAGAGTTATATATGAAAAATAATAAAACTTCCATTGTCCAGGTTACTGGTGGCGGATCAGGAGTCGGAATCACTGCTCTTATAAATGGTACAACTGATATATGTAATTCAAGTCGTCCCATGAAGCAGACTGAAATCGAAAAGCTTAAAGCCCGTTATAATACTCTGGGAGTAGAGATAGCATGTGCCAAAGATGGCGTGACTATCTTCCTTAATGAGGCCAATAAAGTAAATGAGCTTACTCTTAAACAGCTAAGCGACATATACACAGGAAAAATCAGGAACTGGAAGGAACTTGGTGGCAATGATGCTGAGATCAGGCTCTACGGCCGCGAAAACAGCTCTGGGACTTATGTTTTCTTTCATGATGTGGTAGTTAAAGCCGACTATTCATCGAATGTTCAAAGTCTGCCAGGTACTGCAGCAGTGGTAAATGCAGTGAAGAAGGATATTAACGGAATAGGTTATGGTGGTGCTGCATATGCTATAGGTGTAAAACATGCTTATGTAAAGAAAGACGCAAACAGCAATGCTTATGTACCAACAGCTGAATCGATCGCTAAGAATGATTATCCGATAACACGTTATCTCTATATGTATCTCAGAAACAGACCGACTGGTGAAACGAAGAAATACATTGACTGGATACTTGGTTCTGAAGGACAGAGCATAGTGACAGAAGTAGGATATTTTCCTATAAAATAACTGGATTTGGTTAGATTAGGTTGGGTTTTGTATCAGGCCTGTCAGAAAGAATCTGACAGGTCAGATATTTTAAAAATGGATCTAAAAATTTAAAATAAAAGGATGTTAAGCAGAAAGGGAAGAGGTGATAAATCAGGAGACAGTCAGGTTTCTTTTGCAGGGGAAAAGTTCAGGTTTTCTGACTGGTTTGCCGAAAGATTCATCAAAACGGTTGCTTTTATGTCAATTGCTTTCGTTGCCCTTATCTTCATCTTTGTCTTTCGCGAAGCTTTTCCGGTTTTCAGAATGGATGTAAAACAAAAGATCGGGTCTGTAGACCTTGTTCAGGAAAAATACGGCGAAGAAGAGGTAACTCCGGCAACAGCAAATCCGGTTTCCGGGTCAGCCATCAAAGTCAGCAAACCCTCCTCAACTTTGCTTTCCAACATATGGATGCCGGTATCAGATAACCCTCGATATGGCCTTATCCCTTTATTTTTTGGGACTTTGAAAGTAACTATAATCGCCTTGTTGTTTGCTGCTCCAATTGCCATACTTGCAGCAATATATACTTCGATGTTTGCAAAACCGTGGATAAGGGAAATTATCAAGCCTGCGATTGAGCTTCTTGCAGGTTTCCCATCCGTTGTAATCGGATTTTTTGCACTGATGGTGCTTGCCACTGTCTTTCAGGATATTTTCGGCTATGCCAGCCGTCTTAATTCATTTGTAGGTGGCTTTGCAATGAGCCTTGCTGCAATACCGGTTATTTATACAATTACTGAGGATGCATTGACGGCGGTGCCAAAAACTTATATTGAGGCCAGTCTCGGACTGGGTGCAAGCAGAAGGCAAACAGCTTTTAATGTTGTTTTGCCGGCAGCTGTGCCTGGAATTTTTGCAGCTGTAATTCTCGGTCTGGGGAGGATATTCGGGGAAACAATGATAGCACTTATGGCTACCGGAAATGCAGCGCTGACTTCAATTAATCCTTTTGAATCTGTCAGAACTTTATCGGCAACTATCGGGGCTGAAATGGCAGAGGTGGTTTTTGGTGACACTCATTACAGCGTATTGTTCCTTATAGGCTCGTTGCTTTTCATTTTTACTTTTGCGCTTAATGCTATAAGTGAGTTTTACTTTAAGAACCTTGTAATAAGGAAGTATCAGTCAAAAAAATAGAGTTGTTTGAACCGCATTGTTAATTAATTAACAGTAAAAAGGACAATAGAAATACACTAATGAACAGAAATCGCAAAGATATAATTATTGAAAGTCTGACAGGGATTTCTGTTCTGTTGATCATTTTCATCATTATATCAATTCTTGCAATCACCATAAAAGGCGGATGGCCAAACCTGAGCTGGAAATTTTTAATTGAATTTCCGAAAGACGGAATGACAAAGGGAGGGATCTTTCCTGCTATAGTAGGAACAGCGCTTATGACCCTTATAATGACAATTGCTGCAGTTCCATTCGGAGTTATAACAGCTGTCTATCTTGCTGAATATGCTAAGGAAAACTCAGTATTCGCAAAAACCATCCGTTTTGCTGTTAAAACGCTTGCAGTCGTTCCTTCTATAATTTTTGGTCTTTTCGGACTGGGATTTTTTATCGGGTTCATAGGACAGAACATGGATAAAATATTCAATGGTGGGGTACTGAAATGGGGCCAGCCCAGCATTTTATGGGCAAGCCTTACCATGGCCCTCCTTACCTTACCGGTCGTGATTGTTTCGGTAGAAGAGGCAATCCGCACAATTCCCGTTGAAATGCGTGAAGCCAGCCTGGCTCTCGGTGCCACCAAATGGCAGACAATAAGAAGGGTTGTACTGCCCGGTTCCCTGACAGGCATCCTGACAGGAACCATCCTTGCAATAAGCAGAGGGGCAGGTGAAGTTGCTCCCATTCTTTTTACAGGTGCGGCATACTATCTTTCCGATCTGCCTCACTCGCTAAGCGACCAGTTCATGTCTTTGGGATACCATATTTATATAATGTCGACACAGTCGTCAAATGTGGATGCCACTTTGCCGATACAGTTTGCGACTACGCTGGTGCTCCTGCTGCTGACATTTTCGCTGAATGCAATTGCCGTAATATTAAGATACAGAATCAGAAAAAAAGCTAAATAAACAGTTGATGGAGAATTTAAAAGTCAGGGCAAAAAACCTTTCATTATTTTACGGTGATAATCCGGCTCTGAAAAATATCAGTCTTGACATTCCTGAAAAGCGAGTATCCGCATTAATCGGACCTTCGGGCTGCGGGAAATCGACTTTTCTGAGAACACTTAACAGGATGAATGACCTTATTGATAATGTCAGGATTGAAGGTGAAGTGCTGGTTGATGGAATAAATATTTATGACAGGAATATTGATGTGGTTAATCTCAGAAAAAAAATTGGAATGATATTCCAGAAATCGAATCCTTTTGCCAAGTCAGTCTACGATAATATCGCATTTGGGCCCAGGATTAATGGGATAACGAAGAAAAGCCAGCTTGATGAGATTGTGGAATATTCACTCCGGCAGGCTGCTATATGGGATGAGGTGAAAGGGAGGCTGCACAATTCAGCACTGAGCTTGTCGGGAGGCCAGCAGCAGCGTCTTTGTATTGCCAGGACACTCGCCGTTAATCCTGAAATAATCCTGATGGATGAACCTGCAAGCGCTCTTGATCCCATCTCAACATCAAAGATCGAAGAGCTTATACATGAGCTAAAACAAAAGTACACTATAGTTATTGTGACCCATAATATGCAACAGGCTGCGCGGACAAGCGATTATACGGCATTCTTCTATATTGGCGAGCTTGTTGAGGTCAATAGGACAGAGATCATTTTCTCAAATCCTTCAAAAAAGCAAACTGAAGATTATATTTCAGGACGATTTGGTTAGACCTTAAGATTATTTTGGGAGCGAGAATAAAAACTCAACACCGCCACCTGTTTTTGCCCTTGCCGAAATATCTCCTTTGTGGAGGATTACAGCGTTCTTTACAATAGCCAGTCCAAGCCCGGTGCCCCCGCTTTTCCTTGATCTTCCCGAGTCTATCCTATAGAATCGCTCAAAAACCCTGGGCAAATGTTCCTCCGAGATGCCGATGCCATCGTCAGAAAACACAAAATGATAAAAATGTTCGTCATTATTATAAACTGCAATCTTTACAGTAGTGCTCTCCCCGGCATAGTTTACCGAATTCTCAAGCAGATTCTGAAAGATTGAAAGGATGAGAGATCTGTTGCCGGTAACAATGACACTATCAACATTCTCTGTAATTATATTCATTGTTCTGGCTTCGACTGCTGACTTGAAATTATTACTTACCTCATTTATAGTTTCCTTAATATTCACTTTTTCGACAGTAAAACTGTTTCCTGCCTCTTCGATTTTATTAAGTACGGAAATATCGTTGATAAGGGCTGTCAGCCTTTCACTCTGTGCAAGAGCTTTTTCAAGAAAGTATCTCTGCTTTTCGGACGACATTGATGAATCATTCAAAAGAGTTTCCAGATAACCCTTGACAGACGCGACGGGCGTCTTTAGCTCATGGGCTATATTTGATGTCATCTCCTGTTTTATGATCCGGCTATGCTCTGATTCAGTAATGTCGGTTATAATCACTTCAAAACTCTGATCATGGAATGCAACACAATGTACTCTGAAATACTTACCGTTCCTACCTATCTTATACTCCATCTTTGGCAGTTCGGCCGAATTGTCTGCTGCAGCAAGATGTTTATCAATAAATTCGCTTACTTTCCTGAATTCCCCGATTTTAAAAAAACCGGATGTTGAAATAGAAAGCTCTCCGGATATAAGATTCATAAAATGAATGAAATGGTTATTCGCAAGCAGCTTCTCCTTATCTTCACCAAAGAATGCAATCCCTTCGTTTAGCACATTCAGGTGATTGAACAGTTTTTCCCTCTCCGTTGCCAGCTCGTTCTTTGCTTTCAACAGATTATTGTATATCTCAAGAATTTCTTCACCAATAATACCAAGTTCATTTTTGGGAAACTTCTGGTTAAAATCAAAAGATTCATTATTCCCTATCTTGATTGCAAAATCCTTCAGCCTGATCACCGATTCTGAAAATTTATTGGTAACGAGAAGCATTATAAACCATACAACTACGAAAGTGAAGATGATTATCGGAAAGAAGTATTTTTTCGCTTTCAGGAAATTGATGATGTTAATATCATATACCACAGCAGCCCTGATAAAGTAACTGCCATAATATTTGGAATAATAGTAATAGGACTGACCCGTAGATCCGGACTTCCTGATAGCTGTTCCGAATTCAGCATACAGCGATTCACTTATTTCGGGTCTCTTAAGATGGTTCTCCATACTTTTCCAGTCGTGTACAGAGCTGTCATAGATAACCTTGCCGCCTTGATCGACTACAGTAAGACGGAGATTATTCTGGGGGAGTAGCCTTAACAGAGAATCGATCAGTTGATAGTTTCCTTTCTCCTTAACTGAATTAAGATTAATGAAATTGTTTACGATTTCTGTCGATTTCTCCAGTTCATCATTAAGTGTTGAAATCCTGAATTCCTTTTCCCTTATATAGAGGTATGAAAGTATTATTAATGTAAACAGTACAAAAACTATTGAATAATAGAAAAAAAGGAGATTTCTGAATTTATGACGATTTGTTATCATCCTGCATTAGTTTTTATCACGGTTCAAAATAATATCCGTAACCTGTTTTATTCTTGAGATTTGCTCCGTATTTGCCCATCTTGGTTCGTATTCTTGCGATGTTGACATCAACGGTTCTGCTGGTTACAACAACATCCCTGGGCCAGATAAGATCAAGAATCGTTTCCCTGGAGTAGAGCCTCCCCGGATTCTGGATAAGCAGATTGATTATTTCGAATTCTTTTTTTGTGAGGTCAACCTGCTTACCTTCAATAACCATTCGTTTTCTTTCCTGATCCAGTTCAATATTTCCTGATTTAATTACATTATTGATATGTTCGGCTACCGCTGGCGATCTTTTTAATACTGCCTTTACCCTGGCAGTGAGCTCATTTATCGAAAATGGCTTGGAAATATAATCGTCAGCACCAAGGCTGAATCCAGTGAGAAGGTCATTCTCTGTGTCTTTTGCAGTCAGGAAAATTACCGGGATATTATTGCTGAGTTCTTTTCTGAGCTTGTCAGCAAGCTTAAATCCGGACATTGGGCCCATCATGACATCCAGAAGGAGGAGGTCAAAATCAGTCAGGGATTTCTTCAAAGCTTCCTCAGCCGAATGGGCCACATCAGTTATGAATCCTTCATTGTCGAGGTTGTACTGAAGAATTTCGCACAGATCTTCTTCATCATCAACAATAAGAATCTTTTTTCCTCTGTATCCCATTATTTCAGGTTTCATTATTTCCCTTCTTCGGCGCTGTTATCATTTTGCCAGCTATGCCGGATATCAGTGCCCTGCATTGAATATATTGACGCTTCAGCAATATTGGTAGCATGGTCGGCAATCCTTTCAATATTAGTGATAATATTCTTTAGGTCCACATAGCTGAGAAGCATTTCCCTGGTTTCTTTACTGACACTTGCCTTTGAGATACTGTTAATAAGAAGCTTACGGTTCATATCATCAACTACCTCGTCATTCTTTATTGTCCATACTGCATAATCCTTATCATTGTTTGAAAACGAGAGCAGTGATTTTTCAACCATGCTTTTTCCTGAGAGTAGCATATTGAGGATCACTTCGGCCATGGCTTTATATTCACCAGAATCATTTATTGCTTCGATTGAGCCAATGATATTCATCACAAGATCGCCTATTCTTTCAAGGTTGATAGTGATCCTGTATATTGATACCAGTTTGCGGATATCTGAAGCAACAGGTTGATGTAAAACGATCGAGTTAATGAATTTATCGCTTATAACCACTTCCAGCCTGTCAATCTTGTTTTCATTTTCTGTGATTTCACCTTTAATCTCCTGCAGAGATGATTTGATGCTTCCCGACATATACTTGTCCAGCAGTGTCAATTGTGAAAGAACCATTTCTGCCATTTCTTCATAACTGTTCACAATATCCTGGACGACTTCTTCTATTTTTGTTTTCATTTTTTAATATTTGACTGGCAACCTTACCAATACCTGAATAAAATAATTCCTCATAATTTAACCTGAACCGAAGACAAGATTCATTGACGGTATATTTATTTGCTGCAAAGTTAATTACATTAAGAATTACAATTACTGCAAAACTGTTACTTAATTGTTACAGTTTAATCAATTTTCAAAATGATTACAGGAGGATTTATTGTCATTAAGTTCTGAGTGAGGCTCTTCCTTGTTTGTTTAAGACCTGTTAAAACTATTTTTAGTACCTTTCAGACCTGATTCAGGTTCATTATGAAATTTACATATTCGATCATTGCAGGATTCTTTTTATTATTATCGGATTTTTCTTTTTCCCAGACATTTCTTCAGCCAAATTTTGGGCTTAAAAGCCATGAGACACTGGTGATAAATAAAATTGAATTATCGTCTACCGGGGCCAGGTTTTATATGAGCATTGAAAACCGTATAACAAACGGAAGCTTCTGTGCCGATAAAAATATTTTTATCGTTTATCCCGACGGAACCCGCAGTTTGCTTTCTTCATCGGAAGGAATTCCTGTTTGTCCTGATGTTCACAAATTCAATGCTCCGGGCGAAAAGCTTGATTTTGTACTCACTTTTTCGCCGTTAAAACCGGGGACGAAATGGATTGACCTGATCGAAGATTGTCCCGATAACTGCTTTTCCTTTTACGGTATCACACTTGATAATGACCTGAACACAAAAATTGATGAGGCTTTTTACCTGGAGGAGAATGATGAGCCCGTTAAGGCAATGATAACCTTAATAGACCTTGCAGAGGATGCAGATAAGCAGAACCTCGGGATTGAAGGTTCCCTTTACATCAATATTATCAGGCTTGCCAGATTAAATGGCAATGATGTGAAGGCTAAACAATGGTATGCAAGGATGAAATCATCGGAAGCCCCTCGGCTTCAGCAATATATAAAATATCTGAATGACCAGGGGATAAAGTATTAGAACATAAAAGAGAGGCTGATTTTGTAAATCAGCCTCTCTTAATAAAACTCAGTTATCGTTTATTTTCCGAAATAGAAATCAAGTCCTATGCCTACAAGCCATGTCTTTTTAGCATATGTTTCTGTGAAGGATTTAAGACGTGTAAGGGCGTTGGAACCTGTATTATAGAATGTGTATTGTCCGCCAATGTTAAGATCAATCATGTCATTGATTCGGTAACCGAAACCTGCCCCGATTGTATTGGTGTTGGTGCTGTAACCCAGATCAGTATTATAGTTTAAAGAGTAAACACCTGTAATCGTAGCAAGCCATCCTGCACTTACGCGGAATTTTTCATTTATTCCATATTCAGCGCCAAGACCGAATTCAAGAAAGTTCTTGTCGATCATCTTGATGTCTACATTTTTCCGGCCATCATAATCAACATTTTTGTCGAAGTAATAGTTGAATGTTCCAGCAAGGGTAAGTTTCTCAACCGGTTTGAATTCAACTCCTAAAGAGAGCATTGCGGGAAGGTCAGCAATTGATACTGAATCCTGGATATAAATTCCGCCTCCGTTTTTACCGTCAATGACCTTTGTCTTAAGGTTGAGTTTCGTCTGGAACTCATATTTAAGCGAGATGTTCAGGTTTTCGACAGGGGTGAAGTTGACACTTATAATCGGGGTAAATCCCATGCCGGTTTGTTCGGCATCAACAACCACATCGCCTGTTTTTGCTGCATAACCTGTCATTCCTGCAGATTTTGCCTGATATATCGGACCGGCAGCATTCAGATCGGTTTGAGCGTGTGAGATTGTTTCTGCTCCAATTTCTGCAGGTGTCAAATTTCTAGCTCCAAGAAGAGCCTGTATGCCAGCAATGGAAGCTGGTGTCATTCCTATAGCTCCTCCGTTCGAAAGAAGAACAGCTCCATAGCCTCCATCTATAGCTGGTTGTAATTGCAATGCAGCACCAGTTGCCTGGGCAGGAAGCGTATTGAGAAAAGCAGCACCTGAAGTGAAGAAAGCACTTGCGAGAACCATATTTGTGCCATTATAGTTTGCACCGAATGCAGGATAGTTGGGGTTAATGCTGATGTTCTTCATATAGCCGCTGGCGGTGTTCTTGGCTGTTACCAGCCTGCCCCCTACGGCAATGGATAACATATCACTTATTTTATAGGCAACGTTCGCCTGGTAGCCAAAATAAATTGATGAGCCCTTAAAATAAATGTCTGCGGAATATGCTGTTGCCGTAATTCCCTGAGCGCCAAGCAATGGAATAAGTTCAGCAGCCTGTGATTCGAAAGAGGGGACTCCGGTTTTATATGTTGCTCCGCCGCCACCGCCTATAGGGTTGAACCCGGCAGAAAACGATAGCTTACCTGTATTATATACAATGTATACACCCGGGTAAATAGGAGCCTTCACATCACCGATATAAGTTCTCGGTTTCGCCCCTGAGAGATATTCATAGTTATTGGTTACGGTCTGGGTCTGGAAAATTGACTGGTTGTTCACTGAAGCAAAAAAACCATTGCCAAGCTTGGTCAGACCTGCCGGGTTATAAAACACAGCATCGATGCCTGTCGAGGCATTCCTGTTTTGTGTCCGTGTAAACATGGCACTCTGGTTGTTGTTTGTAACCAGCCCTCCGGCTAACACACTACCGGAGATCAATGTCGCGGCAACAATCGTTAAAAGTTTTCTCATAGATTAGTTTTTAAGTTTAAATTTCAGGGTATCTGTTTTTAAGTCAGATTCCCTTTTTTTATTTATAAAACTCTGGTTTTCTAAATCAGTTCAATTAAAAACCATATCAAAAGTAGAAAAATATTTCATTCCGCCAAATAAGTCTAAAATAGTATATTGACAGTAAGTTAATTGGAAGGGCTTTACCAAACTATTCGAAAAAAATGTTTTAACCACGGAGTAACACGGGGTTTCACTGAGTCTCACTGTAAAAGAACTCCGTGATCTACTCCGTGCAACACCTTGTAACTCTGTGGTACAAAGCATATCAATAAACACCCCTAAGAACCTGAAAATCACTCATCAGTCCGTAATCAAGAAGCTGGTAATCCTTTCCAGCCGGATAACTTTTTACGTTCCTGAAATGCCATGGCGATACAAGTCCTGGTGCCGGGTTATTGAAATGAGGACCGAGGAGGTTTTTCAGGCTCCCGATAATTTTGACATCAATTTTATTTATGCCTGGTTTAATGAGTTGTGTNNCCTTCCAGCTGCCTGTTGTTAATTTATTAACAGCAGGTTCCAGAACCCACCCTTTTTCTGCCGGTATTACGGAAAAGTCACCAACAATATAAACCGGTTCAATTTCAGCATTGACCTTCATTGGGGCTACAATAAGAGAAATTGAGTTGTCACCTTTTTTAACCAGTTTACCGATGCTGAAAACACCAAAATCCTTGTCGAGCCACCACTTGCCGGCTTCCGGTTTAACCTCATTCCCATTTACTGAAACACTCCAGAGCCAGGGACGCTCAATGACTGCCTTCATAGCAGTATAATCGAATTTATCCTTAACAGTGAAATGATAAGTCGCAGTGAATCCTGTATTTACTCCAAATGTATCACGGTCGACAGTCTGAGTTTTGAACTGAACAGATGTGTTCCATGGATTGCCATTTTTAAATCCGTAGTATTTGTAAACCTTATCTGCCGCACTGTAATTATGCATGTCCAATGTGGTTTCGTTTTCCAGTGTAAGATCGCAGAATTCTATAGTCAGGACATTCAAAGAATCTGGTTTGACCTTTATTGAAGAAGGGGTGATAATCGTGTCCTGAATAGCCGGTCCGATATTATCCATTAGTAATTTCAGTTCCGTTTCCTGGATATAAAGTAACAGGCTCCCTGCAGGAGGAATTGAATAGAGGACATTTAGAATATCGTTTCCAGGGGAATACTGATCATATATATAACCGCTGATTTCACCATTAAGCGTATTTAATTCCAATACATTCCTGCCTTTAACCCTTAATGAACCCGTTACTGGTTTTGTCAGGCTTGAGTTGACCAGGAAAAGAACCTGTCCGTCGGCAAGCACCCTTCTCTGGTGATAAAGGTTTCCGCCTGAAAATTCAGAGAAAACAATTTCAGGACCGGTGAAATATTTTGAAATTACTGCTGAATCCAGGGCAGTCACAGAATGGATCTTTTCGGCATTTTTAGCAAAGAAATTATTTAATTGCTTGTTTTCTGATCCATCGATAAACGACGGCGTTGAGAAGGCAACCAGGGTGCCTCCTGCTGCAACAAATTTTTTCAGAAGCTTAAATGTGGGAAGATCAAGATTCTCCATCATTGGAGGAAGGACTACCGTTGAATAACTGCATTGACCGACAATCATTTTACCCTTGCTGACTGATCCCCGGTCTTTAAGGATATTTTCTGATCCCAGGTCATACTCAACCTGGCTCTTCTCCAGCTTTGTTATAAAGTTTTGAAAGGTCTGCCCGATCTCATCTGACTTCTTGTTGGGTTTAATGTATGAATCATATAACCATGCCGATGTAGTGGGCTCTATGACCAGGATGTCATTAATCTGCTTTCCGGCCGACAATGCCATAGAGAGCCTGGCATAGTGTTCGTTTAAATATTTATAGTCATTCCACCACGGCTCATGGTATGTGAAAGTGAGAGGGTAATCATATTTTCTGGCACCTGCCAGGGTGATGTGTGCCAGGTGCTGGTTCATCAGGTTTACACCAAGCACATATTCCCAGTCGCCGAGCCTTTTCATTTCAGCAAATGTAAGTTCCCATCCGGAGGCGCCATATGTCTCACTCAGTTTCCTCTGCCTTCCTGTCTGGTTTGCAGCACTTGCCAGTTCTTTTACTGATCTTATATTACCGAACTGAGCTTTCACGGAAGAATCGTTGAACTGGTTGAAAAGCATGTCAATGGCAGGTTGCTGATGCCATGCATACATTGCCATATTATCTCCGCCGGGCCTCATACTTGGCCATTCGTGCTCCCAGTAATGGCCCGTAAATTTCAGACCATGCTGCTCGCAGTAGTTGTACCATGGCTTTGACCATCGGTCGATAAACAGCTGAAGCAATGTCTGGGTATAGTTGTGCCTTACCATTTTCCAGTTTCCAACCTCTTCGTAAAGAGAAGGCAGTTGGGTCCTCAAATCATAATTCCATCTCTTTTTGAACATGTCAAACAGGTCAGGTGTGAAGCGGATTCCTCCCGGAGAATTTATCTGCGGTTCATCGGTGAAGGTGCCGGGTATGGTCTTACCAAATTCACTGCCCAGGTATTTCTCATAACCTGACATGGTTACTTCAATAAACTTCTGTGTAACTCCGGGATAAAGAAGATCGACATAAGAAAATCCACCATACCAGTCGCTCTTCCCATTATAAGTTTTGAAGAAGAGAAAATAATTGCCAGTTTTCCCCTTTTCATTTTCAAGGGCCGAAGTTATATTTATGTATTTCCCGTTTTCCTCTTTGAGGCATAGGTAATACTTACCTGCCGTATCGGGAAGTGTTTCGAATTTTGACATTTTCAGTCCCTGTCCCTGGTTATATGATTCAGGCATCTGGTCAGGAACATTTCCACCGCCAAAGCCGCTGGGGTATGAGTTCTCATCATATATCCATACATTCATCCCCAACTCTTTCCCTTTGTCCACGGTGTATTTAAAGAGTTCAAACCATTCATCTGAAAGGTATTCAGTGATGAGCCCCGGACGAGGGTGAATAAATACCTGGAGGCTGCCCTGTTTTTTGAATTCATCGAGGAAATGGTCGATCTCCTCCTTTGTTATCTTGTAATTCCAGACAAAGAACGGCGCAGTGGTATACTCCTTTGAAGGTGATTTGAATTCAGCTGAAAGAGACGCAAAATCATTTATTTTAACCTCGCTGACAACAGGTTTTCTGCATGAAGAAAGGAGAATCGTAATGGATATTAAACCCAGGATTTTTAACTTGAGGTTGAATGATTTCATAGTAAAATATTTTTAGCGTATTATATATCTAGAAGAGACTGATTTTAAGCTTGGACTTCTCTTTCATAATATGTTTTTTACCCCCTTTCATTTTCCCCCAAGGGGAGGCTGGAGCGTCTGAAAATAGCCCTGTGGGCTATTTTAGCGAACAGGCCCGTTTGCCGCGATGGCCACCCTGCAGGCAGGCTCCTTCGCTAAACCAGCCCACTGGGCTGGTTCTTAACGCTCGGCCCTCCCCTGGGGGAAGGGTGGGATGGGGGTAATTTCGAGATGAGACGATTCAACTAAAACTTTCCCGATAGCCTCAGGCTGAAATTCCTCTGTGGCTGAATATCGCCGGGACGACCCATGTATTCAGTGTTTGTTAAATTTTTAACAGTTAATGAAATTGTGATTCTTTCACTTAGCTTATACCCGAGATTCGCATCGAGCATGGCATATCCGGTGTTATGCCCCTGCCAGTATTCATTGAATCCCTGGAGAATGTCGGTAGTAAGAAATACCTCATCTATATTCAGAATTTTCGACTTTGCATATAAATTAAGGCCGAGATCGAATTTCTTCCATGATGTTTTCACAGTTACTACTGCAGAATGTTTTCTTCTGTATTTAAGGTAAGTATCCTTGTTTCTGTTGGTAAGAGGATTGAATTCTACCGGGTAAGTGAAAGTATAACCGCCTGTCAGACTTGATTTTACTTCACCAAATGATCTGGCCAGTGAAAACTCAATTTCTGAACCGTAAACCCTTGATGGATCAACATTAATAGCTCTGAATCCCAATCCTCCTGCTTCGGCAGATGATCCGAACTGGTACTCGATCATATCTGAATTTTGAAGAAAAAAGAATGAAAGATCTGCTTCTCCGGTAATTTTGCCGAACATCAGACCCTGCTTTACGCCAACTTCGGTGCTCCATCCCGACTCTGGCAAGATATCAGGATTGGGAATAATTTTTATAGACCCCATGGTTGTCGAGGCATATTTCTCGGCGATGGAGGGATAGCGGTATCCCTGTCCGAAGGAAGCCCTTAGGAAAGTATAGTCTGCAGTCTGCCAGTTGATCCCTGCCCTGAAAATAGGTACTATTTTTTCATGTAAACGATCGAGGGAGTAACTTTCAACCCGCACTCCTGCAACCGCTTTCAGGCGGTTAAGCAGCTTTGCTTCAGCCTGTGCGAAGCAAGCCAGGTTAAGAGCATTATGATCACCAAAAAAGTTCGATTTAACAATGCTGTAATTTTCTGATAATCCTCCGGTAATGTTCAAAAAATCAGACAGATGATACCATAGCTGGTACTCAGAATAAACTGATAAAGCATCACTGTTGTTCTTCTCGCTGTCGGGGAGCCTGTTTACGGATGATTGCACCCTCATGCGGAAGTCGTGCCTGTACCGGTCGCTTTTTTTAAATGAGATGAAAGGATCTACAGCCAGAAATGTACCGTGGAACTCAACAGCAGTTGACGGTGATTGTTTGAGAGCGCCGGAATCGGCATTCTCCCAAAGGACGAAATCTCTCTTGACATTCAGCCCTGTAGAAATGCTGAGGCCGTAGCTGAGCCCTTCTACTTTGCTGCTGAAATGCTTTATTTTTATATTAAAGCGTTCAAGAAGTTCTTCGTTAAGCTTCCTGTAGCCTTCATCGACAAACAGGCCNNGCTTCCGTAAAAAATTGTATCGAAGGGACATTTGTCGCATCAGCTGTCCGGAAATTAATTACTCCGTTCAGCGCTGATGACCCGTAAAGAACAGATGAGGCTCCTTTGATTATCTCTACCTGTGAGAGGTTTTCAAGAGGAAGGAATTGCCATTTGATACTCCCGGCATCAGCTGAGATCATCGGCAGTCCGTCAATTAATGCAAGTACCCTGCTGCCGGCACCATAGCTGAATCCGCTTCCTCCTCTCACCGACGCCTGTCCATCCATAACTTCTATTCCGGGAGTGGTGTTTATTAGCTCCTCGGCACTATTAATGTGATTATCGGAGAGGAAGCCGGTTTTGATGATATCCATCGAAACACTCAATTCTGCGACCTTTTGTTCAGTTTTATTGGCGCTGACGACGATCTGGTCAATTTCGCGGAGGCTCATTTCAAGGAAGACGTCAATTTCAGAAATCTCCGCCTCCTTTATGGTTACTTCTTTTACAGAAGGTTCGTATCCGACGAACTTGAAGGTTATCATTAATTTTCCGGCAGGAGCATCAAATTGGTACGTCCCGTCCGCCCCGGTTGTAGTTCCCAGGTTTTTTCCATAGATTACGTATACACCTGAAAGCGGTTCACCGGTTTTACTGTCAGACACCTTTCCCTTTATTGTACCATCAGGAACTGAGCCATACAATCCAACGCTCAGAAGAATTCCGAGTGAAGTGATGATCTGCCGTATCATTTGGCTTTGAATGTCATTCTGATATCAATAGGCGCCAGGGTAATCTTGTCGGGTACAACAGTAGTGACCTTTAATGAAGTTGTTTTCAGTTCAACAATATCACAGATAACCGGAAATGTAAGGGAATCAGATAGGATAGTAATTTCAGTTTCAGCCTTGTTAAATGTCCACAGGCCGATATAGGACCCGAATGTACCGGTACCATCATCCTTGAATTCGGCATTACCCTTGAACTTTTCAAGCAATTCGCCCGGTCCGCTTGCATCCACCTTATTTGCCAGCAGGCTGTCGGCCGTCCAGACATGAGCTGTTAAAAGCTTGAATTTCTCAGATTTCTCTGTTTTGCTACAGGCAAAGACAAAGAGAGAAACTGCAATTAAGAATATCAGAGATAGTTTTTTCATGGCCTGGTTATTAAGTGTATAAAATACATTTAAAACACATCCTTTATTATCAGATTCGCTAACCGAACACTTATCAAAGTTAGGAAAACTATTTTTATAACTCCCTAACACCTTAAAACCTTTATGCCCTTACTTTAACTCTTTAATCTTTATATTCTTATAATAGACCAGGTTCCCATGATCCTGCAGAAGTATCCTGCCCTCCAGGACCTCTCCGAAGCCTGGGGAATCCTTGAACTTACTGGTTGCAACAAGCGCTCTCCATGCATCATTCCCTCTTTCATATTCAACAGTTAGCTGACCGTTTAGCCAGTGCTGAACTTTATTACCCCTGACAATTATTTCCGCCCTGTTCCAGTTATCGGGACCATTGTCTATCTTTTTTTTAGGAGGTATCAGGTCATAAAGACCTCCAAGAGTCCGGTCTCCGTCTTTCCCCAGCTTTGCATCGGGATGAAGCTTGTCGTCAAGCACCTGGAATTCACAACCTATACCGGCGAGCGAGCCATTATTTGACTCAATATCAACGAAATACTTAATTCCGCTGTTGGCCCCTGGTGTGTACTTGAAGTCGACTGTCAGATCGAAATTTATATAAGTTTTTACACTGACAATGTCGCCACCGCCCCCCTGGGTTTTTGTCGCAGGATTGACTGAAAGAACGCCATCTTTTATCTCCCATCCGCTTTCAGGAAATTTCCTGGTTCCCGGGTTCATCCATTCGTCTGCGGTCTTGCCGTTAAAGAGAAGTTTCCATCCTTCCTTCTTTTCTTTTCCGGAAAGGGTGTTATCCGGCAAGGTGCCAGCTTTTTCCTTTTTGCTGTTTACATTTTTTTTCATACTTTGCTGCTGACCGCTTACCTGACCGGCCATAACTGGTAACAGCATCACTACTGCAAAATTCAGGAATAACTTTTTCATATTTTTATTTTTTGTTAAACATACATTTTAATTTGTTTTATTACTTTAACGTCTTAATATCCAATTCATTATGCCATCTGATCACCGGCAATCCGTTCTCCCATTCAATCGGGAGCCATATATGCCGGCTGTCGGCAAGGTTTGAAGGAGTCCACCTGTCGGCCAAAAAGATAAAGATATTCTTTTTCGCTGAAGGTTGAAGGACAAAGGTGCTTTGAGAGCTGAAGCTGACCTTATTCTCTTCTTCAGTACCACGGCATGGATTGCCAATTGCTTTCCATTCGCCGGTAATTTTATCGGCTGTTGCAACTCTTCCGGGATTAGGCTTCCAGCCTGTGGTTCCCGAAGTGAACATGAAGTATTTCCCCCTGGCAAAGAAAAGCGCCGGCGCTTCGTTCGAATCTCCTGGCAGCACCCGGTAATAAACTCCAGTGAAATCAAGATAATCGTCGGTAAGTTCGGAGAAGTGCAGCGTCATATTCTCCTCTGCTGAATGAATATGCCATGCCTTTCCGTCCCTGTCGATGAACAGGTTCATATCCCTGGCCATCTGGCCTCCGGCAAAGTCGCGCCGTACAAACAGACCGTCCTTTACGGCCTGCTTCCATTCATCAGTCCAGCTTTTAAGATCGCCCTCTTTCACCAATGCATTCTTCTGCTCTTCTGTGAAATTGACCGGCCATATTCCTGCATTGGGGCGAAGGCTCCTGATATACTTATATGGTCCCGTTACATTATCGCTGACGGCAACTCCGGTCATTGCAGCTTTATATCCCTGTCCCTTCAGTTCATGGTGAAACCACATTACAAATTTTCCGGTCTTTTTATTGAAAAGTACTTTGGGCCGTTCGATCACACAGCCCGGCTGCAGAAGGCTGGCAGTATCATTAATCACTCTCAGCGCAAGACCTTCATTCTTCCAGTTCACGAGATTATTCGAAGAATAACAGCTGACCCCATATTTTGTCCTGTCTTTCTCAGTACGCGGAAGTCTCGATTCTCCAAACCAGTACCATGTGCCTTTGTAACTGATAATTCCTCCGCCATGGGCATTGATGTGATTCCCTTCAGTATCGGGCCAGACTTCTCCTGGTCTTATGACAGGATTATTCTTATCCTGCGACCTGAGTGAAGGGCAGGTTATCAAGACGCAAGCCAGCAGAATAATTCTTTTCATTGCTAAGCAGATTTTAATGAACATGGAAATAAAGATGAAAAGATATAGTTTTTTTTAATGTCTTTTATTTACCAGGGAAGCACACGGTATTACACGGAGTCAAGCAAGGAGTACCTGACCGTGAAACCCCGTGGTTAAAATGGGAAGTATTAAAAAAACTTAAAAGTTAAGGATAACCAGTCTTGGGAGGCTTTTTTTGTGGCGGAGCAAAGATTTCATCATTAATGTTTTCTATTTTTGAAAGAATAAACTTCAGGAATCATGAAAAACAGCAATAACTCACTGAAACTTTTTTTAATAATAGTAACATTCCTCTTTTGCTATGCCGTTCAGAATTCAGCTGCCCAGACTGTTGTCGGCCTCGACAACTGGTTCAACCATGAAACAAATGCCAAAACCGGATTACCTTTCCATTATCTGTGGACAGATAAGGAATGGAGCGGTTATTCAAGATGGGGACAAATCTTTGAATCAAGGGGAGCTGCAATAAAAACCATTGAAAAACCAACAATAACTGTTTTAAACGGGATCGATGTGTATATCATTGTTGATCCTGATACTACGACAGAATCAAAGTCACCCAATTATTTACAGGAGGATGATATAAAAGCAATAAAGAAATGGGTAAATAAAGGAGGAGTACTTGCTATACTAGCTAATGACGCTCCAAACTGCGAGTTCACCCATCTTAACATGCTGATGAAAAATTTCGGAATGACATTAAATCATGTTACACTCCATCCGGTTACAGGAACAAATTTTGAAATGGGAGCAAGCAGGGATTTTCCCGATCATCCACTCTTTAAAGGATTATCAAAGATTTATATCAAGGAGGTCTCAGACATCAATCTTTCAGGCAAGGCTAAAGCTGTTTTTACCGAGAATGGCAAAGTTCTGATGGCTGAAAATAAATATGGCAGGGGTTATGTTTTTGCGATCGGCGATCCGTGGATTTATAACGAATATATCGATCACGATCGTCTGCCAGAAAGCTTCGAAAACCGAAAAGCAGCCGAGAACCTTACCGATCTGTTGCTGGGATATACCCGGAAACCAATTATAGTCCAGACAATCCCGAAAGAGAAAACCATGGAGGCCATGGTACTTGCAAATAAATACTTCATGGAGAAATGGCCAGATGCAGGGAAACCCATTGTTACCGATCGTGAACGTCCCAGCAACATATGGACACGGGGTGTCTATTATGAAGGGTTGATGGCATTATATAAGATTAAACCTGATTCTGCATATCTGAACTATGCTGTTTCATGGGGTGAGTTCCATAAGTGGGGCATGCGCGATGGTGTTAAGACAAGAAACGGAGATAATCAGTGCTGCGGGCAGACATATATTGACCTTTATCTTCTTGATAAATCGAAATCGGAAAGGATCAGGGATATAAGGGCCTGCATCGACAATATGCTTGCAACCGATAAGATTGACGACTGGAACTGGATAGATGCACTCCAGATGGCGATGCCTGTCTTCGCCCGGCTTGGCTCGATATATAACGAAAACATGTATTATCAAAGGATGCATGAGATGTTTCTGTACACAAAACGATTGCATGGTACCAACGGCCTATATAACTTTACCGACCATTTATGGTGGCGTGACAAGGATTTTGATCCTCCTTATGCTGAACCGAATGGCAAAAATTGTTACTGGTCGCGCGGCAACGGATGGGTGCTTGCTGCTCTTGCCCGGACCATGGATTTTCTGCCTGATGACAGTCCTTACAGAATAGAATATACGACCGTTTTTAGAGAGATGGCAGATGCCCTGGTCGCATGCCAGAGAGATGACGGATTCTGGAATGTGAGCTTGCTCGATCCCTCAGATTTCGGAGGCAAAGAACTGACAGGAACCTCGTTGTTCGTTTACGGTATTGCCTGGGGCATTAATAATGGGATTCTTGATAAGGGTAAATACCTTCCGGTTGTGCAAAAGGCATGGAAAGCCCTTGTCGATGATTGCGTACATCCGAATGGCTTTCTGGGCTATGTACAGGGTACCGGAAAGGAACCAAAAGACAGCCAGCCAGTGGGTTACGATAATGTCCCGAACTTCGAGGATTTTGGATTGGGATGTTTTCTTCTCGCTGGATCGGAAATGTATAAAATAAGATGATAAACAGAACAGCATTAATTACAGGAGCCTCAGGGGGCATTGGCCTTGAACTTGCCCGGATTCATGCATCAAATGGCGATAACCTTGTCCTGATTGCAAGGAGCAGCGATAAGCTTGCTGAAGTCAGGAAAGAACTTGAAACAGTATATAAAGTTGAGGTCTTTAATATCGTAAAGGACCTGTCCGTGAAAGATGCAGCGAAAGAGGTTTTTAATGAGGTGAGAAGTAAAAATATTGTTGTTGAATACCTTATAAATAATGCAGGTTTTGGTGATTTTGGATTGTTTGCCGGCAGCGACTGGAATAAGCAGGAGCAGATGATCGGCCTTAATATTACTGCTTTGGCACACCTTACACGATTATTCCTTCCAGGCATGATTGAAAGAGGAGAGGGAAAGATCCTGAATATCGCTTCCCTGGCATCTTTTCAGCCCGGACCAACAATGTCAGTCTATTTTGCCTCGAAGGCATTTGTCCTCAGTTTTTCAGAAGCAATAAATAATGAGGTGAGAGATAAGGGAGTAACAGTTACGGCTCTCTGCCCGGGATCAACGGAAAGCAATTTTCATGCAGTTGCCATGAATGATCCGAACCTTGTAGAAGACAGGAAAATGCAGTCTGCAAAAGAGGTCGCTGAAGTCGGTTACAGGGCTATGATGAAAGGAAAACCTGTCGCGATCCCGGGGTTTAAAAATGCTTTCCTTGCATTCGCGGTCAGGTTTTTTCCAAGAGAATTCATTACAAAAATGGCGAGAAAGATACAGGAGGGCAAACACCTTTGAACCTTTGCGCCGCTTTCCGCTGTCGCGGAATCTCCGCTTCGCTACGAGAGCCTTTGTGCCTTATAATATCCTCAATTCGTTTTACCGGGGAATTATGCTACCTTTGACGTTTTAATTCCGGAATAATCCCAGCCTCTCCAGGGCAGTTTTTATTTCACTTAACTTATACTAAATTATTACATGAAGTTTGAATCATTGAACATTATTGAACCTATTCTTAAATCGTTAAAAGAAGAGGGTTACACGATACCAACACCAATACAGGTACAGGCAATTCCCATAGTACTTAACGGAACAGATCTTATTGGCTGTGCCCAGACAGGTACTGGAAAAACAGCCGCTTTTGCCGTGCCGATTCTTCAGTTATTAAGCAAAAACAAAGCTTTTGACAGGAAGAGAAAAATCCGTAGTCTTATCGTTACACCAACAAGGGAGCTGGCAATACAGATCGAAGAGAGTTTTAAAGCTTATGGCCGGCATACGGGTCTCATGTGCACTGTAGTTTTTGGTGGTGTACCTCAGAATCCCCAGGTTGCAGCTTTACGAAACGGAGTGGATATACTCGTTGCAACACCGGGCAGGCTGCTCGATCTTATGAACCAGGGATATATATCGTTAAGGGATGTTCAGATATTTGTTCTCGACGAAGCCGACAGGATGCTTGATATGGGCTTCATTCATGATGTGAAAAGAATCATAACAGCTCTGCCGCAAAAAAGGCAATCACTTTTTTTCTCTGCAACAATGCCTCCTGCAATTGTAAAACTGGCAGGATCGATTGTATATAAACCAGTAAAAGTGGAAGTTACACCATCAGCATCGACAGTTGAAATAGTAAATCAATATGTTTATTTCACAGATAAGGGGAACAAAAATGCCCTTCTTCTCGAGATATTAAAGGATGAAAAAATCAAAACAGCCCTGGTATTCACCCGTACAAAATTTGGCGCGGATAAGGTAGTAAAGGTGCTTAAAAAGAAGAATATAGTCGCTGAATCCATTCATGGCAATAAAACTCAGAACATCCGTCAACGGGCGCTTTCTAACTTTAAGGCACAGAAGACACGTGTTCTTGTAGCAACCGATATCGCAGCCCGAGGTATCGACGTTGATGATCTTGAGTATGTTATTAATTATGAGATACCAAATATCTCAGAGACATATGTCCATCGTATCGGCAGGACAGGAAGAGCAGGAGCAAACGGAACGGCTATTTCACTCTGTGATGCGGTGGAAAAAGAATACCTGAGGGATATAGAAAAACTGATCTCTAAAAAGATAAAGGTTATCGAGGATCACCCTTACCCTCTGGTGGACATTCATCCTGTTAAAGCTCCGCAACAGCAGCAGCATAATCATAACCATCCACGGTCCAATACCCCGAAAAGCAACCGGGATAAATGGAAGAGAAGATAGATGAACGGCATGCGGTATGGTGTGTCAGGCTTGCGGTTCAAGGATACTTACTTAACGACTTTCATCGGTGTGATCGTCACGGGCCCTATAAGCCCCGACTCCCTAGGTTCCCATTTAGAAGCATCAAAGATCCTGTTTTTAGTATTCTGCGGTATCCTTGCATTGAAATTGACATTATAGAATTTCTTCCATTCGATATTGTTTCTGTCAAGATAGGCAATGCGGTTAGCCATCAGGTTAGAAACCCTGACTTCAATAGTATTACTCGATTTTAACTGTTTATTATCGATGACTACCTTGAACCCGGGACCGATAAGTACTGCAATTTTTTGCCCGTTAAGCATTACACTGGCACTCTCACATACCTTACCAAGGTCAAGCTGCCATGCATCGGCTTTGCCCTTAGGCTTTTTAAAGGTAATTGTATAAGCAGCCGTTCCTGAGAAGTTTTTTACATCATCACCCCCAAGCAATGTCCATGACGATAGTTTCGTAATCTCTTTTGAGGAAGGCAGAACAGGACCTCCTTCAAGGAAATTTACCTTCCAGCTGCCTGCCAGTTCAGCAGGTGTGGACGACAGGTCAAAGAAATTATACGGTTTGCCCGTAGCCTGACTACTATAGGTTGATAGTATTAACGATTCACCTTGTGAAAGCCTGGTGTAAACCTCTGATGAGCCGCCAGCCGCTGTTCGTATCTTTGCTGTTCCGAATTGTTCTGATATCGGGTTGAAAAGTGCTGCAGAAACTGCTTTTGCCTGGATCGGAAGCCAGCCATCAAAGGGTTTGTCACTGCTGTTGTGTATGAAGTAGGTGAAACCTGTTTTGGTTTCGCGCCTGACATAGCTGATTTTAGAATCAGTCATTGTCTCGCGCTTTATACCTGCAAAACTTAACAGCTGATCAATGTCATTTCCCATCAGGATGCTCCCTTTTCCATAAGCATACTTGACAACTTCAGGGTTATTTGTCGGTGAGAAGCTTATCCCGTTCTTCAGCCTGTTGAATACTTCATTTTTTGCATCAAGATCGGCCCATCCTGCAATATTTTGAGGCATATCGCCATAAATGATGATTTTGGCACCGTTATTTGCAAGCAGAAGGATGTGGGTAAATGTCTCAATCGGAATATATTTACACCCCGGAAGTATGAGTGTTTTGTAACTATTCCCTTCAGTCAGCAGCTCCCCCAGGTCGGTTTCTGTATTTTTCAGCTGAAGGTCAGAAATATAGTCGAAGGAGTAACCCTTTGCCAGCATCTGTTCCGCACCCGTGTTAAAGGGCGTGCCATTGAAAGCCTGACTATTCCCATCAAAATGTTCAAGCATCCCGCGGCCGTAATCGGCATACCTGTCGAAGATGGGAAAATATAAAAGTATCTGGTTATCAGGCCGTCCTGACTGGAGAAATGACTGAACCCTGGCAATGTAATCATTCAGTCCACGGAAGTCATTCCAGATCGGGTTAACTGGTGTCAGCTCCACGGAGGCATAGAATAGAAATCCCGGCCATGGTTCGTTCTCAGGTGAGAAGCAGGTGCCATGGTATGATATATGATTCACTCCTCCGAGAAAAAACTGATCGACTGCTTTTTTAACATCGGCAAGAGTTGAGCTGAAGTGTTCGCCGAGCCATGTTGCAGCTTCGCATGAAGTGAGATATTTACCAGTGACATTTGATGCCGATGATGCAAATTTGAATTTTGTAATTTGTGATCCTTCCGTTTCAGGGATATCGGAAGCCGCGTAAAGGTCAAGAATGTTTCCCGGTGAACCGTGTGCCTGGTTGCGGGTCATTTTGCCCTGCTTATTAGCCCAGCTTGTCCAGTGAGTTGTAAAGTTATCAAGAAGAAGATCGGATATAGTTTGCCTGTAATCGGAGAGGACCCTTGCATTTTTATCGGGGGTATCTTTCTGAAACAGGGCAGGCAGGTTCTGAGTCAGGTCATAACCGCGCCTGAGGTAAAACTCATAGAACATGTTGTTTGTCCAGTCCGATTGCCCTGATGCATCGTCAACTTCGTAAGAATCATTGAAATAACCGTGAAGGTAATCCACATCATAGCCTTTGAAGGCTTCATCAAAATGTTTCAGGTAATCGTTAATTGCCTGACCCGAAAAATGATCAATCACATCTCCTTCTCCCCCGGGGCCGGCTCTTTCAACCTGCTTGCCGTGCCAGCCTTCGAAGAGAGCGTACAAGGTCCAGTCACCTGCAGGAGCAGTCCAGTCAAGAGTCTTGTCGGTTGTGACTCTGGAAGTAAGGTTTATTACTTTGCCGGAGTCGGAATATGCAAAAAGGCCATAAACCGGAAGCGTTTTTTCAAACCTGACCTGATCGAGGGCATAAAGCTGCAGATCTTTATTTTTTCCAACAGGATCGATAAGATTTGAGATCTCTGGCTTCTGGCCGACAGCCCTTACCAGAGGGGCCTGGATGAACTCGACTTTTTCGTTCAGCCTCTGTCCTCCTTTAAGCGAATACGTCTTATAATTGATATTCCTGCAGGCATCGGCCGGGTCAATCCACCTTCCTCCAAACGGCCATCCTGATGCGTTGGCCAGATCAATATCGATGCCGAGCCGTTCACCCTCCTTCAGAGTATATGTGAACATTTCCATCCATTTTGGTGAGAGGAAGTCAATGAATTTATTCTCTTCACCTTTGACACCATAGATGACCGTAAGCTCAAGTCCGCCAAGTCCTGCATCCTTGTACTTCTGCATTGCAGCTGTCAGGTCGGCCTGCGAAACAATGCTGCCCGGCCACCACCAGCGTGTCCAGGGCCTGGCATTACGAGTAATCTCTGGCCAGGAAAGTTCCTGGGCGGATATTATCTGCGACAGGAACACGAATAAAACTAAAAATTTCTTCATCATATCTTTTCTTTTTTCTCTGTGGTTCTCTGTGTCTCTCTGTGAAACTGGAAGAATTTAAGAACTTACACAGAGTTTCACAGAGGCCTTCGCTTTGCTCAGGCTGTCACAGAGTTACGCAGAGGTTTAGTTTAAAACAATTACCGGAGAATGGGGACTCAGCGGCAAACTGAACTCCTCAAACTTATCAGGCTTGCCGGGATCATATGCCGGTATTCCCTTTATAAAGTATTTCTTTAAACCGAGGTTATTATCCTTTATCCCTTCCATGATACATTTTGCCAGCTCGTAAGCGCCGTATGAGTTGAAATGGGTATTGTCATTCAGAGCTTCCTTCTGGTCAGGGAATGTGTTTGCGGGGTAGATCACAAAAAGTTCTTTTGAATTATCAGGTCCGAGACTTTCGTACAGGGTTTTGGTCATTGCGTTCAGGTCGATGAATGGAACGTTGAGCTCTTCGGCAACCTTTTTTGCTGCAGCCGGGTAGTCGCCCAGTGAATTGGTGATCTTCCCGTCATCTCCGAATGATCGCCTGTTTGCCGGAGAGACAATAACGGGAATACCGCCTTTTTTCCTGAATTCAGTAACAAAAAGCCTCATTCTTTCAGAATATGATTTGAATGCGCCGTCATCCGGCCCCTTTTCCTTCTGGTCGTTATGGCCGAATTCAATGAACAGGTAATCACCCGGGTTCATCATATTCAGCACCTTTTCAAGGCGATTGGATGAGAGAAAGCTTCCGAGCGAAAGTCCCGATTCTGCCTGGTTTGAAACTACAGCTCCCTGCTTCAGGAACCTCGGTATTATCTGTCCCCATGATGCCCACGGGTCATCATCCTGGTCGACAACTGTCGAATTTCCTGCAAGAAAAATAGTGACTGCATCCTTCACCTTTTCTATTTCAAGGGCACAGATGCATGGGTGCTTATCAGTAAACTCAAATGTAAGCTTGTTGTCCCAGTCGAGCTTGTTCAACTCTCTTGGTTTTCTTTTAACTTCATCATTTGTTCCTGCAATTTGCGGAACCCGGATATTGACAGTGGTGTTAAGTGTCTGGAATTTACCGGGTTCAGTTTTGATTTTTTCAAATAGCAGTCTCCGCGATTCAGCTCGTACGGTGGTTATCGAAGGCTCTTTCTGGTCGCCTGTGATAATCTTAACGTTGTAGTTTCCTTCAGGCAGATTTACCGAGAAGAAGAAAGGTTTGTCGCTTGTGCAGAACCCTGACAAAAGAGGTTTCTTGCTTCCCCGGTCGACAGCAAAAGGTATAGTACCGAAGTCAAAACCATAACCTGTCTCAGGTGAGTATTTCATATCAGGGGTGACCCGGATATAACCCTGTATCTCTAATGCAGGGTTGAATGAAAATTTATAATTGGTTCGTTGAGCATTAGCGCAAAAGGTTGATCCAATAATTAATAAAAGAATCAGTATTTTAAAAGTTCTCATCATTATCATCTTAACTGTTAGTCCTCCAATCTGTGCCAAGCGGGTAGAACATTACTGCAGAGTCGTTAATTACAACTTGGTAATTTTTCATCAGCTTCATGATCTCAGCTCCCGCCATAATCACCGGACCATATCCATGAGCGGCTGCAACATTTACAGGGCGGTTATAATAGAATGCCGGATCGAACGCCATCCCGGTTCCTACACAAGTGCCCTCAACTTCACCTTTTTCATTTACCCTTGACTGAACTGCATTCCAGCCCAGCACAGCCATCGGTCCATATGCCTGGGCGCTGATCCACCCCTTGTTGATGGCGTGAGCTGCGCAATAGGTGTAAATGGCTGTAGCAGAGGTTTCCAGATATGAATCGTTCCGGTCAATCAGCTGATGCCAGAAGCCGCTGCCCGACTGGTATGAAGCCAGACTCTTAATATGTGCTCTGAATAGATCCATAACAGCGTTCCTTGAAGGATGATTCTCGGGAAGAACATCTAGAAGCTCACTCATGGTAAGGAGAGCCCATCCGTTGCATCGGGCCCAGTAGAACTCCGGATGAGGATTCATATCCTGTATCCAGCCATGCATATAGAGACCTTTCTCCTTGTTGAACATCCGCTGGGAAAACTGGAGGACCTGTTTGCAGGCATCGTCAAAATATTTTTTATCACCTGTAAGGTTGCCCATTTGCGCAAGCGCCGGCACACTCATATAGAGATCATCAAGCCAGAGGGAATTGGGAAGAGGCCGGTTACGGGCAAGGGTTCCGTCGTCAAGCCTGAATTGCCTGTTTGAAATGAAATCGATATAATTATCAATAAACGGCCTGAGAGTCTGGTCCTTACTTACATTGTAGGTTTTGATCATTGCAGCGCACATCGATCCTGCATCATCCAGAGCGCGCGGATCAAGGATAGGACGGACAGGATTGTTACCCTGTTGTGTACCCTGTTTTTTATAGTACTGCGCAACATTTGCTATCAGGTTCATTCTCTTTGTGGTGTATTCAGTGAATTTTGCATCACCGGTCACCTCTCCTGCCAGCAGCATTGCTCCATATGCCACACCCCACTCGTAACTTATAAGCCTGAAGACACCCGGGGCAAAAACTGTCCCCTCAGTCATTTTTGATAAGTCTGTTATCTCAATGTTTGTCTGACGATCAACTATTTTTGCAGGGGTTGAAGTATCCAGATATGTGAATATCCGATTCAGAACGGCAGTGACATCTTCAGCTTTCACAGGTCCATACGGAACCTTGTAATCGGGTTGAATTGCATGCAATGCCGTGTTTGAATCAGTCACTTTCTGTGTTGTGGCTTGTGAGAAAGCTGCTATTGATAATGCTGAAATGATCAGCATGGATAGGAATTTATTTTTCATGGTTAATCAATCATTTGTTATTTTAAAACCCACCCCTTGCCCCTCCAGGGAGGGGAATTCGAGGCTCTCCTTTTTACTTTTTACTTTTAATAATGCCATCTGCAGGCGGATTTGAAAGTCCGTCATCGGACCTGATAGCTACATCCCATACTTTAGCCCTGCGCGATTTTCCATCAGGACCTTCAATATTCAGGGTAACGATAAATCTTCCACCTTT
>PMBC01000103.1:29603-35838 GCA_003152835.1 Bacteroidales bacterium | reverse complement strand
ATCCTTGCAAACGATTTTACGATAACAGCCCGCACATTAAAGAACCTGGGTTCCATCGCCGCATGTTCACGTGATGAACCTTCGCCAAAGTTCTCTTCGCCAGCTACAACCGATCCTGTGCCTTTCCTCTTATATCCTGCCGCAACAACAGGTACCGGACCGTAGGTGCCTGCCATCTGGTTCAGTACATTATCAGTCTCCCCGTTAAAGAAGTTGACCGCTCCGGTCATATAGTTTTTCGAAATATTCTCCAGATGACCGCGGTATTTAAGCCACTTACCCGCCATTGAGATATGATCGGTAGTGCATTTCCCCTTAGCTTTAATAAGCAAAGGAACTCCCAGTAAATCTTTTCCGTTCCATTCTTCAAAAGGCTTAAGAAGCTGAATCCTCTCAGAAGAAGGATTTACTGAAATTTTAAGATTCTCCTTTCTTCTTTTACTTTTTGCTTTGCTGTCTTTTCGCTTAAATTCACCCGGAGGAAGATCAGACCCCCTGGGTTCAGCCAGGTTTACCTTTTTCCCATCAGAATTAACAATAGCATCAGTCAGCGGATTAAACGTCAATTTGCCGGAAAGAGTTATTGCAGTAACTATCTCAGGAGAAGCAATAAATGAAAAGGTATTCGGATTTCCGTCAGTTCTCTTTGCGAAATTGCGGTTGAACGAATGGATTATCGTATTTACCTGTTTTTTATCAGCGCCTTTCCTGTCCCACTGCCCTATGCAAGGACCGCAGGCATTTGAATAAACTTCGCCACCTATCTTCCTGAAGAGGTCAAGCAAACCATGTTTTTCAGCCATCTTCCTGATCTCTTCTGAACCAAGCGTGATCTTTAATTCCGCTTTTGCAGATATCCTGGCTTCAAGGGCATTTCTGACTACCGAAGCTGCACGTGAAATATCCTCAAAAGATGAATTTGTACACGAGCCAATGAGTCCGGTAGAAACCTCATCCGGCCAGTCGTTTTTCATAGCCTCCTCCTTCATCTTCGAAATCGGAGTGGCAAGATCAGGTGTAAATGGCCCATTTATATAAGGTTCTATTTCAGAGAGGTTAATCTCAAGGTAATTATCAAAATATTTCCGGGGGTCGGAATATACGTCAGGATCAGCAATCAGGTGCTCAAGCATGTAATTTGCGGCCTCTGCAATNNCCTTCCCCGAAATATTCAATCACCGATCCTGTGCCGCCTTTTACAGAAAGCATGCCGGTAATCTTCAAAATTACATCCTTGGCTGAGGCCCAGCCGCTCAGCCTGCCAGTAAGCTTAATCCCTGTAATCCTTGGGAATTTCAGCTCCCAACCTGTTCCTGCCATCACATCCACGGCATCAGCTCCGCCAACGCCTATTGCTATCATTCCAAGCCCCCCGGCAGTCGGAGTATGCGAATCTGTACCTATCATCATGCCTCCGGGAAATGCATAATTTTCCATGACAATCTGATGGATAATGCCTTCCCCGGGTTCCCAGAAATCAATATCAAATTTTGCTGAGGCTGAGCGTAGAAAATTATAGACCTCATCATTTTCCACGATTGCCTTCTTCAGGTCTATCCTGGCTCCGCTTCTCGCAGTTATGAGGTGATCGCAATGAATTGAAGCCGGGACCACTGACGCTTCCTTTCCTGCCAGCATAAACTGAAGCATGGTCATTTGCGCTGTTGCATCCTGCATGGCAACCCTGTCAGGGGAAAAAAGAAAATAATCAATTCCTCTTAATAACGCCTGCGGCCCGTTTATGTCCTTGCAATGGCAGTAAAATATCTTTTCACTGAGGGTAAGAGGCTGGGTTAAAATCTTCCTGATCCCGGCTATCCTGCCTGGCATGTCATTATAAAACTGTAATATCCTCTCTGTTTCCGGATTCATATTCGATTTTTTTTACAATTAATCAGGACCTTATCTGGCCGTCACCCCTGATGATCCATTTATATGTCGTCAGTTCTTCCAGGGCCATGGGACCCCTGGCATGAAGCTTCTGGGTTGAAATTCCTATCTCGGCACCAAGCCCGAATTCGGCTCCGTCGGTAAATGCCGTTGATGCGTTTGAATAGACGGCTGAAGCATCTACCGTCCTCAGGAAAGAATCAATCCTGCCGGCATCTTCTGAAAGGATAGCTTCGCTATGCCCTGAGCCAAACTCCGAAATGTGATCAAGGGCGTCCTGAAAAGATCCTGCTGTTTTTACTGCCATCTTTTTTGAAAGGTATTCCGTTCCGAAAGATTCCCTGGCAGCTTTTTTTAAAAGAGATGCCGGATAGTTTCCGTTCAGTGCATCCCAGGCATCACTGTCGGCAAATATTTCTACTTCCGATCCTGCGCAAAGGTCAAGTAATCCAGGGAGATCATGCAGCCTGCTTTTGTGAATAATCAGGCAGTCGAGCGAATTACAAACGCTTACTCTGCGGGTTTTTGCATTATTAATAATTTTTCGTCCCTTTTCACTGTCGCCATATTCATCAAAATAAGTATGGCAAATGCCGGCTCCGGTCTCAATTACAGGAACGGAAGAGTTTTCCCTGACAAAATCTATCAGGCTCTGGCTTCCTCTCGGAATCAGAAGGTCGACATATCCGCGTGCAGTAAGAAGTTGTTTTGTTTCTTCCCTGCCGGGTGGAAGAAGAGTTATTGCATTTTCATCCATTCCGTTTTCAAGCATTGCTTTTCTGATGATGTTCACAATGGCGCTATTGGAATTCAGAGCATCGCTTCCTCCCTTAAGGAGACAGGCATTACCCGACTTGAGACAGAGTGAAAATACATCAAAAGTCACATTCGGGCGCGACTCGTATATTACTCCCACCACACCAAAAGGAACTGTGATGCGGGTAATCATCAGTCCGTTGCTCTTCTTATATTCTGAGATCACTTTCCCCAGGGGGGAAGGCAGCTCTGCTACCCTTCGAATATCCGAAGCAATGCTTTTAATGCGTTCTCCGGTGAGCTGAAGCCTGTCGTACCGGGGATCATCTTTATCGGCCAGAGCCAGATCTTTCTCATTCTCTGACATAAGAAAAGGAATCTCCTTTTCTGCCATATCTGCAATAAGGAAGAGCACCCGGTTTATCAAAGCCGGCTCCAGGTTAATAATCGCCCTGCTTGCTTTCAAAGCATTTTTAAATAACAGTGTACAGTCCATTTAATAAAAATCAGTCCTTCTCATTTATTAGCAGATAATCATAATGAATAAGAGGTTTCTTTCTTTTTTCACCTATGTACTGCTCAGCCTTTTTTGAATCATACTGCGATTTCCCAAGGCCTATCTGTTTACCCTTGTCATCCAGAATTCTTATTATATCGCCACTTTTAAAGAACCCGTCAATTCTGCTCACACCGATCATCAGAAGGCTGACTGCCTTATCGTCAAGCAGAGCCGCCAGGGCACCCTTATTAATAGAAACACCTCCCTTTGCGAATGCCTGTGAGTGAGAAAGCCATTTTTTAACACCGCTTTTCCTGTCTGCTGATGCTGCAAAATGCGTATATGGCACATCTTTACCATTCACAATATCAGTAATGATTGAATCGCGCGTGCCGTTGGCAATATATACACTGATGCCTTCAGAAGCCATCTCGCGCGCAATTGAATATTTTGTCAGCATTCCTCCGCGTCCGAACCCGGATCTGGAAGGTGAAATATACTTCAGGGTCTCTTCAGATTCTTCACCTATCTCCCGGATAAGCTCAGATCCGTTATTTCCCGGAGCACCGGTATATATCCCGTCGACATTTGATAAAATTATAAGCGATCCGCAATCCATCATCGATGAAATCATTCCTGACAATTCATCATTGTCGGTGAACATAAGTTCTGTGATTGAGATGGCATCGTTTTCATTTACTATTGGCAGAACCTTGTTCTCGAGCATTGCAGAAATACAGTTTTTCATATTGAGATAATGAAGCCTGTCCCTGAAGCTCTCCTTGGTAGCCAGCAGCTGCCCTGCCGGGATGCCATACTTCCCGAAGAGAAACTGGTAATTCGACATCAGCTTCACCTGGCCCGTTGCAGCCCATATCTGTTTTGCAGAAATAATAGTGGTTTTCTTTGAAGGAGACACATCATTCCTGCCTGCTGCCACTGCCCCGGAAGAAATCAATATAACTTCAACACCCTGTTTGCTGAGTATTGCTATATCTTCGACAAGACGCAGCATCCTGCCCGTATTAAGAGAGCCGTCGCTCAGAGTTATTACATTACTGCCGACTTTTATTGCAATCCTGTTGAATTTCTGCTTTACGCTTTTCAACTTGTTACTTATTTAGCCAAACTTAAATTAATTTGTTGTAAAAGTAACTCTTTTTGTGAATATATTAAAGTTATTTAATGCTTTTTCATTATTTTATAAAGCTAAGGCATTGAATTTATAAAATACTGCCATTTTACTATCGCCATATTAAATCGTTTAAGAAATTTTTATACTTTTATAATACAAAAACGATATAATATGAAAAAGTCAATATTCCTTCTTCTCACGTTATGTTTAGTAGGCGCTTCTCCTGTAAATTCACAGGGTTTGCTTAAAAAGGTCACAGGTTCAATGAAAGATGAGCTCCTTGGCAGAAAACCAAAAGAACCTGAACCGGCATGCGCGTGCAACGATGCAGAACTGGTTGTCGGACTGGGAGGAAAGCTGCAAATAGATTATAAGGAAGCCGATATCAGCACCATGGATGATGGCTCGCTTCTGATGAAGGATAAATTATCCGGTAAGTATTTTATTGTTAAAGATGGTGTGACCACAGGTCCATTATCGGAGGGAGATAAGCGGCTTGCAGGTTTTGACGATACCGAGAACAAAAATGATCCTGGTGCAGTAATAATGATGCATCATAGTAAATATATCAGTAAATCGGGCGAAAAATACATTATAAATTTCGGCGGAAAACAGTATGGCCCCTTTGCCCAGATCTATAGCTTTGTTATGCCGAAATCAGGTGATAAATTCGCAGCTCAGGTGGTCGAAAACATTCTTATGACCGAGGCAGAGGGTAAAAAAATGGAAAATGCAGTTAAGAATGCAAAGACGGACCAGGAGAAAATGGACCTTTCCATGCAGTACAGCCAGCAGATGCTTCAAAAACAATTGGATGGCGGAGGCGTCTCCGGAACTACACCAAAAATTGTATCTAATATTCCCGGAGTTCCAGAGGAATCATATACTGTAATGATCGGCATGATTAATGCCAATGCAAAATATGACGATATTGTCGCAGTTAAATTTATGGATGTGAATGACCTTACCGGCAAGACTCTTCTAAAACTGAAACTCGAAGATGGATCGGCGCAGAACTTGTTCATCAACACTGCAAATACAAAATATGCTATTTACAGTTATGGCACAATAACTATAAGCGACGGGACAACCTACACCGATTTGTTTAATCCTCACCTGATGAAAATCGGTTCACAGGTTTACCTGGCATATATGTATTATTCTCCAAAGAAAAATTCAATGATGCAGTGCAAGATCCCCTGGTAATCTGCTTTAACTTTAACCAGGGATATTGTGATTAAGAATAAGAGAGTCAGAAGTTTCTTTGCCCTTTTCATATTTGCATTTTTGCTGAAGCCATGTTCTGCCCAGCCATTGGACTATAGTGAAATCTTTAGTAGCGACTGGCAGAAGGCTCTTGCATTTCTGGGAGAGAATAATTCCTGGATAAAGCCATCACTTGATAAATATAATATCCCTTACAGGGAAGCTGTGGCAGTAATCTTCCCTGAACTAGTCCGCTATTCAGCCATACGCGACAAAATGGAGATCACACTGCTGAAAACCCTTTACAGAAATCTGGGAGATGATTATGCCGACTTTTCAGTAGGGATATTCCAGGTAAAACCCTCTTTTGCGGAAAAAATCCGCAGCATAGCTCCTGAAACAATGGGGAAAAAAGCCAAGACTCTTTTCAAAAAAAGATCATCATATAAATACGACCATGATTATCGGGCTGCAATAATCATTGACCTTGAAAATCCACGGAATGAGATTAATTACATAATTGCCTTTTGCACGATATGCAGGGACCGTTTCAACACTGATCAGATGGACGAAGAGTCGAGAATAAAATTCCTTGCAACGGCATACAATACGGGATTCTGGAAAAGCAGGGAGGAGATCATGAAAATGGAAGAAAAGAAATTCTTCAATACAAAACTTTTTAAAACAGAGAACTATTCATATGCCGATGTAGCTCTTTTCTGGTATGATCAAAACAAGTTAAAGCCTGT
>PMBC01000103.1:7550-29558 GCA_003152835.1 Bacteroidales bacterium | reverse complement strand
AGATCTTCGAGATGCACAGCAAACCAGGGGGGCTCTGCACTTCATGGAAACGCGATGGATTTACTATCGATGGCTGCATACACTGGCTGGTAGGCTCTTCAGCCGGTAACGCCATGCATGATTACTGGAAAGAGGTGGGAATTGTTCAGGGCAGAGAGTTTGTTTATGCTGATGAATATATTCGATTTGAAGGTCCCGGTGGAAGAAAAATAGTTTTTTACGGTGACGTCGATCGTCTTGAAAAGGAGCTTCTCGATTTTTCACCCCGGGATAAGGAACCGATACTGGAATTTATAAACGGGATCAGGTTTGCACTCAATTTTGACCAGCCCTCTGTTGATACTCCTTTTCTGAAAAAGATCGGCAATACAGCCAGGATCATGTATACTTTGCTTATACATGGGAAACAGTTTAAGAAATGGGGAAAAACAACACCACAGGAATTCACTGCCCGGTTAAGTGACCCGATGCTTAAAGATGCCATTAATGAATTGTGGCTTCCTGATTTTTCCATGCTGTTCATGCTTTTTACATTTGCCTATCTGCATAAGAAGAATGCTGGTTATCCCATCGGGGGATCACTGCCTATGTCGAGAGCCCTTGAAGCCAGATATACTGAGCTGGGCGGCGTTATAAACTATAATAAAAAAGTTGAAAAGATACTGACTGAAGGCAATATGGCTTGCGGGATAAAGCTTAGCGACGCAACGGAGTTCAGGGCATCAAGGGTTGTCTCTGCTGCCGACGGTTACAGCACAATCTATAAGATGCTCGATGATAAATATGCAGATGCAAAGATACACGAGCCTTATGAAAAATGGCCCCGTTTCCCGTCTCTCATCTTCGCAGGTTTTGGTGTCAATCGTACTTTTAATGATGAACCTGTAACCGTTTCAGGTTTTTCATATCAGCTTGAAAAACCAGTCAGAATTGCTGATGAGACGATTGTGAGACTGCCCGTTCATATTTACAACCAGGACAAATCGCTTGCACCTGACGGCAAAACCGTGTTGACAATCATGCTGGCATCAGATTACGACTACTGGAAGAAGCTTTCTGAAAATAAAGATGCGTATAACAGGAAAAAAGAGGAGATCGGGAAGCAACTTATTGAACTTCTCGGGCAGAGATTCCCTGGAATCTCTTCACAAATTGAAATGATGAATATAGCTACTCCGATGACATTTGAACGATACACCGGAAATTGGAACGGGTCCTTTGAAGGATGGCTGATCACGCCTTTAAATGCCAATATAATGATGAAGCCAATGTCGCAGACATTGCCGGGGCTGAGTGACTTTTACATGTGCGGCCAGTGGGTTGAACCAGGTGGCGGATTGCCCACCGGAGTTATGTCGGGCAGAAGGCTGCTGAAAAAAATATGCAAGGAAGACGGCAGGAAGTTCAGGACAACTTTTATAGCAGGGGAATAAGAACACTAATGACATTTTTATGAGCCACTTCAGAATTCTCCGCGTCGATCATTATGATCCTGTAAGCATTGGAAAGAAGAACAGGTTTCTCTATGCTATTTACGGAGTGATCCCCACTTTGTTCATTCTTGCAGTTGACCTTGGAGCTATGCATTCAAAAAATTATGACATGGTTTTATTTGGTTCCATTCCCGTTTTGGTCATGGTTGTTTTCTTACTCCTGAAGAAAATCAGGTCAGACATTAATAATTTAAAAACGATTGGTGAAATTGAGATCACCCAATCGTGTCTGAAGAAAAAGATCGGGGATTCATTGACAGAATATAAATTCCAATCTGTTAATAAATTAACACTTACCAGGCATATTCCCGGGACAAGGATCAGTGAGAGCAAAAGCAGGTATTTTTCTTACATCCTTAAAATAGAACTGACCGATGGCTCTGAGGAATCGATGGTTGTTTCCGACCGTTCAGAAGACCATGATCATAAGCTCAGCATAGCAGATACAATGAAAACGCTAAAGAAAATTGTCCCCTTTGAGGTAAATATTTCGTAAAATTGAAGAGTAAAAAACCTATCTGTTGTTCCTGATTTTGGTATATCCTTAAAATTAATAGTTATATGCTGAAGAAAACCCCTCTGTTCAGTGCATTACTGGTGTTTGCATTATTCCCGATTTTTTGCCTTTTAACAGGAATAAGAGTGAATTAAAGGTTATATATTTGTAGTTAAATCGGTTAATATAAATTTAAATGATTTCTACTTCTAAATCTGAAGCCTGGACAAAGTTGGGGGGGAAGATAAAAAGATTTTTCAGATGGCTTATTTTCCTTTTTGTAGTTTTTCTTGGCGTTTTCGTTTACTTTAAATATTTCTTTACTTACAGCGAAGGTTACAGGGCTGGTCTGCTGCAGAAGTTTTCGAACAAGGGAGTCATCGTTAAGACCTATGAAGGCGAAATGATCCTAAGCAGTGTTTCATCGACCAGGGATGTTGCATTGGCATCGGAAAAATTTCAGTTTACTGTTACCAACAAAAACCTCATTAGAGAATTTGATACGCTCCAGGGCGAAAACATAATTGTTCATTACAGACAAAAGAAAGGAGCGATCTTCTTCAGGGGAGACTCACCATATCTTGTGGATAGTATAAAGGTAAGACGCTAGAACTTTAAATCACTTTTTTCAGGATTCCCATAACGCCGCGGAGGAATGTGGCGCTGGTAAGAACTTTCACAACCGGGTTCANNCGATCTCCCCCTCCCGCTCTCTCCCACTCCTTCCTGGCTGCCTCATCAGCTTTCTCCTGCTGGATTTCTTCCACCTTCTTTCCAAGTATTTCGTAAGCGCTTTCGCGATCGATTACCTGGCTGTATTTGCGAACAAGGTCCGAAGACCTGTTTATTGAGGATATCTCATCAGGAGTAAGAATGTCCATCCTGCTTTCCGGAGTGCGGAGCATTGTAGCAGCTAGTGGCGTAGGTATTCCCTTTTCATTCAGTGCCGTAACAAGTGCCTCTCCGATCCCGAGGGTGGTAATGGTTTCGTCGGTTTTGTAATATTCCGATATAGGGTAATTCTCTGCAATAAGTTTTATCGCTTTCCTGTCGACAGCTGTAAATGCCCTCAGGGCATGTTGCACTTTGAGTCCTAGCTGTGCAAGAACACCTTCAGGAATATCGGTTGGGTTCTGAGTGACAAAAAAGATCCCGATTCCCTTCGATCTGATAAGCTTTACAATGGTTTCAATTTCGTCCAGCAGAGCCTTGCTGGCCTCGTTGAAAATGAGATGCGCCTCATCGATGAAAATAACCAGTTCAGGTTTGTCGGCATCTCCTTTTTCAGGCATCTGTGTATATATTTCTGCAAGCAGCGAAAGCATGAATGTTGAAAAAAGTTTGGGCCTATCCTGGATATCAGTCAGCCTCATAATGCTTACATAACCATTGCCGTTTCTGTCGCGGCGCAAAAGATCATGGATGTCGAAGGAGAGTTCGCCGAAAAAGAGCTCTGCGCCCTGCTGTTCCAGTTCCATTACCTTCCGGAGAATTATTCCTGTTGAAGCCGGGGAAACTGTTCCATATTCTTTTTCCAGTTCCTCTTTGCCTTCTGCTGTGATATACTGAAGCACTTTTTTAAGATCTTTAAGATCGAGCAGACCCATCTGCCTGTCGTCGCAGAATTTAAAAACAATTGAAAGCACACCTTCCTGCGTATCATTCAGGTCGAGGATCCTGGCCAGCAGAACTGGTCCGAATTCAGATACGGTAGCTCTCATCCTTACCCCTTCCTGCTGTGAAAGCGAAAGAAGTTCGGCCGGAAAACCTTTAGGCAAATATGGCAGTCCTATCTTTGAATGACGTTCTGTTATAAACGGTTTCACTTCTCCCGGCATCGCTATGCCACTAAGATCACCCTTTACATCCATCAGAAGAACAGGTACTCCTCTCTGCGAAAGCTGCTCAGAAATAACCTGGAGGGTTTTAGTTTTTCCCGTCCCTGTTGCCCCGGCAATAAGCCCGTGCCGGTTCATTGTCTTCAGAGCGACTTTCACCTGGGTGCCGTTTACCGGCTCACCGTCAAGAATTGCGCCGCCCAGTATTATACTCTCGCCATTGCAGGCATATCCGTTATTGATCAGTGCTGTAAATGCTGCATTCCTATCCATAATATGAATGTTTTAAAGCAAATTAAACAATTATGCATGGTGCAATTTAGTTGATTATTTACAACCGCAGAAACATGCCAGGAAATTATTTTTCTCTGTGGTAACTTATTGGTTATTTAATTGTAAGGTAAAAACTCCGACTATCAGATTTGTAAAAAGTATTTTGGAATAATTATAAACTAACAAAAAATATTTAGTGAAATGTTTCCTATCTTTGAGAGAAGAAACCGGTACTTATCAGGAATTGACATTTCAATTATAAACCTAATTTTAAGAAGATGGCAAAGTTTGAAGTTTACCAGAGTGGAAAGAAAAATGAATTCCGTTTTCGCCTGAAAGCTGATAACGGACAGACTATCCTTAGCAGTGAAGGTTACACAACAAGAGCTTCCTGTGTCAATGGTATTAAATCAGTAAAGAAAAATGCAAAAGATCCTAAAAGAGTCACCAAAACAAAGACTTCCAATAAGATGTTCCGGTTTGCTGTTACCGCTGCCAACAACCAGATAATCGGTGTAAGCCAGAATTATAAAAGCGAAAGCGGCCGCGATAACGGGATTGATTCCGTTAAAAGGAATGCGGTAAAAGCCGAAACTAAAGATATAAAAAAATAGGGATCTTCAGTAACAGCTTTTAACACCAATACAGCCATGCCATGCATGGCTGTATTGTTTTATATTATATATTTGAAACAAAAATTCCACACAATGAAATCAAAGTTTACTGCCATTATTGCCTTATTTTCAATATCATGCGTTATTGCTTCCGGACAGGTAACAGAGGGTGAAAAAAACCTCAGGACGCAATCGGCTGACACAACCCAGGGTTGGAAAAAAGGCGGAGTTTTTGCCATTAACCTGGCACAGACATCACTGACAAACTGGGCTGCAGGGGGACAAAATTCCGTTGCAGTAAACGGTATCTTCAGCGTTTTTGCCAATCTTAAAAAAGATAAATCCCGCTGGGATAATTCATTGGACATTGGTTATGGTCTGTTAAAACAGGGTAAGAATAATCCTTTCAGGAAAACTGATGATAGATTTGACTTCTTATCAAAATACGGAAGAGAAGCCTTTAAAAATGTTTATTATGCCGTTCTGCTGAATTTTAAAACCCAGATGGCACCTGGCTATAATTATACTGATGCGACTTCAAAACAAAAAATTTCAGATTTATTTTCTCCGGCGTATCTTTTACTTGCCCTTGGAATGGATTATAAACCAAATGCTTATTTCAGTGCGTTCATTGCACCAGTAACTGCAAAATTCACTTTTGTTACCAATAAGGCTCTTTCTGATTCAGGCGCATTCGGAGTAAAACCAGGAGAAAAGTCATTGAGTGAATTTGGAGGATATGTAAGAGTCATCTATTCGAAAAACGACTTTAAGAGTGATTTTATGAAAAATGTCTCTTTTACTACCAAGATCGACCTGTTCTCCAACTATCTTAAGAACCCCCAGAATATTGTTGTAAACTGGGAAAACCTGGTTGCAATGAAAGTCAACAAATTTATTTCCGCCAGTTTCATTACTGACCTTATTTATGATGACAAAATCAAGGTCCCGTTTGATAAGAATGGTGATGGAACCATAGCTGCAGGAGAATCAGTTGGATCAAAAATTCAGTTCAAGGAAATCTTAGGCGTAGGTATTTCATATAAATTCTGATAAAACACATCCGGAATAAATAATAACTAATTAACCATTAACTAATTACCAATAACTAAAACCAGACTTTATGAAACTAGTTGATGAATTCAAAGCCTTCGCAATGAAAGGAAACGTTGTCGATATGGCTGTCGGTATAATCATCGGTGCAGCATTCGGCAAAATCGTATCATCTGTAGTAGCTGACATCATCATGCCTCCGCTCGGGCTTCTGCTTGGCGGTGTTAACTTTACAGATCTGAAACTTGTAATGAAAGCAGCCACTGACGTACATCCTGCCGTTACCTGGAATTATGGAAATTTCCTTCAGGTCACTTTTGATTTCTTAATCGTCGCATTTGCAGTATTCCTTTTTATTAAAGCAATAAATGCGGCTAAAAAGAAGGAAGAAGCAGCACCGGCAGCTCCTCCAGCTCCGTCGAAAGAAGAAATTCTCCTCACAGAAATACGCGATCTGCTGAAAAAATAACAGATCTATCGATAATATTTAAGGGACATGGATCATATGTCCCTTTTTTATTTCTGTCAGAAGAATTTTTAAATAATCCTTTGTACCCCTTCGTGAGAACTTTGTAAGACTTCGTGGTTGAAAATTAATAATTTAACCACAAAGAACACAAAGGGAAACACAAAGGAACACCAAGGTAAAACCCAAAATCGCTTATCCGCAGCGGCTTCTTTTTTATTTCTGCTTGTCATATTATTTGTTATAAATTTACCATATTAATATCTGTCAGATGAAATTATTATCGCACTTCCTGCCATTTGCATACCTGGTTTCATTTTTCTTTACCCTTTCTCCATGCAGTGGACAGAATCTGCAATCACCTTTGAAGATCTGGTTCAACAGACCGGCCGATACATGGAATGACGCCCTCCCGGTAGGAAATGGAAGTCTCGGAGCAATGGTTTTCGGCAATGTCGAAAATGAGAGGCTCGAAATTAATGAAGAATCAGTATGGACAGGCGGAGAGAGATGGGATGCCAATCCCGATGCCCTGAAAACACTCCCGAAAGTGCGCCAGCTTCTTTTTGAAGGAAAATATAAAGAAGCAGAAGCGCTGGCGCAAAAAGGAATCCTGAACTATAAACCCGGCAACCCGGCAGCATCGTACCAGGCACTTGGTGATATATATTTAAAATTCGGACCACAGAGAGGTATGTCAAATTACCGTCGCGAACTTGATATAAATGAAGCAATTGCAAGGGTTTCATACAGTGCGGGAGCTGTGAATTATGTGCGTGAAGTATTTTCCAGCGCTCCGGGACAAGCCCTGGTAGTCAGGCTTACAGCAAACAAACCAGGTGAAATTACATTTACACTTAAGCTATCCCGCGAAGGAGCAAAACCCGAAATTTCATCCAGCGGGAACGATATCATAATTCATGAGCACGTTGGCAACGGCAACGGAGTAAATATGTTCGCCAGGCTTAAGCTCATCGCTTCAGGTGGTGTAACAGCTTCAGGCGGGGACTCTATAAGGGTGGAAAAAGCCGATAAAGTGACAATACTTCTTACAGCTGCCACAGATTATTTTGGCAAAAATCCATCCCTGACAACTGCTGACCGGATGGAAGCAATAGCAAAACGTCCCTATGAAGAAATAAGGAATGAACACATCTCCGATTACCAGGCTCTCTTTAACCGTGTATCACTCGATCTGGGTTCAAGCGTTGGAAATTATTTTACTACCGATGCCAGGGTCACTGCCATGCAAAACGGTTATGCCGATACTGACCTGATCGAATTGTATTACCAGTTCGGCAGATATCTTCTCATAAGCAGCTCTCGTCCCGGCGGACTTCCTGCAAACCTTCAGGGAATATGGGCCGATGGTCTTCGTCCTCCCTGGAGCGCTGATTATCATATCAACATAAACATACAGATGAATTACTGGCCGGCAGAAATAACAAACCTGAGTGAAACGGCAGAACCTTTCATCGACTTTATCGATGCATTGCGTCCAAATGCACGCAGAACGGCAAAAGAGGTATACGGAATGAGCGGCATCGTTGCGCACTATACGACAGACCCCTGGCACTTTACAGAGCCAACAGGCGCTATCGGGTATGGCATGTGGCCGATGGGAATTGCATGGAGCTGCCAGAATATCTGGGACCACTACCAGTTTGGAGGTGATATGGAATACCTCAGAACAAAATCATATCCCATTATGAAGGAGGCAGCACAATTCTGCATGGAATGGCTGGTCACTGACCCAAAGACAGGGTATCTTGTTTCCGGGCCATCTATTTCACCCGAGAATAGTTTCAAAATCCCGGGAGGCGAAGGAAATGCGAGTATGGTTATGGGGCCTACCATGGACCATATGATAATACGCGATCTTTTACAGAATACAATAACCGCCAGCACTCTGCTCGGCACTGACAAAGCTTTCAGAGAAAAGATGGAGAAGACCATTAAAAAGCTTGCTCCCACAAAAATCGGAACGGACGGACGAATAATGGAATGGCCGCAGGAATTCGAAGAACCTGAGCCCGGCCACAGACATATGTCCCATCTTTACGGACTTCATCCCGGGAACCAGATTACGCAGCAGAAAAATCCCGAGCTGCTTGAAGCTGCAAGGAAGACAATCGAATATCGTTTGGCTCATGGCGGAGGCCATACCGGATGGAGCCGTGCCTGGATCATCAACTTTTATGCACGCCTGAAGGATGGGGAAAAAGCATATGAAAATGTGATTGCTCTCCTTACAAAATCGACAATGAGCAACCTGTTCGACAATCACCCTCCATTCCAGATCGACGGAAATTTCGGAGGAACGGCAGGTATTACTGAGATGCTGCTGCAGAGCCATGCCGGAGAAGTCGAATTACTGCCGGCTCTTCCTTCAGCATGGAAAACAGGACATATTTACGGGATAATGGCCCGCGGCGGTTTTGAAGTCAATATTGACTGGGAAAACGGAATGCTTAAACAGGCTAAGATAACATCAAAGCTGGGCAACCCGCTGAAGCTATCCTATAAGGGCAAAATTGCTGAATTGAAATTTACAGAAAAGGGCAGGTCCTACGTCTTTACAGAAGGTCTTGCCGGATTAATAAATAACTGATGGATGCAGTAATCAGAACTGAAAATCTTTCGAAGCATTATGGCAAGCTTAAAGCTGTCAATAATGTCTCGATAAGTGTAAACCGGGGTGAAATCTATGGATTCCTGGGGCTTAATGGTGCCGGAAAAACGACAACTATCAGGATGCTTCTGGGAATGGTCGGCCAAACATCAGGAGCAGCTTATCTGAATGGTGTAAAAGTGACTCCGGGAAATTCTGCAATGTGGAAAGATATCGGCTATCTTGTTGAGGTGCCTTATTCTTATCCCGACCTGACTGTCAGGGAAAATCTTGATCTGATCAGGCACCTGAGAATGATAAACGAACCCGGATGTGTTGATCTCATAATTGAGAAGCTCAACCTGGGACAATACAGTGATATAATTGCAAAAAATCTCTCTCTCGGCAATTCACAGCGGCTTGGACTTGCGAAAGCTATGATACATAATCCGTCTCTTCTCCTTCTCGATGAACCTGCAAACGGACTCGATCCTGCAGGTATAGTGGAGATCAGGGAGATGCTGAAGGATCTTGCTCTTAATAAAGGTGTTACAGTATTTATCTCAAGTCACATTCTCGGTGAAATATCAAAGTTTGCGACTCGTACCGGCATCATTCATGAAGGAGTGCTTCTTCATGAATCTTCAGTAAGCGATATGGAAAACCTGAGAAAAGTTTGCCTGCATATAAAATCAAACGATATAACGGGAGCAAAAAATATTCTTGAAAAGAAGGGATACATATCCATTCTTAATGATGAAGGCACCCTGGAATTAAAAGATGAGGAGTCTGTTAAATGCCCGGAAAAAATTTCGGCTCTGCTTGTAAACTCAGGATTCCCTCCATCTCTTGTAAAGGTTGAAGAGGAAGATCTTGAATCCTTTTTTCTCAGAGTAATAAAAATGAAGGGAGTTAAACAATGAAAGAATTTGCTGCAGCACTTTATATTGAGATGAGCAAGGCCTTGAAATCGAAAATGTTATGGGGAACAATAATATTTATTTCATTCATTGCTTTCATGCTTGGCTTCCTGATGATGATTGCAAAGCATCCTGAAATTGCAGGTAATTCTGCAATCCTGAGCACAAAAGCTTCCTTTATGGGTAAAGCTGACTGGCACGGGTTTTTAGGGCTCATGCTTCAGATGGGTCTTACACTTGGCCTGGTTGGTCCGGCAATTGTCACAATATGGGTTTTCGGCAGAGAATATTCCGACAGGGTGATCAAGGATCTGCTTGCCCTTCCTGTTTCGCGGACAAATATAGTAATGGCCAAATTCATCATTGCGTTTGCATGGAGCCTGCTGTTAATGGGTCTGTTTTTTGTCTGTGCCCTGCTGTCAGGCCTTGTAGTTCATCTTGACGGCTGGAGCAGTGAGCTTATATTGAAAAATCTAAAAATCTATTCAGCTATTTCACTGCTGACGATACTTTTATTTCCGTTAATATCTCTGATAACGTGCATCAGCAGGGGTTATCTTCTGCCGGTAGGGGTAACAATACTTCTCCTTATTTCTACCCAGTTTCTTATTATCGGTATGCCATCAATAACACCCTTTTTCCCATGGGCTATCCCTGGCCTGATCAGCGGGGTTGCAGGGCCCTTCAGTCCTAAAGCCCTGCCAATCAGTTATGTGATCCTCGGGCTTACTTCAATCCTGGGAATCGGAGGCACGGTTGCCTGGTGGAAGTATGCCGATCAGCATTAAGACAAATTTTAAATTATTTTATTGCTATGAAAAACCTGCCGGCTGTTCTTCTTATTGTTTTTGCATTTCAATTTTGCAGCAAAAGCAGTACACCGTCCTTCTCTCCTGAACTTCTCCTGTGCAACAATCTTGAGAATCCTTTAGGAACCGGTAGCAGACCGGTATTTGGATGGATTGATGTTTCTCCGGGTAGAAATCAGGTACAGGCAGCCTACCAGATAATACTCGATTCCGACAGGAAAAATCTTGAATCAAAAAACGGATCTCTATGGAATACCGGGAAAATCTTATCGGCAGAATCCTCATGGGTCCCCTATTCCGGAGCTGATTTAAAACCCGGAACAAAGTATTTCTGGAAAGTCCGGGTATGGGGTAATGATGATAAATCTTCCACATGGAGTAAAACCGGATTCTTTATTACCGGCCTCTTTGAATCGAAAGACTGGAGCGGTGCAAAATGGATTGGTTTTGAAGAGATTCCCGACTCGATGTTGCTTTTTCCGGGTATACATAATGGCATCAAGATCGAGAGTGACATCGCAAAAAAGCGATCAGTCATTCCCTATTTCCGTAAAGAGATCTCTTTGGATAAAAAAATCAGGGAAGCATTTGTTTTTATAAGCGGGCTTGGTCAATATGAGCTGTATGCAAACGGGAAAAAAATCGGTGACCGTTTTCTTTCACCCGGATGGACGGATTATAAAAAGACATGTTATTATAACACATTTGATGTAACGGATATTCTGAAACAAGGATCAAATGCAATCGGTGCTATTGTTGGAAATGGTTTTTTCAACATAAACAGGGAACGCTATTATAAGCTTGTGATCACTTATGGAGCTCCAAGATTAATCCTGAAGCTGAAGATAATTTTCCACGATGGCTCTGAAAAGATCATTACCAGTGATGAGACATGGAAGACAATTGATTCTCCAATCACTTTCTCTAGTATCTTCGGAGGTGAAGACTATGACGCAAGGCTTGAGATGACCGGATGGAACAATCCGGGGTTCAACGATTTAAACTGGACCCAGGCGTTACCGGTAAGAGATCCCGGAGGCGAACTTAAAGCAGAAGGCGATTACCCCGTTAAAATAATGCAGACATTCAGTCCCGTTAATGTTTATAATCCAGATAGTTCTTTATATGTTTATGATTTCGGACAAAACGCTTCAGGAATCATAAAGCTGAAAGTGAAAGGAAGGAAAGGGCAGGAAGTGCGTCTCTTCCCCGGAGAACTTATTGGGGACGATTCTCTTGTAACTCAAAGAGCTTCGGGAGCTCCATACTATTTTTCATACATTTTAAAGGGAGGACGGGAAGAAGTCTGGATGCCCCGTTTTACATATTATGGTTTCAGGTACGTCAGGGCTGAAGGGGCCATTCCTTCGGGAAGGCATAATCCTGCGAATCTGCCTGTAATTGAGGAGCTGAAAATGCTTCATACAAGAAACTCATCACCTGTAGTGGGAAGCTTTAAATGTTCAAATGAATTATTTAACTCAATCTATGAGCTTATCAACTGGTCAATAAAAAGCAATCTTGCAAGTGTTGCTACTGATTGTCCTCACCGCGAAAAGCTCGGATGGCTGGAACAGACGCATCTGATGGGCAACTCGATAAAATATGTTTATGACATCCATAATCTGTTTAATAAGATGATTGATGACATGATGGAGTCCCAGCTTGAAAATGGCCTTGTCCCTGACATTGCACCTGAGTACGTACAATTTGTCGGAGGATTTCGCGATTCTCCTGAATGGGGAAGCGCCTGTATTATACTTCCCTGGGACATGTATGAATGGTATGGCGACCTGGAGGCTGTAAAAAAAGCTTATCCTATGATGAAGCGCTATCTGTCATATCTCGGTGAGCAGGCGCAGGGTCATATTCTAAATTATGGGCTTGGCGACTGGTACGATCTGGGACCAAATCATCCCGGGGTAGCCCAGCTTACTCCAAAATCAGTTACGGCCACTTCAATCTATTTTTATGATGCTGAATTAATGGCTGACATGGCTGATTTAACAGGAGAAAAAGAAGATGCAGCCATTTTTAAAAACATTGCAGAAGAGATTCGGACGGCATTTAATAAAGCATTCTTCAATGCTGATACTAAAGTATACTCGACCGGCAGTCAGACCGCTTTTTCAATGCCTTTGTTTTTCGGGATGGTAGATGATAGCTTAAAAACGGAGGTGGTAAAAAATCTTATTAAATCAATTAATGAAAATAATAAAGCTCTGACTGCAGGTGATGTGGGATACAGGTATCTGTTAAGAGCCCTTGAGCAGGAAGGTCAGTCACAGCTTATTTATGAGATGAATTCAAAAACGGATGTTCCAGGTTACGGGTACCAGTTGTCAAAAGGGGCCACGTCGCTGACTGAATCGTGGGCAGGGCTGGTAAATGTATCAAATAACCACATGATGCTGGGACATTTGATGGAATGGTTTTATAGCGGTCTTGGAGGAATACGTCAGGCTGAAAATTCATTTGGGTATAATCATATTCTGATAAAACCCGAACCGGTGGGTGATATAAAATGGGCTGAGACTTCCTATCAGACAATTCATGGGGAAGTATTTTGCTCATGGAAGATAACCGATAATATTTTTGTCCTGAAGGTAAATATCCCGGCTAACTGTAAAGCGACTGTCATAATTCCTCAGCCGGATGCTGATAAGATACGGGAAGGGAAAATTGTTTTGAGTTCATTTGAATCTGTAAAGCACTTTGAATCTTCAGGTAATCAAACCAGGATTGAAGTCGGATCAGGAGAATACATATTCAGTTCCGTACTCACAAAATGACTGGTTATGAAAAAATATCTTTCCCTTATTGCCGTATTACTGTTTTTTTCAAAATTTGTGTCAGGTCAGTTCTCGCTCGAAATTGAAATAACGGGGCTAAAAAACAACACCGGGCTGGTATTGCTGCAGTTGTTCGATGAAAATGAAAAAGTAATTAATCAGGCCAAAAGTGAAATAAAAGAAAACAGGTCAGTTATTGTTTTCAAAGATCTTAAACCCGGGAAATATGCTTCCCGTTGTTTTCATGATGAAAACCTCTCCGGAATAATGGAAACCAATGGATTGGGAATTCCAAAAGAGGGCTATGGATTTTCAAATAATGCTTCCGGGATGTTTGGTCCCATGCCATTTAAAGAATGGCTGTTTGATATTAAGGAGGATAAAAAGATAGCAGTTAAAATCAGATACTGACTGATCCCGTGAAAATCTATTAATTGGCGCAGCCACGAGCTCCACCGCTGGACAAAACCAATGCTATATTCTTCCTCATAAACTTATTTTTTATACTTTTAGCCGGTGGTTAATGGATAATTCCAAACAGCTAATTTTTAATGTTCGCAAAAACATATATTATTATTAAAATCCAATCATAGAATGAAGTACTGGAAACATTGTTTCATTTAAAGATACCTTCATTTATTGTTGTGAGTGGATAAAGAAATCATAACTATTTAACTTATTATATGAAGTCTTTTTTATCTCAGGAAGCATTGGAAATACTGAAAAATATTTCCAAAGACAGATCCCGGACCAATCTGCTTAAAACCGTTGAGCAGGACACTCTCGTCTTTTTAGTTCAGCGCATTCCTTCCTGGATTAAATCAGACATGCTCACTTTTATCGGATTTATGGGAAGTCTGACAGTATTATTAAGTTTCATTTTAGCAACTTATGTTCACAAAAACTATCTTTTACTGGGTATTCCGGGGTTTGGCATAAACTGGTTTGGTGATTCTCTGGATGGCAGACTTGCATACTTCCGTAACCAACCCCGGAAATGGTACGGATTTTCTCTCGATCTTACAGTCGATTGGATTACCACTATAATTATAGGTTGCGGATACATGATTTATACAGATGGAAATTGGAAAATTCTGGGATTTGGGTTTGTTGTTATGTATGGCTGGGCTATAATTACCACTTTGTTAAAATATAAAGTTACCGATAAATACACCATTGATTCTGGTCTGTTTGGACCTACTGAAGTGAGAATTATCGTTTCCGTCATATTGGTGGCTGAGGTGCTTTTCAAAAACTCTATCATATATTCTGCCGTTATTGTATGTGCCATTTTATTTCTTATGAATATTTTTAAAACTGTCAGGTTGCTCCGCCTGGCCAATGATCTTGATAAAGCAAATGGAGAGAAGAAATTAAAAGAGGAAAATGATTGATTGGTTAAAGTACAGGGCTGAAAAGCTTAAAAATGGAATCGAATACTGACGTCAACAAAGAAAAACTGTTTTTTGGATTTAACAGGAATATCCTGTTTACGGGGTTAACGAGTTTTCTTACCGATACCTCCGTAAAAATGGTTTATTCGGTAATGCCGATGTTTTTACTCTCAATAGGTGCTTCAAAAACCAGTTTATCACTTATTGAGGGAATTGCCGAGAGCACTGCCTCCCTGGTTAAGGCACTATCAGGATTCTGGAGTGACAAGATTGGCAAAAACAAGCCTTTTATGATAATCGGGTATGGATTGTCAGCCCTGATAATACCTCTTTATACTTTTGTGGTTTCTCCCATGCAGGTACTTTACCTTCGGTTCATTGAGAGATTTGGAAAAGGAATCCGCACAGCACCGCGCGACAGCCTTATTGCCGGATCTGTTACAAAAGGAGAGACCGGAAAAAGCTTCGGACTACAAAAAGCAATGGATAACAGCGGGGCAATATTCGGACCATTGATGGCATTTGCCCTTTTATCGTTTCTCCCGGGCAACTTCAGGATCATCTTCCTGCTGGCCGGGATTCCGGGCATATTGGGAATCCTTGTGTTAATCTTTGGAATTAAGGAAGCCAAAAAAAATAAAACGGACCTCTTTACCCATTTCCATCTCAGGGACTTTTCCAAAAGATTTTATTTCTTCCTGGCCATCATATTCATTTTTACTCTTGGCAACTCAACAGATGCCCTGTTGATGGTCAAAGCCAATGAGGTAGGAGTTAAGGTTGCTTTTATTCCGCTTGTCTATCTGATCACAAGTATTGTATCTGTGTTAATGGCTATTCCATTAGGTTCCCTTTCTGATAAAATCGGGAAAGAAAAAATTCTCGTGGCTGGATTTCTGATTTACGCAATAGTTTATTACGGGTTTGGTGTTACAGGCAGCGTGGCTACCATTGTATTCCTTTTTGCATTGTACGGTTTGTATTCAGCAGCAACCGATGGGATACAAAAAGCATTTATCTCAGATATTACCGATAAAAATAAGCAGGGCACCGGGTTGGGAATATATAATGCATTGCTTGGCGTTACCTTATTGCCGGCAAGCCTTATAGCAGGAATACTTTATGATAAAGTCAATTCTCATATTCCTTTCTATTTTGGTGCCGCAACCGCAATAATTTCAGCCATTCTGATGTTATTCTTTATCCGTGGTGAAAAAAATAAGAACTTGAAAGTACAAACCACCCTTAATTACGGTAAGCACTATGACAAAAATTGATCTGACAAAAGCCGCTTATTTTTTTGATGGATTAATAGAAAATAAATTACCGGATGAGGTCATAGCAGTGATCAATTCCCTTGTGATAGCTGAGAATCATTATTCGTCAGCTACCCGTGAAATTACAACCAAGCTCGAAAACCTGAATGATGAATTTAAGCATGTAAAGGATCGCAATCCGATACATCAGATAAAAGCCAGGGTAAAAACACCAAAAAGCATAATAAGAAAACTATCACAGCGAGGCTTTGAGCTTAGTGTCGAATCGGCCCGAAAAAATCTTACCGATATAGCCGGTGTTCGTGTAATATGTTCCTACATTGACGATATCTACCTAATTGCCGACCTTCTGACTTCACAGGATGATATTGAGGTTATTCACAGATCCGATTATATAAAAAATCCAAAACCAAACGGATACCGAAGCCTTCATCTTATCGTGACTGTTCCTGTATTTCTGTCAGAGAACACCGAACTTGTCAAGGTTGAGGTACAGATACGTACGATTGCAATGGATTTTTGGGCGTCGCTTGAACATGAGCTTTCATATAAGCTGACCGAAGGGAAAACGGAGAGTGTCACAAAGGAATTAAAAGATTGCGCCGATATCATTTCAGATATCGATCTGAAAATGCAGAATTTATATAACGTTACGATACCGCCAAAAAACACAGATAAAAAATAAACCCTCCTTACCGGAATATGGACCTTCCATTATATAGAATAAGCTGAAAGTCTCAGCTGAAAAATTAATTTTATATTTCAATTATTTTGAGACAATAACAGATTTCCACCGTCTTTTACTAAAATTTTGTTTATTACTTCAGAAATATAATATGACCGAAAACAAAACGGCAATCATAATTGGTGCAGGTATCGGCGGAATTGCAACTGCCGTTTACCTGGCGAAAAATGGTTACCAGGCAAGTGTCTATGAAAAGAACTCATCGCCGGGGGGACGGTGCGGACAGCTTATCCGCGATGGTCACAGGTTCGACCTGGGGGCTACAATGCTCCTCATGCCTGGAATCTATCGGCAGGTATTCGGCGAACTGGGAATCACCCTCAAAGAGGGAAAAGATATTGTTCCTCTTGATGACCTCTATACCATCTGGTTCGACAATGGCGAGAAAATAGACTTTACTTCTGATGACTCAAGAATGAAGGAGCAGCTGGAAAAGATAGAACCCGGCAGCTTTGAAAAATCAAAAAAATATGTGACTGCCGGATATAATATCTTCAGGCTCGGGATGGATAAGCTGGTCGGACGTAATTTCTATAACCTCTTACAGTTTGCCAATTTCAAAAACATTGGACTTCTCATCAAGCTCAAGACTTATATTTCGAACTGGAATTATGCCAGAAAGTTTTTCAGCCATCCCCACCTGATGATGGCTTACACCTTTCAGAACATCTATGTGGGGCAGAGTCCCTTCAACTCCCCTGCACTATTCTCTATGGTGCCAGCCGCTGAGCTTACCGAAGGGTCGTTCTTCCCTCACGGCGGAATGTATTCAATTGTCGAAAAACTTTTCAATACCGCTGAATCTCTAGGAGTAAAATTTTATTTCAACAGCGGCGTCACGAAGATCAATATTGAAGGGAAGAATGCTGAGGGAATCATGCTGGAAGATGGCAGAGAAAAAAAGGCAGACATCATTGTTGCCAATGCGGACCTGCCTTATGTCTACCGCAACCTTCTTCCTGACAGGAGAAAATCGGCAAGGCTTGATAAGATGAATTACTCATGCTCGGCAATATGCTTTCACTGGGGAGTCGATAAAGTTTATCCTCAACTGCGACACCATAATGTCTTCCTTTCCGATAATTTCCGTGAAGGGCTTGACAGGATCTTCATTGATAAAACACTCGGAGATCATCCAAGTTTCTATCTTCATGCGCCGGTCCGCACTGACCCTTCGGCTGCTCCGGAAGGCAATGAAACGCTATCCATTGTCGTCGGTGCCGGCCATATCGACAAGGCAAAGGATCAGGATTGGCAATTGCTTAAGCAAAAGACACGGGCGGCGGTTATTGAACGGCTTAAAAAGCTTGGCCTGTCAGATATCGAAGAACATATTAAATTCGAGATCTGTTACACGCCGGAGAACTGGGAAACAGCTTGCAATATCACAAGAGGATCCGTCTTCGGCAGTCTCGGTCACAACATGATGCAGATGGGATATTTCCGCCCTCACAACCGTCACGATAAGTATCACAATCTATTTTTTGTAGGAGGGAGCACTCATCCTGGCAACGGCATTCCAAATATTCTGATGTCGTCAAAACTCGTTGCTGAAAGGATCATATCAGGAAAATAAATTAGTTTTACGCTGACAAAACATAATATAATTAATGAGCTCACAGAGGGAAGGATTTCTTGAAATTTTCAATTCAATTGATTTCCACCAGATTATAGATCATCCGAATATTCTCATTGCAGCCAGGTTCTGGGAAGAGGACAGGTATTGCGCTGCAAAGACATGCTATAAGTTCATGCGCACTATCGACGATCTCATTGACGACCACAAGGCAGTAAACAAGATTATCGCCCCCGGCGAGAGGAAAGAATTTGTCGCCAATGTAAACGAATGGCTCAAAATGATGATCGTTGCTGAAGACTGCAATCCGCTCAAAAAGGAATTACTCGAAACAATCGAACATTTCAGGATCCCCCTCTGGCCGCTTGAGGCTTTCGCGAAATCGATGATCTATGATATCAATAACGACGGGTTCCCGACCATTGAATCTTATATGGAATACTCGCAGGGAGCGTCGGTTGCACCAGCATCAATCTTTGTGCACCTTAACGGACTCACAAGAAAAAACGGGAAATATGAAGTTCCTCTATTTGACGTCAGGGAAGCCTCTGTACCTTGTGCGATATTCAGCTATATTGTCCACATTATCCGGGATTTCCAAAAAGACCAGCTCAATAATCTGAACTATTTTGCCGATGATCTCATAATAAAAAATAACCTTACCCGAAAGGATTTGAATGATTTTGCGCACGGCCGTCCGGTCAACAAGAACTTCAGGAACTTAATAAGTGTATATCTTACACTTGCAGAAGAATACCGGCTCAGGACCTACGACCAGATAAAGAAGATAAGCCCGCTTCTGGAACCCAGGTATCAGCTCAGCCTCGAAGTCATTTTTGACCTTTACCTCATGGTCTTTGAAAGGATCGACATCCGTCATGGTAAATTCACTGCTGAGGAACTAAATCCCACGCCTGACGAAACAAGAAAGCGGGTTCATGATGCTATCATGAGATTCGGCTCGTGAGACCCCCGGTCCCCGAAGTTTCGGGGCCCTGCCCCCTGAAGGGGGCCTGATTCAGTATTTTCATGATAATTACAGTATTAGACCCTATTTAGGGGGTGGGCTTTTCCGCCAGCTGGCGGAGAAGCCCGGGGGCTAAACTCGTACTTTTTTCATTATCTTTCTGACCAAATTAAATTTGTATGAAAAAACATCTCTCTATTGCATTTTTATTTATTCCGGTGCTCCTGTCTGCAGCACCTCAGGATTCCCATGTATTCTTTAATGTAAGGGCATTCGGAGCCAAGGGCGACAGCACGGCAATCGAGACCGATGCCATTAACAGGGCCATTGATGCTGCGGCAGCTGCCGGCGGAGGAACTGTTTACTTCCCTGCCGGAAATTACCTCAGCTTCTCACTTCACCTTAAAAGCAACATTACCCTCTTTCTCGATAACGGAGCATACCTGATTGGAGCTGCATCAGACAAAGGGCCCGGCGGTTATGATGCTCCTGAACCGAACCCTGCCGACAAGTACCAGGATTTCGGCCACAGTCACTGGCACAACAGCCTTATCTGGGGAGAGAACCTGGAGAACATCGCCATCATTGGTCAGGGGTGGATCATTGGTAACGGGCTTACCCGTGAAGGCCGACCCACTCCGGGTCTGGGCAATAAAACAATCGCCCTGAAGCTTTGCCGTAACGTGATCCTGAAGGATTTTACGGTTCTGCGTGGCGGACATTTCTGCCTTCTTGCCACAGGGGTGGATAACCTCACTATAGACAATGTGAAACTCGATACCAACCGCGACGGATTCGACATCGACTGCTGCAGGTATGTCCACATGTCAAACTGCAGTGTCAACTCACCGTTCGATGATGCCATTGTCCTGAAAAGCTCATATGCCCTCGGCTTTGCAAGGATGACTGAGAATGTGACTATAACCGGCTGCTCAGTATTCGGATTCGACATAGGAACATTCCTCGATGGCACTTATCAGCGAAATAATTTTAACCGGGTGCCGGACAGGGGAGCTGTGACCGGAAGAATTAAACTGGGAACAGAATCAAACGGTGGATTCAGAAATATCACAATTTCCAACTGCACATTTGAATTCTGCAGAGGATTGGCGCTGGAGACGGTTGATGGCGCATATCTTGAAGATATTACTGTTTCAAATATCACAATGCGCGATTGTATGGCTGCTCCGTTCTTTATGCGTATCGGAGCAAGGCTGCGGGGACCAGAGGGAACGGTCGTCGGCAAAGCGAGAAGAATAAATATCAGCAATATTATCGCATACAGTGCTGATCCCAAATATGCGTCGCTTATTCTTGGCCTTCCGGGTTATGATATCGAGGATGTTAAAATGAGTAATATCACTGTGCTTGTAAAGGGAGGAGCGGCAAAAGAACAAGCCGATATCATTGTACCTGAACTTGAGAAAGGATACCCTGATCCCACCAATTTCGGAGCCATTCCGGCTTATGGTCTTTATATCAGGCATGCAAAGAATATTGAATTGATGAATGTTGAGTTGAAGGTTGAAAATGAAGATCTGCGGCCTCCATTCATCCTTGAAGACGTGAAGGGAGCTTCATTCATCAATGTAAAGGCTCCTCATGCACAGGGAGTTCCAACTTTCGTCCTGAAAAATGTAACTGACTTCAAAACAGTTCAATGCGGTTCAGTGCCGGATAAAGAAATAGATAAGGCTGATAATTTAAAATTGTAGATCTTTTAAAAATCCTTGGAGATCCTTTGAGTGCCTTTGTGTTTACCTTTGTGAACCTTCGTGGTTAATTTTTTTTTACCACAAAGGGTCACGATGGTCCAGATAGCTATCGGGATCACAAAGTAACACTAAGAAAACCAAATGAATAAAAACAAATTATATATTCTGCTCTTTGTTAACTGCTCTATATACCTGTTATCGTGTCAGAGAGTTGATCCTTATAAACCTGATTTCAGAAAGCCTGCAAAAATAAAGGGGATGACCCTCGTCTGGAATGATGAATTCAATACCACCGGGAAGCCTGATCCGGCAAACTGGACATACGAAAACGGTTTTGTCAGAAACGAGGAGCTTCAGTGGTACCAGGCTGAAAATGCAAACTGTAAAAAAGGGGTGCTGCTCATTGAAGGACGACGGGAGAAGATAAGTAATCCAGGATATGCTGCAGGAAGCAGCGACTGGAGAAGCTCAAGGGAATTTGCCGAATATACATCTGCAAGTATAAACTCTGCCGTATTGAGGCAGTTTCAATTCGGTCGTTTTGAGGTCCGGGCAAGGATCGATACTGCCTCCGGAGCCTGGCCTGCGATATGGACTCTTGGTGTTTCAAGGGAGTGGCCTTCCGGGGGCGAAATTGACATTATGGAATTCTACAGGTGGAAAGGCGTTCCTGCAATCCTTGCCAACTTTGCATGGGGAAAGGAAGAAAGATGGGTGGCAAAATGGGATGACCTTAAAAAGCCTTTTTCAGATTTCACAAAAAATGATCCTGAGTGGGCTAAAAAGTTCCATATATGGAGAATGGACTGGGATAAGGATTCCATAAAGATTTTCCTTGATGATCTGCTTCTGAACGATGTCGCCGTAAATGATTGCGTAAACCCTGATGGTTTCAACCCGTTCCTCCAGCCACACTATATTCTGCTTAATCTTGCAATAGGCGGCAATGGCGGAGATCCGTCGAAGTCG
>PMBC01000103.1:0-7521 GCA_003152835.1 Bacteroidales bacterium | reverse complement strand
GGCGCAAAGTACGCAAAGTTAAAACAATGTATTTCAGCTCTTTGCGATCTTAGCGTAAATCCTTAGCGGCCTTTGCGGTTAATGGATTTCGACTTTTTAGACACCCCCGTAATTCGGTAAATGTTTCAGGAATATTTTTTTACCTCGCAGAGGTTATGGGAAGCGGCTAAAATGAAAGACTATTTTTAACCATCGACCGTTATCCATTTTTTGACTATTTTTGAAAGCTTAATCAAACAGACATGAAAACACGTGCTTTAATAACCGCCCTCATCATTGCCATAATACCTGTCCTGAACTCAAATGCCCAGCAGAAGACCATTAACATCTGGCCCGGAGGAATTCCCGGCCTGATATTCAACGATTCTTACGTTGAAAAATCGACTACGGGCGAAGGATTTATTACACGTTTTGAGAAGACCACCAACCCGATGCTTTATATCTTCCTTCCTCCGAAGGAGAAAGCAACCGGTACAGCAGTTCTCATCTGTCCCGGCGGAGGATATTCGGCTCTCGCCTTCGGACATGAAGGTAATGCTATCGCATCATGGCTTAACGATAACGGCATCGCTGGAATAATACTTAAATACAGGCTCCCCTCCGACCTCATCATGAAGGATAAATCCATAGGACCTCTGCAGGACGCCCAGGAGGCAATGCGAATCATACGCCGGAATGCAGTTATGTGGAATATCGATCCAAAAAAAGTTGGCGTAATAGGATTCTCGGCAGGCGGACATCTTGCTTCAACCCTTTCGACTCATTATGCTGAAAAAGTGTACGACGCGACAGATACAGTAAGCGCACGTCCCGATTTCTCCCTGCTTATATATCCTGTGATAACAATGGATGCCTCCTTCACTCATGCAGGATCAAGAAAGAACCTGATTGGTGAGAACCCTTCCGATGATGCAATAAAACGCTTTTCAAACGAACTGCAGGTGAATGAAGATACGCCTCCGGCATTCATGGTCCATTCCGCTGACGACCAGACCGTGCCCGTAAAAAACAGCATTGTTTATTACGAACAGCTGGTTAATTACAAAATCCCTTCCGAGCTTCACATTTTTCAGAAAGGAGGACACGGATACGGACTTGGCGGGAGCAGGGATACTCAATCTGCATGGCCCGGCCTCTGCATCAGCTGGCTGAAAGCATCAGGGTTTTAATGTACTTTACAAAGTCAAAGGCAGGGATACCAGCTGAAACTTTACCATGAAAGTAGGGAAATCCCTTTTCAGCCTGTATTATGACTGTATTTAATATTTTCTTTCATGCTCACCCGGAAAACAGAATCACTGGCTGGAATTATCATCGCACTGATATTTCTTGCCTCCTGCCAGAAAATAGCATATAAAGATAAAACCGGCATCACGGATGATCCGATTGATTATGTATGGGACACATCAACGGTTGTACAGGTAACGCTAAATGGAACTTCAATTACTATTGACCCTGCCGTGGCTGAAATTAACGGCAGCAAGCTCACTATTACAGAAGCCGGCACTTACAACATTACGGGGTCGCTTACCGACGGGCAGATTGTTGTTAATTCAAAGGATGAATCAAGCGTCAGGCTTATACTAAACGGCGTCAACATAACATGTTCAAACAGTGCTCCTCTATATATTAAAGACTCACAGAAGACAATTATAAACCTTGCTTCCGGGACAGATAATTATCTTACCGATGGTGCAATCTATTCCACCACTGATGAGCCAAAGTCTGCTCTCTTCAGCAACTCAAACCTTACGATCTTTGGTAGCGGCGCACTCACTGTGACTGGAAAATACAAGGATGGAATTTCAACTGACGACGGATTGCTGATTAAAAGCGGAACAATATCTGTCACTGCTGCCGACGACGGAATCAGAGGAAAAGATTGTGTGATTATTAAGAGCGGCAAGATAACAGTCGTTTCGAAGGGTGATGGCATCAAATCATCCAACACCGAAGATCCCCTGTTGGGTTATGTAACAATTGACAGTGCGCTTGTTAATATTACTGCAACGTCCGGAGACGGTATCAATGCCAAAACAAACTTGTCAATTGGCGACGGTTCATTTACCATTATCTGTGGCGGGGGAGCAGGCAGCATCGCTACAGGAGGCCCTGGACCGGGAGGAACTTCCGCTACCGGATATACCGGGACAATTTCAGAAAAAGGAATGAAAGCAACAAATAACATTGTCATTACAAAAGGGACATTCATTATTAACTCAGCTGATGACGCAATTCATTCAAAAGCAGGATCTGTTACGATCAATGGAGGAACATTTACACTTTCAACCGAAGATGATGGCATTCATGCTCCGGCAGCAATAACATTCAACGGAGGAAACATCACCATAACAAAGTGTTATGAAGGGGTAGAAAGCTCTCTCATCACAGTCAACACTGGAGATATCAATGTTTTCTCCGTTGATGATGCCTTCAATGCTACAAAAGGATCAGCGACGGAATCAAACGACGGCAGCTGGCTATATATCAAGGGAGGTAACATAACTATAAATGCCTCAACGGGGGATGGTCTTGACAGCAACGGCAGTGTAGCAATGACCGCTGGTACAGTCATTGTCCAGGGACCGCAGTCGGCTCCTGAAGTAGGCTTTGACATAAACGGAACATTCAATGTTTCAGGCGGACTTGTTATCGGGTCGGGGCCTAATTCCGGGAACATGATTGAAGGATTAAGCACCACTACCTCCCAGTATGGTATAAAGGCTACAATCACCTCAACCCTGGCAGCTTCGACTCTGTTCCATATACAGGATGCTTCAGGGAATGAACTGATCACTTTCAAGCCCGTGCGCAGCTGCTATTACATTGTTTATTCGTCTCCCCTGCTTCTGAGCGGATCGACCTACTTTATCTGTACTGGCGGATCATCAACAGGGACTATGACAAATGGTATATATGTTGGTGGAACTTATTCCGGTGGAACAGCAAAAAAGAATTTCACGGTTTCATCCAAGGTGACAAATGTGTCATTCTAAAACGAAACCTGTTTAAGATATTTATGACATAATGAAGAAAAGAAAAGTTTTTTCATACGAGGCAGGTTAGGTTAATAAGGGGGGGTTTTCTTTTCTCTAAGCCGCCTCCGGGCGGCTTTTCTTTGAACATCAGTTTATTTATTTTATGTTATATTTATTCCATATTTTTCCAGGGTCAGACGTGATGAACCACTTATTGCATTACTGATCCGGTCTGCTGATGAAAAAGATTGTTACATCATACCTGCTATTACTTGTATCCTTTTGCGGTTTTTCCCAGAAGGTTAATATCACTATTATACGGGCAAAGGATGCAGCCCGCTCCGAATGGCAGATACTTGACGAGAATTACCGCCAGGTAATCAGGGAGGAGGAATACCCTGATGCAGATTCAATTGTATTTCCCCTTGAAGCTGAGAAGCGTTATTTTCTGCAGGTTTCTATCATTGACATTCTTAAGCCCGGAGTTGATCTGTACTCCGTGCGCTTCGATAATGAACATATTCTGGATGCCGGTTCTGAAATTGAACCCGGCGATTATTTTTACCCCTTCTTCACCGGGACGAGGAAATCACAGGCAAAGATTATCGGAGGTACTGACGCTTCGATAAGTGATTTTCCGTGGCAGATATTTCTTATTTCAAATGCTTATCGGTGCGGCGGCTCTATTATTGCTCAAGGATGGGTTGTCACTGCAGCCCACTGTATTTTCAACACCGTCGGAACTACATACCCTCCTTCAGTCATTTCAATAGTTGCAGGATCCACCAATCCGGCTTCTTCAGGTATACAATATCAAGTCAGCGAAGTTATCCCTCATCCGAGTTACAACAAGACTACTTTTGAGAATGATATTGCCCTTTTAAGGGTAACCGGCGCTATCAGCTGCACCAATTGCAAGCCTATCAAGCTTATGACTGCAAAGAATGTTTCTGAAGGATATACTGATCCGGGCAAAATGGCATGGATTACAGGATGGGGTATCACTTTTGCAGGTGCCACTAATCTGCCTTCAATACTGCAGAAGGCTCAGGTGCCCATTGTATCAAATTCAACGGCAGCCGCTGTATGGCCGACAATACCCTCAACAGATATTATGGCAGGATATCTGAACGGGAATAAGGATGCGTGCAGCGGCGACAGCGGAGGTCCGATGTCGGTTTATGTAAATGGAGAATACAAACTCGCAGGCATCGTAAGCTGGGGAAGCAAGAATTGCGATACATACGGAGGTTATTCCAGGGTATCTGACTTCGAATTCTGGATCAGGAGTACAACAGGGATCTATGATTATGCTCCGGCAACACCGGTAGGCGATAGCGTTGTTTGTCCCGGTACAGAAATAAGCAATTATACTGAAGAACTTGTATCCGATGCCATTGACTATGAGTGGCAGCTGATCCCATCTAATGCCGGTGAGATATCCTGGATCCGGGAAAAAGCATCCGTATCTTGGAATCCTGCTTTTAAAGGGACAGCAACTGTCAGGGCAAGAGTACAGTTGTCTGATTCTTATTCTGAATGGGCAGAAAGAAGCGCTGTTTGTGCCCTTGCAACTAAAGTCATTAGCCAACCCGGAGATACGGTCATCTGTGCAGGCAATTCTCTGGACCTCAGGCTGGAAACAGAAGGGAATAACCTTGATTACAAATGGTACAAGGATGGAAATCTTCTCTACACTGAGGATACCTATTATATTTCCTGGCTGAACACTCCTGAATCAGCCACCGGGGCATACAGGTGCCAGATAACAGGATTATGCGGAACGCTATCATCAAACATTATGAATGTTATTGTCTATCCCGTTACCGTTATAAACAGCATATCACCTGATATTACCACAGATTTTGGAAGCAATATAACTCTCAGTGTCGATGCCGGCGGACATAACCTTAATTACCTGTGGATGAAGAACGGAAGCCCGGTTGAGAACAGCAACTCTCCGGAGCTTTCGATGCAGAATGTGGATGCCCGTAACATTGGTCTTTACAACATAGTGGTAAAAGGGACATGCGGCACCCTGGCAAGCGATTCAACTTATGTCTATCTGAAGCAGAGTGATGATGTATCAGTTCCTGAAGTATCAGTCTGGCCGACCATTGTTACTGGCGAAGTGAATGTGGCAATAAGCAATTCAAATAAATATGATGTGCGGATCGTCAATCTATCAGGGAAACTGATATCAGATTTATTGAACCGCCAGTATCAGACCACAATAAACATAAGCAATTACCCTAAAGGGATCTACATTCTGAATGTCAGGGGAGACAAGCTTAATAAGTCGTTTAAGCTCATTAAGGAATAAGTGAGGAGTGAGTCCACCTTCGCTAAAGCTTCGGTGGACGAAGGGCGTGAGGGGAAAACCGTGGTTAAATACCTTCAGTACCCATCGAGTTCTTCTGTGAGTGTTTCTGTACCAGATAATTGATCAGCTTTTTAAGTTTACTCTTAAGATCGTTCAGCTCCTCAATTTTCATTGTGCCGGAAACAAGGCCGGAAGCAAGACTCTCAGGTATGTAAGCTGCTTTTTTCTGCATCAGCTTTCCTTTCCCTGTAAGCTTAACAATAACTTTTCTTTCATCGCTTCGGGATCGCCGGCGTTTAATAAATCCCTGCGCTTCCATGCGTTTTAAAAGAGGAGTGACTGTATTGGTGTTGAGGATCAGCTTTTGTGATATCTCATTTACGGAAATGTCATCTTTCTCCCATAAAACCATCAGCACTAAGTACTGCGGGTAAGTTATGCCCAGATTATCCATGTATGGCTGATATTCCCTGATTATCAGCCTTGAAGCTGCATAAACAGGGAAACACAGTTGGTTCTCCAGTTTCAGCTGTTCAAATTCCATATTCAGATTTAATTCAGGAACTTCATTAAATATTTATCAATCTCTTCAGGTTTCGTAATCGGAGCAAATCTTTTAACCGGATTCCCATTTGTATCGATAAGAAACTTGGTGAAGTTCCATTTGATCTTACTGCTGAACAAGCCGCCTAATTCATTTTTAAGATATTTATAAATGGGATGAGCATTTTCTCCGTTAACCTCAATTTTTGAAAACATCGGGAAACTCACTCCATAGTTAATCAGGCAGCCTTCAGATATTGATTTTTCATCACCCGGTTCCTGGTTGCCAAACTGATTGCACGGGAAACCCAATATAACAAATCCTTTATCCTTATATTTCTGATAAAGCTTTTCGAGGCCTTCATACTGAGGCGTCAGTCCGCATTTGCTTGCGGTATTGACAACTAAAATGGTTTTCCCTTCATAAGCAGCCATGTTTATCTCCTTCCCCTGAAGGCTCTTTGCTGTAAACTGGTAAAATTGATTTTTCATTTTATAATTTATTTTGATTAGACTGGATCCATTTCTAAATATTATGTCGTTCGCGATACAAATATAGTAATTAATTTTATATCGCAAGCGATATATTTGTTTTTTCCATCAGAACCAAATAGAGTTTTTGAACTTTTTTATTTCATTTCTTTATTCCCGTTACAGGGGAAAGGAGCATCCAATGAGTTTAAACCTTTGATTAAAGGATCTTTAATTTTAAATAAAGTCACACCTGTGGCATAGCCCAGTTAATTTGTATTAAGCAATAATGACCTCAAATACAGTCGCCCTGACCATAATGCTTGGTCCCATGCACAAAGACTTCACAATAAAAAAATAATACATTAAAACCCCTCAATTTGAAATTTCAACACTTGTATTTCATATTGTTGGCTTGATTTTTGTGGCAATGATTTTGACCCTAATCGTTTGATATCATGAAAAAAATTACTTATTGTTTCTTTGCTTGTTTTTTGATTATTGCCTTTTTAAGCTGTTCTAAAAAAGAGACAATAAATAATGAAAAACTTACAGGCGTTTGGTACGAAGAAGAATATCTCGGGGATTCCACCGAAATATCTAGATTGGAATATAATTTTATGGACTGCAATATTGTTGAGGTTTTAAGGATAGAACTTGAAAATAATTCCCGGAATGTTTTAGGATACAGATGGAGAACATTAGCTAATTACAAACTGGTTGGTGATCAGCTTTCATTTTATAATATGATAAGTTATAGTAACGATGACACTAAAGAACCTTATGCCAAATTTGAAAATTTACAATTGCTCAGTGGAAGTGAGGGAAGTTCATATTCAGTTACGTGTAATTTCGGGGATAACGATAAAAAAATAATATTCATTTATCCGCCTTGTGGTGAACTGGCTAATTGTATAGGGTCTGAGACATTTATAAAGGAATAAAAAAACTTGTCAGGGTATTTGATATTTATTATCAGCCCCAGGATCCCAGGTGTTTTTATTTTATAAAATTGACTTTGGCGTAAACAATGCGTAACTTAGTCAGTATATTGCTTTTTCAGTATTACTTATATCATTTTTGATTGAAATTTCTAAACTTAAAAGTCAGTTTTATGAAAAAACTTTTAACTATTGGTTTGGTTGCTTTGGGATTACTGGTAACCAGTAAATCTTTTAGTCAGGGATTCGTTGCAGAAGTCGGAGG